>JAIECN010000050.1 GCA_029068505.1 Alistipes sp.
TCGTTAAGGTGGTTGCAGCAGGTCGGAAGGTTCTCGTTGGGCGCGGCGGTCAGTTACCGCAAGAACTTCGCCCGCTACGACTGGACGCGCGGCACGCCTATGAACCGGCACAATACCGACAATGCGGGCGCCAAGTTATGGGCCGATTGCGATTGGGACGGCGGCACCACCACGCTGGGCGGCGACTACGCGTTCAACCACATCTACAGCTCCAATTTGGGCGATGCGCTCGCCGTTCCCAACGGCCATTACACGCGGGCCAAGGCCCGGCATACGGGCAACCTTTTTCTGCGGCATTCGTGGCAGCGCGGGGCGTTCGATGCAGCCGCTTCGGGCGGCGTCAGTTTCACGCCCTACGGAGAGGCTGCCTTGTGGAGCGTCGCCGGAGGCTATACGCCCGTCCGGGAGGTGCATTTGAGCGTCGGGGCTTCGCAGTCGATGCGTCTGCCCACTTTCACCGACCTTTATTATTCGTCGCCCGCCCAGATCAACAACCTCGACCTCGTGCCCGAGAAAGCTGTCACCGTGCATGCCGGCGCCCGTTATGCCAAAGGGCGTTGGAGCGCTTCGGCAACGGCTTATTACCGTGCCGGCCGCGACATCATCGACTGGGTGTGGCATGCCGACGACGACCCCGTCGAGGCATGGCGCGGCAAGTGGCATTCCGAGCAGACAAGCGCGCTCGATACCTATGGCGTCGAGTTGTCCGGAGGATATGCCTCCGCCGACGGGTTCCTGCGGCGTGCGACGCTTTCCTATGCCTACATCTCGACCGATCGCAGTTCGAACGTCATTGCCAAAAGCGCCATGGATTTTTTGCGCCATAAGGCAGCGCTTGCCGTCGAAGTGCGTTTTCTGCGCCGCATGACCTTCGCTCTCACCGCTTCGGTCGCCCATCGCAACGGCAGCTATACCGACTATCCCGTGCCCGGCGATTCGTCGGTGAGCATCGTCCGCGACTACGAGCCTTATTTCCTGCTCGATGCGCGCCTTGCCTGGGAAAAGGGCATCTGCCGGCTTTACGTCGACGGTACCAACCTGACCGACACGCGCCATTGCGACATGGGCGGCATCCGTCTGCCCGGCGTGTGGGTCACCGGCGGTGTCGTGCTGACCATCGGGCGGCGCTGACCCTCGTTTTCCGGCTGCGTCTTCAGCCCGGGACCGCAAGGTTCCGGGCTGATTGTTTTGATGTCGCAAAGCACCGTTGGGTTCGGGAGGGTTGTATTTCTTGTTCGGGCCGGTTCGTTATGAATCTGCGGAATTCGTTGTTATTTTCCTAACGATCCTTGCTTTTTTCTGCCGTAAAACCGTTATATTTGTAGAGTACGGAGCCGGGCCGATGGCTGTCGTCGTATTTTGAATCATTGAATCGGAAAAATCATAGCTATGGAGCAAAGAATCGTTGAGTGCGTCCCCAATTTCAGCGAGGGGCGCGATCAGGAGACGATCCGCCGGATCGTCTCGGCCATCGAACGTTCGGGCGGCGTCAAGGTGTTGGATGTCGATCCCGGCGAGGCGACCAACCGCACGGTCGTCACGTTCGTCGGATCGCCCGAGGCGGTCGTCGAGGCCGCTTTCCAGGGGGTCAGACAGGCTGCCGAGTCGATCGACATGCGGCATCACAAGGGAGCGCATCCTCGCATGGGCGCTACCGATGTCTTGCCTTTGATTCCCATTTCCGGCATCACGTTGGAGGAATGCGCCGCCTTGTCGCGCGACTTGGCCAAGCGCATTGCCGACGAGCTGTCGATTCCGACCTATTGCTACGAGGCCGCTGCATTCAAGCCCGAGCGCAAGAACCTGGCCGTTTGCCGGGCCGGCGAATACGAGGCGCTGCCCGAGAAGCTGGCGCATGCCGAGTCGGCACCCGATTTCGGCGCCCGGCCCTACGATGAGCGGATCGCCCGCACAGGGGCTACGACCGTCGGGGCGCGCGACTTCCTGATCGCCGTCAACTTCAACCTCAATACCACCTCCACGCGCCGGGCCAACGCCATTGCGTTCGATGTGCGCGAAAAGGGGCGCCCCGTCCGCGAGGGCAACCCCATCGTCGGCAAGATCGTCAAGGATGCCGACGGCAATCCCGTCATGCGGCCCGGCACGCTCAAGGCCACCAAGGCTATCGGCTGGTTCATCGAGGAGTACGGCATCGCCCAGGTCTCGATGAACATCACCGACATCTCCGTCACGCCCTTGCATGTCGCTTTCGACGAGGTGTGCCGCAAGGCCGAGGCCCGTGGGGTGCGCGTCACAGGTACCGAGATCGTCGGCCTGGTGCCCAAACGGGCGCTTGTCGAGGCCGGTAAGCATTTCCTGCGCAAGCAGCAGCGTTCGACCGGCATCGCCGAGGAGGAGATCGTCCGCGTGGCCGTCAAGTCGATGGGGCTGGGCGATCTGAAACCTTTCGTGCCCGAGGAGAAAGTGATCGAATATTTGCTGGACGCGGAGAGTGCCGGCAAGCGGCTTGTCGAGCTGACCTGCAAGGGTTTCGCCCACGAGACGGCCAGCGAGTCGCCCGCTCCGGGCGGCGGGTCGATTTCGGCCTATATGGGCGCTCTGGGCGCTGCCCTCGGCACGATGGTCGCCAACCTCTCGGCCCACAAGGCCGGCTGGGACGAGCGGTGGGAGGAGTTCTCCGGCTGGGCCGACAAGGGGCAGGCCCTCCTCTCCGAGTTGCTGCATCTGGTCGATGAGGATACTGCGGCGTTCAACCGCATCATGGATGTCTTCGCCATGCCCAAGTCCACCGATGAGGAGAAGGCTGCCCGCAGCCAAGCGTTGCAGGCCGCCACGCTCTATGCCACGCAGGTGCCGTTGCGCACGATGAAAGCCGCTTGCGGGGTCTTCGACCTCGTGCAGGCTATGGCTGCCGAGGGCAATCCCAATTCGGTTTCCGATGCCGGGGTGGGTGCTCTGGCCGCCCGCAGCGCCGTGCTGGGGGCTTGTCTCAACGTTAAGATCAATGCCGCAGGGCTGAAAGATCGCGCTGCGGCCGAAGCCCTCGTTGCCGAGGCCGAAGCATTGGCCGCCGAAGCCCGCCGCCGCGAAGAGGAGGTAATAGCCATTGTCGAATCAAAAATCCAGTAGCATGACCGTTTCGGAATTTCAAGCCGACATCCGCGCAGGCATCCCCGACAAGTTGCCTGCCGCGAAACCCTATGATAAGCAGATCAACCATGCGCCGCGCCGCAAGGAAATCCTTTCGCCCGAGGAGCAGGTGCTCGCTTTGAAGAACGCTTTGCGTTATTTCCCGGAGAAGCACCACGCCGTGCTGGCCAAGGAGTTCGCCGAGGAGTTGCACAAGTACGGACGCATCTATATGTACCGCCTGCGGCCCGACTACGAGATGTATG
Source organism: Alistipes sp. (assembly GCA_029068505.1). GTDB lineage: Bacteria > Bacteroidota > Bacteroidia > Bacteroidales > Rikenellaceae > Alistipes. Next base: position 3,357 of record JAIECN010000050.1, read on the forward strand.
CCCGGCCCATCGACGAGTATCCCGCGCAGTGCCGGCAGGCTGCGGCCATCATGATGATGATCCAGAACAACCTGGACAAGGCCGTGGCCCAGCATCCTCACGAACTCATCACCTACGGCGGCAACGGCGCCGTGTTCCAGAACTGGGCGCAATACCGGCTGGCTATGAAGTATCTGTCCGAAATGACCGACCGGCAGACGCTCGTCATGTATTCGGGCCATCCGCTCGGGTTGTTTCCCTCGCATCCCGATGCGCCGCGCGTGGTCGTTACCAACGGCATGGTCATCCCCAACTATTCGAAGCCCGACGATTGGGAGCGGATGAACGCCCTGGGTGTGTCGCAGTACGGGCAGATGACCGCCGGATCGTACATGTACATCGGGCCGCAGGGCATCGTCCACGGCACGACCATCACGGTGCTCAATGCCGCCCGCAAGCGTTTCACGGCCGGGCGCAAAGATACGCGCGGCATGCTCTTCGTCTCGTCGGGTTTGGGCGGCATGTCGGGCGCGCAGCCCAAGGCCGGCAACATCTCGGGCGTCGTGTCGGTGATCGCCGAGATCAACCCCAAGGCCGCCGTGAAGCGTTTCGAGCAGGGCTGGGTCGACGAGCTGCATGAATCCCTGGATGAGTTTATCCCGCGTATCCGTCAGGCTGTCAGCAAGAAGGAGGTCGTCTCGCTCGCCTATGTCGGCAATGTCGTCGACCTTTGGGAGCGTCTCGCGGCCGAAGAGATCGCCGTCGATCTGGGTTCCGACCAGACGTCGTTGCACAACCCTTGGGCCGGCGGCTACTATCCCGTCGGGTTGAGCTACGAGGCATCCAACAAGATGATGGCCGAGGAGCCGGCCCGCTTCCGCGAGTGCGTGCAGGAGTCGCTGCGCCGCCAGGCCGATGCCATCAACAAGCTGACCGCCCGCGGCATGTACTTTTTCGACTACGGCAATGCTTTTCTGTTGGAGGCGTCGCGGGCCGGTGCGGCGGTCGTGGGCGAGGGCGGACGGTTCCGCTATCCCTCCTACGTGCAGGACATCATGGGGCCGATGTTCTTCGACTACGGGTTCGGCCCGTTCCGGTGGGTCTGCACTTCCGGCAAACCCGAGGATTTGGAGTTGACCGACCGGCTCGCCGCCGAAGTGCTGGAGGAGATCCGCCGCACGGCGCCCGAGGATATCCGGGGCCAGCTCGACGACAACATCCATTGGATCCGCGAGGCCGGCCGCAACAAGCTGGTCGTCGGGTCGCAGGCCCGCATTCTCTATGCCGATTGCGAGGGGCGTACCCGAATCGCGCAGGCGTTCAACCGCGCCATCGCCGAGGGGCGTCTTTCGGCCCCCGTGGTGCTGGGGCGCGACCACCACGACGTGTCGGGCACCGATTCGCCCTATCGCGAGACGTCGAACATCTACGACGGGTCGGCCTGCACGGCCGACATGGCCGTGCAGAACGTCATCGGCGATTCGTTCCGCGGCGCCACGTGGGTTTCGATCCACAACGGCGGCGGCGTAGGCTGGGGCGAGGTCATCAACGGCGGCTTCGGCATGGTTATCGACGGCTCGGAGGACTCCGACCGCCGCATCCGCGACATGCTTTTTTGGGACGTCAACAACGGCATCGCCCGCCGCGGCTGGGCGCGCAACGAGGGGGCTTTGTCGGCCATCCGGCGCCAAATGGAGCGCACGCCTGAGCTGCGGGTCACCTTACCTAATCAAGCAGATGAGGATATGATACGTAATGCGTTGAAAAACATATAATAAATTAAAGTTTATCTATGGAACTTCATTATATTTCCGCCGAGCATCTGTCGATCGGGCGTGTCCGCGAAATCCTCGAAAAAGGCCTGCATCTGGCGCTTTCCGACGACGCGCGCCGGCGCATCGTCCGCTGCCGCGAGTACCTCGACCGCAAGATGGAGAATCCCGAGCGGCCGATCTACGGCATTACCACGGGGTTCGGTTCGCTGTGCAACATTTCGGTGGGGCGCGACGACCTGGCCGCTCTGCAAAAGAACCTCGTCATGTCGCATGCCTGCGGTACGGGCGAGCGGGTACCCGCCGAAGTCGTGCGGTTGATCCTGCTGCTGAAAATACAGTCGCTCGCCTATGGTCATTCGGGTGTCCAGCTCGCCACGGTCGAGCGTCTTATCGACTTCTTCAACAACGACATACTGCCCGTCATCTACCAGCAGGGGTCGCTCGGCGCTTCGGGCGACCTGGCACCGCTGGCCCACATGAGCCTGCCGCTTCTGGGACTCGGCGAGGTGGAGTACGAGGGTGCGGTGCGCGATGCTGCCGGGGTGTTGTCCGAAATGGGGTGGCAGCCCATCGAGTTGCAGTCCAAGGAGGGGTTGGCCTTGCTCAACGGCACGCAGTTCATGAGCGCCTACGGCGTGTGGTCGTTGATCGAGGCCCGGAAGTTGAGCGAGTGGGCCGATGCTGTCGGCGCCTTGTCGCTCGAAGCCTTCGACGGCCGCATCGAGCCGTTCTGCGAGCAGGTGCACGCCGTGCGTCCGCACAAGGGGCAGATCGCCACGGCCCGCAACTTCCGCCGGCTGCTGGAGGACAGCGAGATAATCGTTCGGCCGAAACAGCACGTGCAGGATCCCTATTCGTTCCGTTGTATTCCGCAAGTGCATGGAGCTTCGAAAGATACGATAGATTATATAGAGCAGATTCTCACTACCGAAATCAATTCTGCGACCGATAATCCGACCGTCTTCCCCGACGAAGATATGGTGGTCTCGGCCGGCAACTTCCACGGACAGCCCATCGCGCTGGCCATGGATTTTTTGGCTGTCGCCGTGGCCGAATTGGCCAATATCTCCGAGCGCCGCATCTACAAACTCATTTCCGGCACGCGCGGCCTGCCCAGTTTCCTGGTGGCCAAACCCGGGTTGAACAGCGGGTTCATGATTCCGCAATATGCCGCGGCATCGATCGTCAGTCAGAGCAAGGGCCTCTGCATGCCCGCTTCGGTCGACTCCATTCCTTCGTCGCAGGGGCAGGAAGACCACGTGAGCATGGGTTCCAATGCCGCCACCAAACTTTACCGTGTCGTGGCCAACACCCGGCGGGTCCTGGCCGTCGAGTTGTTCAACGGAGCCGAGGCGTTCGAGTTCCGCAGTCAGCTGCTGACTTCGCCCGTGTTGGAGCGTTTGTTGGC
>JAIECN010000051.1 GCA_029068505.1 Alistipes sp.
CGCCAACGCCACCATGGCTACGGAACAAAGAATAGTACAGGAATTCAACGCCGGCTCGATGGCCGACATCGCTTTCCTGCTGCTGATTTTCTTCCTGGTGGCCACTACCATGAACACCGACACGGGTCTGGCGCGCATGCTTCCGCCGATTCCTCCCGAAGATCAGAAACAGGAGGAGATCAAGGTCAAGGAGCGCAACCTCTTCCTGGTGCTCATCAACGGTAGCGGTCAGATCATGGCAGGACAACCCGGCAAGCAGGAGTTCATCGAGCTGCGCGACCTGAAGGAGAAGACGAAGGAATTCGTCCTCAATCCGCTGGACGATGCCGATCTTCCGGAGAAAGAGGAGAAGGAATTCGATCTTCCCGACGGCAGCAAGTGGGTCTATCCCGTCAGCTCGGGCGTCGTTTCGCTCCAGACCACCCGCGATACGGGCTACCAGCCCTACATCATGGTGCAGAACGAGTTGACGCGCGCCTTCAACGAGATCCGCGACGAACTGGCCGTACGCAAGTTCGGCGACAAGCTGGCGGCGCTCAACGAAGAACAGCGCAACGTAATCACCAAGGCTGTGCCTCTGAAGATTTCCGAGGCCGAGCCGCGTACCATCAAGAAGTAAGATTATGGCAGTAATGAAAAAGAAGGGCAACAAAGGTTTGCCCCCCATTTCGACAGCGTCGCTCCCCGACGTGATCTTCATGATCCTCTTCTTCTTCATGGTCTCCACGACCATGCGCGATCAGGAGCTGCTGGTGCGCTACAAGCTGCCGGAAGCTACCGAGGTGCAGAAGCTCGAAAAGAAATCGCTGGTGAGCTACATCCACATCGGGCAGCCGTCGCTGGCCATGCAGGCCAAGTTCGGCACGGCGCCGCGTATCCAGCTGAACGATTCCTACAAGACGACGAAAGACATCCTGGATTTCGTGGCCGCCGAACGCGACAAGCTCAGCGAAGCCGACCGCGCCTCGATGACCGTGTGTCTGAAAGCCGACGGCACGACCAAGATGGGTATCGTCACGGACGTGAAGCAGGAACTTCGTCGGGCCAATGCCTTGAAAATCTCCTACGCGGCATCCAAGTCGCTGGGATACTAAACAGGCATTCCCCACTCTGAATCAAAGACAACGGGCCTTCATTCGAAGACCCGTTGTTTTTTAATCCAAGATAAAAGCAACTCTCTTTTTACCCGGAATGGCCGGGATCAAGGTTCCGGCCAGCGCGGTATGCAGATTCAGCAATCCACTGGCAATGTAAGGCGCAAAAAGATTGAAAGACGAAAGTTTCGTTTCTTGTTTTGCGGTGTTGCCAGTTATCCATCCCAGTTTGCCGCGGCGTTGCTCTCGATGACCCCGCTGCGGCATTCATTCCAGCGATTGCTTGCCAAAATGCCTGCCGCGGGCTGGCGCAACGAGACGTCGGGAGACTTGACGGGCGCCGGCACGCGCGGCCTCTACTGGGCATCTTCGTCCTATGCTGCCGGCAACATCAACGCGGCCTTTTTGGACTTCACGTCGGGCAACGTGAACCCGCTGAACAACGGGAACCGGGCCAGTGCCTTATCCGTGCGCTGCGTCCAAGCATCTGCAAGGAGTTGTTTTTATCTTTTTATACGAAAGGGAGTTCCAGTTGGTCGATTTCGTGGTTGAACGTCAGGCGGTGATGGGGTGTCAGGCCATGTTCGCGGATCGCCAGGCGGTGTTCGCGCGTCGGATAACCCTTGTTCTTCCGCCAGCCATATTGAGGATATTCTTCCGCCAGGCGGCACATGTATTCGTCGCGGTGGGTCTTCGCAAGTACCGACGCAGCTGCGATGTCCGCATACCGGCCGTCGCCTTTCACAATGCACGCATAGGGCAGCGTCAGTTGCGTGCGGAAACGGTTGCCGTCGATCGCCAGAAACCCCGGTTGCGGCTCCAGGCGCGCCGCGGCCAGCGACATCCCCTCGAACGATGCGTTCAGGATGTTGATTTCGTCGATCCGCGCCGGCGCCACAGCTTCCACGGCCCACGCCACCGCTTCGCGTTCTATGATCTCCCGCAGCCGGTCGCGGTTGCGCGGGGTCATCTGCTTCGAGTCGTTGAGCAGCGGATCGTGGAAATCCGGCGGCAGCATCACAGCCGCCGCGAACACCGGGCCGGCCAGGCAGCCCCGCCCCGCTTCGTCGCACCCGGCTTCCGGAAACTCATATTGATAACACAAATCCAGCATCGCGCATATCGTATCCACCGCCGACACTTCCCTGTTCGAAGCGGCCGGCAGCCCGCCAGTCCGGCGCCTGCACCCGGCAGAGGAACATCCTGCACCCGGCAGCGAGGGCCGTGCATGCGGAACGCCCGGATGAGGAATCCGCGTGCTCCACACATCGTTACTTTACACAAAGTTACGAATAAATTACGGCCTTCCGGCTTTTTTTCGTTATTTTTGTCCTGCGAATAATTTGTACCATGAAATTCGACATCGCCCAACAGCCTTTCGTTCCGGCCTTTCTGACATTGGCCGTTCTGGTCGTCGTCGCCCTGCTCCGCAGCACCTTTCCCGCTGCCGCGCTTCCGGTTGACGACGCTCTTCCGACATGGTTGCCCGCAGAGACGCTCCTCAGGTTCCAAACCGCTTTTCCGCGTTGGGCCAAGGCCGTCTGCGGATTGTCGTTGTTGATCACGGGCATCCGCACCGGACACTTCGCCGTCCGCTACAACCTCTATTCGGTCAACACCTGCATCGCCATTCCGTTCTACGGCGTCGTCGCCTGCGGCGCTGCGGCCGGCTCCGTCGATCTGACCGCCTGCCTCTGTTCGCTGCTGCTGGCTTTTTCGATCAGCAATTTTTGCCGGGCATATGCGCCCAATTACGCTTTCAACATCATTTTCCGGGCATCGCTCTACCTCGGCACGGCACTCGTCCTCATTCCACAGACCGCACCCTTGCTGTTGCTGCTGCCGCTGGCCGTCGTCCATTTCCGCCGCACCGTGCGCGAAACGATCGTCGCCCTGGCCGGTTTGTTGCTCGCACCGTTGACGCTCTGTTACATCGACTGGGGAATGGGCGCCCCTTTCCACGCGCCGCTGCTCGCATTGGGGGAACAGCTGATCGGCAGCGGCCCGTTCTTCGCGCTCGTCGAATCGATTTCCCTCTCGACGCGCTTCCTGCTCGGCGCATTGCTTCTGTGCTTGATTTTCGGATTCTATTTCCTTTCTTCGGGCCGTCTGGCCATCAATTCGAAACCCCGGGTAATACTATATTATAATATGGAGGCTTTGTTGTTGACTCTGACCGTACTTTGCCTGCCCGGGGCATCGCTTCCGTTGTTCGCCCTCGCGGCCGTACCTGCGGCCGTTCTGCTGCCCGTTTTCTTTGTCCGGGCCTACCGTTCGATGGGCCGGGCGATCTACGTCCTCCTCCTGGCGGGAGTTTTGCTCAATCTATTTTTACAATAATATATTTAGACCTAATCGTGATACGTTACGGCTGAATGTGCGTTCCCACACCCCTATTTACCATTTTACATTTTATGAATTAAAGTTTAGATTGTATATTTGAGGATGAACAAGAGTGACGCAACCATTGTTCGCAGTAATTAAAAATTAACAATCTACACCATGAAGAATTCAATGAATTCGTCGGCTCAACAACCGATGATTGTGAAGTATGTCGAAACGCTTCACACCGGTATCCAGTCACAATCGCTTTCACGCTACGCCATCGGTTACATTTTGCGCGGTACGATGTACGTTTACGATGGAGACAAGCGCCGCAAGTTCACTCGCGGCGACATCTTCTACCTCGGCATCGGACACCACTACATTGAACACTTCCCCGAAAACGGACAGCCGTTCGAGCAGATTCTCGTCTACTATACTCCGTCGGATCTGCAACGCATCCTGCTGCACCTGAACATCACCTACGGGTTGAACATCTCCAATTCGCACTCGTGCGAGAACTGCAACAACCGCATGCACGTGGTCATGCCCGCATGGAGCGCCGTCCGCAACTTCTTCTCCAACATCAACAGCTACCTGCGCGACGAGGATTTCCACCACGACGAAACGGCCGAAAACATCAAGATGACCGAGTTGATCTACCTGATCGCCTCGCACGAGGACTGCTGCATCAAAAGCAAGCTGTTGAGCAATGTCGACACCGCCAAGGAGAACTTCGAGCAGATCGTCTACGACCACATCTTCAAGGATATCTCCATCGAGGAGCTGTCGCGGCTGACCAACCGTTCGCTCACGTCGTTCAAGAAGGAGTTCCGGCGCCATTTCCAGATGCCGCCCCACAAGTGGTACATCCGCCAACGGCTCATGCACTCGCGGTTGCTGCTGATTTCGACTTCGAAGTCGGTGTCCGAAATCGGCAACGAGTGTACGTTCCCCAACACGTCGCACTTCATCAAGTTGTTCAAGAAAGAGTATCAGATGACGCCCGCGACCTACCGCAACCGGCACCTCAACACGCTCTCCGTACCGCAGGAGACGCAGCAGAGCGAACCGATGCGCGAGGCTCTTTAATGAAAAACTTACGAATTAGCCTATAATTAAAAAATTTTAATTATAAATTGTCGAAAAATATCGAGTTCGGACACGAAAAACAACCCTCGAAATTTTGTTTTTCCTAAAAATCCGTTTATCTTTGTATTACAAAACGTGGGTTCTCCCACTCTCATTAACCTAACTAACCTAACCAGAGAATCCCGGTGTCTGACGGCACCGGGATTCTTCTTTATCCTCCCGTCCTGCGGCACCATCGCCGAAGAGCCGAAACCGGGGTGCCCGAAAGAAGCCTTATGACCGGTCTGCAATAAGGATCGTAATAATAATGCGGTCCAAACCTCCAAAATGTCAATTATTTTTCGTAGATTTGCGTCAATTGGAAAATTAAGAACTTATAATGCCTCAGTTTTATGACAAGGTAAACGTACTGAAAAAACCCGGATGGCTCAAAATCCGCCTGCACCGCACGGCCGACTACGCCGAGGTGCGGCACATCGTCGAAAAGCATCGGCTGCACACCATTTGCAGCAGCGGCCGTTGTCCCAATCAGGCCGAATGCTGGAGCCGGAGAACCGCCACGTTCATGATTCTGGGTGAAGTATGTACCCGCGGCTGCCGTTTCTGCGCCACGCAGACCGGACGCCCCCTTGCTCCCGACGCCGACGAACCCCGACGGGTGGCCGAAAGCGTCGCTCTGATGAAACTCAGGTGCGCCGTGATCACTTCCGTGACGCGCGACGACCTTCCCGACGGCGGAGCCGCCCATTGGGCCGCCACCGTGGAGGCGATCCGCACGCAGAATCCCGATACGGCGATCGAGCTTCTTATTCCCGATTTCGACGCGAAACCCGAACTGCTAGATCGGGTCGTCGCGTCTAAGCCCGATATCATCGGGCACAACATCGAGACCGTCGAACGACTGACACCCGAGGTGCGTTCCAGGGCGACCTACCGCACCAGCCTGGCGGCGCTGCGTCACTTGAGCGAGCGCGGTGCGACCGTCAAAAGCGGGTTGATGGTCGGCCTGGGCGAGACCGATGACGAAGTCCTGCAAACCCTCCGCGACCTGCGCGACGCAGGCGTCAGGATCGTGACGCTCGGCCAATACCTTCGGCCCACTTTGGAGCATTACCCCGTAGCGGCATACGTCACGCCCGAGAAATTCGAATGGTACCGGGAACAGGCGATGGGGATGGGATTCGATTACTGCGCCAGCGCACCCCTCGTACGGTCATCCTACATGGCCGAGGAGGCGCTCCGCAAAGCGAAAGGTTCGCAGCGATGATAACAGTCCGCCGCCGCGACCTCGGAACGATGGACTACCCGGACTGCTGGGCGTTGCAACGGTCGCTTTTCGAGGAACTCCTCGCGGAGAAAAACCGGCGGCGCAATGGCGCAGCGGCGCACGACGGCACAGCCGACAATGCGGACGCACAAAATAGAGCGGGTACGATTCTGCTGGTGGAGCATCCGCCGGTCTACACGCTCGGGAAAAGCGGCCATGCCGCCAACCTGCTGGTCGACGGCACCGCGCTGGAGCGGTTCGGAGCGCAGTTGTTCCGCATCGACCGCGGCGGCGACATCACGTTCCACGGGCCGGGACAGACGGTCTGCTACCCCATCCTCGATCTGGAGAAGATCGGGATCGGCCTGCGGGAGTACATCGGCGCGCTCGAAGAGGCGGTCATCCGCACGGTCGCGGAGTACGGAATCGCCGCAGGACGCATCGCAGGCGCCTCGGGCGTCTGGATCGGGCCGGGGACGATGCCGGCAACACGAGGAGGCGCACCTCGTAAGATTTGCGCCATCGGAGTGCGTTCGTCGCGTTTCGTGACCATGCACGGCTTCGCGCTGAACGTCTCCACCGATCTGGAATGGTTCTCGCATATCAACCCGTGCGGGTTCGTCGACCGGGGTGCGACCTCGATCGAGCGGGAGACCGGACGCAAGATCGCCATCGGCGAAGTGAACGATGCGCTCGTCGAAAATTTGGGTAAGATATTAAATGTTAAAATATATAAATAATAGTTCGTATGCCCATAGAAAAACGTTGGGTAGTGAAACCGCAGGGCGATCCGGAGGCGGTGGCGGCGCTGGCTGCCGCGCTGAAACTATCGCCCGTACTGGCTAATCTACTCGTTCAGAGAGGCATAGACACCGTAGAAAAGGCGGAGAAATTTTTCAGACCCAGCCTTGCCGACTTGCACGATCCGTTCTTGATGAAAGACATGGACAAAGCGGTCGAGCGGGTGGAGCGGGCCGTCGCGAACAATGAGAAGATCATGGTTTACGGCGACTACGATGTCGACGGCTGCACGGCCGTGGCGTTGGTCTACAAGTTTTTGCGCCAGATCGGGCATCAAAACCTGACTTTCTACATCCCCGACCGGTATACCGAAGGTTACGGCATCTCGGTCAAAGGCATCGACCTGGCGGCGCGCAAGGGCGTCGGTCTGATCATTGCCTTGGACTGCGGCATCAAAGCCACGGAAAAGGTCGTCTATGCGAAGCAGCAGGGCGTGGATTTCATCATCTGCGACCATCATCTCCCGGCCGAGGAGATTCCCCGCGCCGTGGCCGTTCTCGACCCCAAACGGGTCGATTGCTCCTACCCGTTCGACGAGTTGTCGGGCTGCGGCGTAGGGTTCAAGCTCGTGCAGGCCTATGCCCAGAAAAACGGCATTCCTTTCGAGCAGATCCTCGATCTGCTCGACTTGCTGGTCGTCAGCATCGCCTCCGACATCGTGCCATTGGTCGATGAAAACCGCATCCTGGCCCATTTCGGCTTGAAAAACCTCAACCGCGAACCGTCGAAAGGGTTGCTGTCCATCATCAAGATCTGCGGTCTGGACAAGCACAACATCACGATCGACGACATCGTATTCAAGATCGGCCCGCGCATCAACGCCGCAGGGCGCATGCGCATGGACGAGAGCGACGAAAACGCCTCGCCCTCGGGCGGTCATGCCGCGGTGGAGTTGTTGATCGAGGGCAACGAGAGCGTGGCCCAGGAGTTCGGCAACGTCATCGACGCCTACAACCAGGATCGCAAGTCGATCGACCGCTCGGTAACCCAGGAAGCCCACAACTACATCGAGAGCAATCCCGAGTTGAAGAGCCGCAAAAGCACGGTAATCTACAATCCCAAGTGGATGAAGGGTATCGTCGGCATCGTCGCCTCACGTTTGATCGAGACCTATTACCGGCCCACCGTCGTGCTGACCATGAGCAACGGTTTCGTTACCGGTTCGGCGCGTTCAGTGCCGGGCTTCGACCTCTACCAAGCCGTCGAGTCGTGTTCCGACCTGCTGGAAAACTTCGGCGGACACATGTACGCCGCAGGACTGACCATGAAGCCCGAGAACGTCGAGGAGTTCACGCGGCGGTTCAACGACTTCGTGGAGCAGCATATCGATCCCCAGATGCTCGTGCCGCAGGTCGACATCGACAGCGAGTTGCTCTTCTCCGACATCACGCCCAAGTTCCGCGACAACCTCAACCGCTTCCAGCCCTTCGGGCCGGGCAATGCGGCACCGGTCTTTGTGACCTACGGGGTCAGCAACCATGGCGATGCCAAATTGGTCGGCATGGAATGCGAGCATCTGCGCATGGACTTGATGCAGCGGCAGAAGCCCAACACCAAGATTCAGTCGATCGCCTTCCAGCAACCCACCCACTACGAGTGGGTCAAGTCCGGCCGGCCGATCGACGTCTGCTACCAGATCGTCGAGAACCATTACCGGGGTTCCGTGACCACGCAGCTGCGTATCAAGGACATTAAGCCGGTGGTCAACCGATAGGCCCCCGCACCGTCGTACAAAAACGGCCGGTCTCCGTAAAAAGAGACCGGCTGTTTTGTTTTTGTCGCAGGCCCGAATCTTCTGCAAACGCTATCCCCCGATTCAGCCGAATGGCCGACCGACATGCCCCCAGACACAAAAAACAGCCGTTACACTCTATTCCGAACCCCTTTCCACCGACAACCCGAGTCCGAATAGGAATCCCATAAAAATGGCCGGAAACAATGTTTCCGGCCGTTTTATCGCGTCATTATGTGTTTACCAGATTATCACGCGTTCTTCTTCGGGCATGAACATCGCGCCGTCAGTGATGCCGAACGCATCGTAGAACGACTGGAGGTTGCGCAGCGTGGCGTTCACGCGCCATTTGCCGAGCGAATGCACATCAAGTTTCGTGAGACGTGCGATCTCCTCGTCGCGGATGTTCTGCGCCCACAGCGTGGCATAGCCCAAATAAAAGCGTTGAGCGTCCGTAAAACCGTCGATCGGAGCCGGGGCGGGTTTCCCCTCCAGCGAGTTGCGATAAGCCGTCCAGGCCACGCGCAAACCGCCTTGATCGGCAATGTTCTCGCCCAGGGAGAGCGAACCGTTGGCGTAAATGGCCGGCTGTCCCTCCTTGGCGGGCAGCACCTCGATCGCATCGAACTGCTTGACCAGCACGTCGGTCTTGGCCTTGAACGCGGCGGCATCGGCTTCCGTCCACCAGTTGTTCATGTTGCCGTCCTTGTCGAAGTTGCGGCCCTGATCGTCGAATCCGTGGGTCATTTCATGACCGATTACCACGCCGATAGCACCGTAGTTGACCGCATCGTCGGCCGCAGGGTTGAAGAACGGCGGCTGGAGAATGGCGGCAGGGAAGCAGATTTCGTTGGTCGTGGGGTTGTAGTAGGCGTTGACCATCTGCGGCGGCATGTGCCACTCGGTTTTGTCCACCGGCTTGCCCAGCTTGGCCAGGTTGTCGGCCGTATACCATGCACTGGCGTTGACGATGTTCTCCCAGTAGCTCTTCGTCGGGTCGATGTCGAGCGTCGAATAGTCTTTCCACTTGTCGGGGTAGCCGATCTTCACGGTAAAGGTCGCCAGCTTCTCCTGGGCACGGGCCTTGGTCTGGTCCGACATCCAGTCAAGGGCAGCGATATGCTGCGAAAGAGCCGTCTGGAGGTTCTTTACCAGCTCCAGCATGCGGGCCTTGTCCTCCTCGGGGAAGTATTTGGCCACGTACATCTCGCCCACAGCTTCGGAAAGCGTGCCGTTGGGCACCGACATGGCGCGCTTCCAGCGGGGTTTCATCTCCTGCTGCCCGGCCATCGTACGACCGAAGAAGTCGAACGACGCAAGTTGGAAATCGTCGCTCAAATAATTGGCGGCCGAATCGATGTACTGTGCAGCCAGATAATAGCGGATGTCATCGAGCGGCGCCGTTTTCAGCAGCTTGTTGGCGTTGTCGAGCGGCGAGAGGGTAGCGACGATGATCGTGTCGAAGTCGCCGACGCCGAGCGTCTTGTAATAGGTCGGCCAGTCGATGGCATCGTAGCGCTTCTCGAAGTCGGCTTTCGAGGTGGGGTTGTACTGTGCCGGGATGTTGCGCAACTCGACGTTCGACCACATCTTCTCGGCCAGTTTGGTTTCGATGTTCATGACTCCGGCCACCGCCTTTTCGATTTCGGCCTCGGGGAGGCCGGCCAGAGCGAAAATTTTCGCCAGATAAGCCTTGTAAGCCGTGCGGAACTGCTCGTTCTCGGCATCCAGATAATAATCGCGGTTGCCCATCATCAGCCCCGACTGCGACGCATAGAGCGCGTTCATCGAGCTGTTCATCAGATCGGCTTCGACACCGATCGAGAAGAACGGATTGGCCACGCTCGAATGGAGCGCAGCGATAGCTTCGGTCAACTGCGCCCGGCTGTCGATGGCCAGAATTTTCTCCACCGCGGCCCGGATCGGCGCAGCGCCCTCGGCATTGAGCCGTGCCGAATCGAGACCCATCTTATAGAGGTCGGAAATCTTCTGCTCGACCGACCCCGGTGCGGTTTTCCGGGCCGTCATCCCTGCGAAAAGCTCGTTGATGCGCTTCTCGTTGTTGTCGCGCAGCATGTCGAACGAGCCGTAGCGCGAATACTCGGGTTTGAGCGGGTTGAGCTTCTGCCAGCCGCCCGTGGCGTACTGGTAGAAATCGGCGTTGGGGGCTACCTCGGTGTCGAAGTTCGCCAGGTCGATCGCCGGGGTTTGGGGGTTGTTCTGACAACTTGCCATACAAGCCATAGCCACTAAAATAAGTACTTTTTTCATCTATTCATAATTTGAAAGTTCGCAGGATTCGCTGCCGGATCAGCTCCGCCGGCACTTCGTTCCGGCAGAGCGACCGGATCGGCCGGTATCGGTTTTTACATGAAAAGGCCGCTTGCGGCGGCCTTTTCGTGGTTGTTAGTCGCGGATGGCCGCCACACCCGGCAGGTCGCCGAACTCGATGTATTCGAGCAGCGCGCCGCCGCCCGTCGAGATGTAGGATACCTGGTCGGCCAGACCGAACTTGTTGACGCAAGCTACCGAGTCGCCGCCGCCGATGAGCGAGTAGGCGCCGTTCTTCGTAGCCTCGGCGATCGCCAGAGCCACCTCCTTGGAGCCGGTCGAGAACTTGTCGATCTCGAACACGCCCACGGGGCCGTTCCACAAGATCGTCTTGCAACCGAGAATGTGCTCGCGGAAAGCCTTCTTACCCTGGTCGGCGATGTCGACACCCTCCCAGCCGTCGGGAATGTCGTTGGCCGGTGCGGTCTTCGTGTTGGCGTTCTGCGAGAAGTCGTCGGCGACGAGCGCATCGGGCGACATGACGAGTTTCACGCCTTTCTGCTTGGCCAACTCCAGGATTTCGAGCGCCACGGGGAACATGTCAGGCTCGCAGATCGACTTGCCGACCTTGCCGCCCTGCGCCGCAGCGAACGTGTAGGTCATGCCGCCGCCGATGACGATCGAATCGCACTTCTCGATCAGCGCCTTGATGACGCCGATCTTCGACGAGACCTTCGAACCGCCGATGATGGCGCAGAACGGACGCGCGGGGTTCTCCATAACGGACGCAATGGCCTTCACCTCCTTCTCCATCAGGTAGCCGAACATCTTGTCGTTGGGGAAGTACTTGGCGATCAAGTAGGTCGAGGCATGCTTGCGGTGCGCCGTGCCGAACGCGTCGTTGATGTAGCAGTCGCCCAGCGACGCGAGCTTCTTGACGAACTCTTTCTGCGGACCTTCCTTCAACGCTTTCTTGGCGGCGTCCTTCTCCTCCTTGGTCGCGTCCTCGGCCAAACCGCGGGGCTTGCCCTCCTCCTCGGCGTAGAAACGCAAGTTTTCGAGCAGCATCACCTCGCCGGGCTTCAGATTCTTGGCCATTTCGGCGGCCTTGTCGCCCATGCAGTCGCCGGCGAAAGCGACCTTCACGCCAAGGTTCTTCTCGACG
>JAIECN010000052.1 GCA_029068505.1 Alistipes sp.
GTGCCGAATTGCGAATGCAAATATAGGGTGAAAATCCGAGATGCGCAAATAAATCGTGAAAATTTTTACAAAGATTCGTCCGTCGGGTGCGGAAACCGGATGCAGCGGGGTGTTGAAACGTTTTAATGGGCGCTTGCGGCTACCGAATGGGCGGAAAGGATTAAAACGTTTTACTCCGGTTTTGCCGCATACATGCGGGCGGGTGCTTGTTCGGTTTATTTTATCCGGTCGGGATGGTCGCGCAGGAATTTTTCCCAGCTTTGCGAGCCGCTTTTCGAGGCGGCTTTCTTGCCGCCGCCCAGTCCTTTGACCCGTTCGTCGCCCAGCGCAGCATGAAGCGGCGAGGCGGTGGCGTGGTAGTGGCAGAGGGCTACCGCCATGCCGTCGGTGGCGTCGAGCCTCCGGGGCGGTTGTTCGACCGAGAGCATCCGGCATACGATGGCCGCCACTTGTTCCTTGGGGGCCGAGCCGCGGCCGGTGATCGATTGTTTGATGCGCATCGGGGCATATTCCGATACCGCCAGTCCGCGATGCAGCGCCGCGGCCATCGCCACGCCCTGCGCGCGGCCCAGTTTGAGCATCGACTGCACGTTTTCGCCGAAAAACGGAGATTCCAGCGCCACTTCGCGCGGAGCATGTTCGTCGATCAGTGCGCCGACTTGTTCGAAGATGCGGCGCAGTTTCTCGTAGGGATCGGTCAGTTTGTGCAGGTCGATGTCGCCCATCGCCACTGCGCGCACCGTACGGCCATCGACCTCCAGCACGCCGTAACCCATGTAGTTCGTGCCGGGGTCGATGCCCATGATGCGGTAGATCGGAGTCGGTTGCAAGAGGTCTCCTATTTGAGCAGTTCCTCCAGTTTTGCGTGGAGCGCGTCGCCGCGCAGGTTGGTCGCTACGATCGTTCCCTTGCTGTCGATCAGGAAGTTGGAGGGGATGCCCTGCACTGCGTAGTCCTTCGCCGCTTGGTTGTCGAATCCGTTGAGGGCGCTCACATGGAGCCATTTCATGCCGTGGCGGTCGATGGCTTCGAGCCATTTGTCGCGGTTGTTGTCGAACGATACGCCGTAGATTTCGAATCCGTGTTTGCGGAAGTCGGCGTAGGCTTTTTTCAGGTGGGGCACTTCGCCCATGCAGGGGCCGCACCACGAAGCCCAGAAGTCGACGAGCGTCAGTTTGTTGGCCGGATTTTCGATCACCGAGCGCAGCGATACCGGCGTGCCCGAAGCATCGGGTTGTTCGATGTCGGTGTAGGGATTTCCGATGTCGGTCTTCATCTTGCGTTCGGCCCGCTCGCGCAGTTCGGTCAGCAGTTCGGTTTGTTGCATCGCCGGGCTGAACAGAGCGATTTCGTCCAGCAGTTCCCGGCCCGAGAATTCGTAGCTCGATTCGTTGAGGATGAGTGCGCCGAAGTAGTTGTCGCGGTTGTTTTCGCAGGCTTCGCGGCGCAGCAGGTCGTTTTCTTCGATGATGGCTTCGCGGCGTTCTTCGCTCGTCTCGGGGTCGCGATACTCCTTGATCAGGGCGTTGAGCCGTTCTTCGAAGGCTGTCTTGGCATCGTTGGCCGGCGTTCCCGAGGCCACGGCGCGGCCGGGATTCTCGGCGTCGGATGCGATGCGGATGGTGCCGGGTTCGACGATCACCATCGTGCCGAACGAGCCGCGGTTGTCGTCCGAGTCGGCGATGATGCGTATCCCGGGATTCTGGGCCTTGCCCTTGAAGCGGAAGGCACCGTCGGTCACCTGCGCCGAGTCGAGCAGTTCGCTGCCTGCAAAAAGATAGACCGTGCCTTCGAGGCCTTCGACTTGTCCGTCGATCGTGTAGTTGTTGCTGCCGCAGCCGCATAGCAGGGCCGCTGCGATCCAGAGGGTCTTTTTCATGGATTTCCTATCGGTTTTTGAGTTCGTCGATTCCTTTTTCGAGGTCGCGCACGCGCTTGTCCAGTTCGGGCAGCCGTTTGAACACCGCAGCCGAGCGATGGTACTGCATGCCCGGGAGCGCCGGATAGCCGAAGCGGATTTCGCCGTCGGGCACGTCCTTGTCCAGGCCGCTTTTCGACCCCACTTGCACGCGGTTGCCGATCGTCACATGATCCGCCACGCCCACCTGGCCGGCCAGGAAGCAGTTGCTGCCCACCTTCGAGGTGCCGGCGATGCCCGTCTGGGCCGACGACACGGTGTTGGCGCCGATCTCCACGTTGTGGCCGATCTGGATCAGGTTGTCGAGCTTCACGCCGCGGCGGATGATCGTCGAGTCGGTCTTCGCACGGTCGATGCAGGTGTTGGCGCCGATCTCCACGTCGTCTTCGATGATGACGTTGCCCAGCTGGGGGATCTTGTCGAAGCC
>JAIECN010000053.1 GCA_029068505.1 Alistipes sp.
CTCCCCCTCCCCCCCCCGCGCTGATCAGGTGTCTCGTGGGCTCGGAGCTGTGTATAAGACACAGGCCAAGGAGGGCCAACGGGCCTTGATCGCATTCGGACTGCTGGACGAACCCGTCGACCACTATGACTACAACGCCGTCATGTACGGCATCGTCGACATCTTCACCTCCGAAGCCCGCATCGTCGGCAGTCAAGAGGAGCTGGACGAAATTCCCGACCACTCGGTACTCGAAGTCGCAAACCAACAATTCGCCGGCGACTGGTTGACCTTGGGCGTGATCTACACGATCGCGGACGACGAGAAACACGACTTCCACTTGATCGTCAACGACATCGCACCCCAAAACACCGATGCGGCATACCTCGATGTCGAACTGCGCCACGACAGAGGAGGCGACGAAGAAAAAGCCTACCGCCAAAACTATGTTTCGTTCAACATCCAGGCACTCAAACCGTTACTCGAAGGCAAGAAAGGCGTCAACCTCCGGTACAAGAACGACAGCAACCAAGACGAATACATCAGAATCGACCGAGATTTCGAATAGCGGTTTCTTTCCGGGAACACAACGACCTGCTGTAAAGGCAGGTCGTTTTTTGTCTCGCCGACCCAATTCGAGTACGGCTTACCCCCTCCATTATCTTTGCCCGAAAGGCCCCCTATCCCGGCATAATCAAGCCGGCGTTTCCTTTTTACCCGATCTTGGGCTTCGTCAAATAAATTTGGCATTGCGCTCGCCTTGCGCTATCTTTGCATCATGTCTATCGTACGCAACACCGAAAGCGATCTCGAATTCGAGAACAAGATACGCCCGCAGGAGTTGGAAAACTTTTCCGGGCAGGAGAAGATCGTCGAGAACCTGCGCATCTTCATCAAGGCCGCCCTCATGCGGGGCGATTCGTTGGATCACGTCCTGCTCCACGGCCCCCCGGGTCTGGGCAAAACGACCTTGGCCAACATCATCGCCAACGAAATGGGGGCGCAGCTGCGGCTCACCTCCGGTCCCGTGCTGGACAAGCCGGGCGACCTGGCCGGACTGCTGACGAACCTCAACCCGGGCGACGTGCTTTTCATCGACGAAATCCATCGGTTGAGTCCCATCGTCGAGGAGTACCTCTACTCGGCAATGGAAGATTACAAAATCGACATCGTGCTCGACAAAGGGCCGGCCGCCCGGTCGATCCAGATCGAGCTGGCTCCTTTCACGCTCATCGGCGCCACGACACGCAGCGGCCTGCTTACGTCGCCCCTGCGGGCGCGGTTCGGCATCCAGTGCCACCTGGAGTACTACGACGCCCCCGTGCTGGCCGGCATCGTCCGCCGCTCGGCCCGTATTCTCGATGTCTCGATCGACGACGACGCGGCGCACGAGGTGGCCCTGCGTTCGCGCGGCACGCCCCGTATAGCCAATGCGCTGCTGCGCCGCGTGAGGGATTTCGCCATGGTCAAGGGCGAAGGGCATATCGACCTCGAAATCACTCGCTTCGCCCTCTCCGCCCTGAACATCGACTCGCGCGGTCTCGACCGCATGGACAACAAAATCCTGGGTACGATCATCGAGAAGTTCGGCGGCGGCCCCGTGGGGTTGAACACCGTGGCCACAGCCGTGGGCGAGGAAGCCGGCACGATCGAGGAGGTCTACGAACCGTTCCTCATCAAGGAAGGGTTCCTCAACCGCACGCCCCGCGGCCGCGAAGCCACCGAACTGGCCTACAAACACCTGGGGTATACCCTCCCGGGATCAGACAACACACTCTTTTAGAACATCATGAACCACATCGCAATCGATCCCGAGCGTTGCATCCGGTGCGGACGATGCGTCAAGGCATGCCCGTCGATGGTCTTCGTGCAAGAGCAGGCCGGCGCTGCCGTAACGGTCGATGCACCGGAGAGTTGCATCGTCTGCGGCCATTGCGCAGCCGCATGTCCTGCGACCGCCGTGCAGCATTCCGAGTTCCCGCCTGAGAAGATACACCCCGTCGACCGGACGCAGCTGCCCTCGCCCGAGCAACTCATGCTCTTGTGCAAGGCGCGCCGTTCGAACCGCGCCTTGAGCCGCAAGCCCGTGCCGCAAGATTGCCTCGACCGCATTCTGGAGGCCGCGCACGCCGCCCCCACGGCCAGCAATCTCCAGCAAGTGAGCTATACCGTGCTGACCGAGCCGGCCGACCTGCGGTTCGTAGTCGAATATACGCTCGGCTTCTGCCGCCGCATGCTTCGGCTGCTCGAAATGCCGGTGCTCGGCCCGCTCGTCCGCAAATGCGTGAAAGGAGCCGATCGTTACCGCCAGTCTATCCATCGCCTGCTCGACGAATACGACCGGCTCGGCCGCGACCGCGTGCTGCGCGGTGCCACAGCCTTGATCTTCATCCACACGCCCGCAGGCAGCCGTTTCGGCGCCATCGACAGCCAACTGGCCTACCAGAACGGCTCGCTGATGGCCGAAGCGCTCGGCGTGAGCCAGATCTATACGGGGTTCGTGCTGACGGCTTCCAACGCCGACAAAAAGAAGCGGCTGGCCCGGCATTTCGGAATCGAGGGCACCATCCACGCAGGCATGGCGCTCGGCATGCCGGAATTCCAGTTCCCGAACCGTATCGACAAAAAACCGATCGACATCGCAAAGAAATAGTTCCCGGGCGCGGTATTTGCTTCATGCTACAGCAAAACGACATGGCATGAACTCCATTTCCGACCAAGAAGCCCTACGCTACCATGGCGAGGGGCGCCCCGGCAAGATCGGCATCGAACCGACCAAACCCAGCCGCACGCCGCACGACCTTTCGCTGGCCTACTCGCCCGGCGTGGCGGCTCCGGCACGCGCCATTGCGGCCGATCCGGCCGACGCCTACCGCTATACGAACAAAGGCAATCTGGTGGCCGTGCTTTCCAACGGCTCGGCCGTGCTGGGCCTGGGCGACATCGGGCCGTTGGCCTCCAAACCCGTCATGGAGGGCAAGAGCATGCTTTTCAAGCGTTTCGCCGGAATCGACGCGTTCGACATCGAAATCGACGAACACGATCCCGAGGCATTCGTCCGCATGGCCAAGGCCCTCGCCCCCACTTTCGGGGGCATCAATCTGGAGGACATCAAGGCGCCCGAATGCTTCGAAATCGACCGGCGTCTGCGCGAAGAGCTGGACATTCCGGTGATCCACGACGACCAGCACGGCACGGCGACCATCGTGTCGGCAGCCGTAATCAACGGAGCGAAAATAGCAGGAAAAAGCATCGGCAAGCTCCGCATCGTCATCAACGGAGCCGGTGCGGCGGCCATCGCCTGCGCACGTATGTTCTTGACTCTGGGCATCCCGCGCGAGCAGATGATCCTCTGCGACAGCCGCGGCGCCGTCACCCGCTACCGCGACGATCTGAATCCGCTCAAGCGCGAATTCGCCACCTCGCGCCGTCTCGCCGGCCTGGGCGAAGCGCTGCACGGCGCCGACCTCTTTCTGGGACTCTCCAAGGCCGACGTGCTTACGGTCGAAATGATCCGCACGATGGCCGGCAATCCCATCGTTCTGGCACTGGCCAACCCCGATCCCGAAATCGCCTACGACGCGGCTATGCGCTCGCGGCCCGACATCATCTTCGCCACCGGACGTTCGGACTACCCCAACCAGGTGAACAACGTGCTGGGATTCCCGTTCCTTTTCCGCGGGGCGCTCGACGTGCGCGCCACGCAAATCAACGACGCCATGAAACTTGCAGCCGCGCATGCGCTGGCCGAACTGGCCCGACGCCCCGTGCCGGAACATGTGCTGCGCACCTACGGTCTCGAAAAATTGGCGTTCGGCCGCGGCTGCATCATCCCCAAGCCGCTCGATCCGCGGCTGCTCTCCACGGTTTCGACCGCCGTAGCCCGCGCCGCCGTGGAATCGGGCGTCGCCCGGCAGCCGATCGATGACTGGAATGCCTATGCCGAACGCCTGCACGGACTCGAAACCGAATACACATAGAATATAAGGAACTCTTGAGAAAAAATCGCCCCGGCTGCGTCTGTCGCAACCGGGGCACCCTTTTGTTAAAACGTTTTAGCCCGCCTAATTCGTTCCATATCGGGCATCCGTTTTCATCCGCTCACTTTTTCGGCGAATTCCTCCACCGGCATGGGCCGCACCTCGCAATCGCCGATCCCTACGGGCAACACGATGCGCAACACGCCGTCTTCGCTCTTCTTGTCCTTGCCCACCTCGGCGAGCAGACGTCCGACGGGCACCGGAGGCACAAGATCGAAGCCCAGGGCGCGCAGCAGCCCCACGATGCGATCCCGGTCGGATGCCGACAACACCCCTTCGCGCACGGCAACGTCGGCGATCATGGCCGTACCCACGGCCACCGCTTCGCCGTGGTTCATCCGCGACGAACACTTCTCGATGGCATGGGCCAGCGTATGGCCCAAATTGAGCTTGCGCCGCTCGCCCGTTTCACGTTCGTCGCGCTCCACGATGTCGGCCTTCACACGGATCGCCGCCGAAACGGCATCCGCCAGCAGATCGGTATCCTTGCGCAACGTCTCGAACGAAGTGCGCTCCAGCCGCGCGAAAAGGTCGGCATCGGCGATGATGGCCGTCTTGACCGCCTCGGCCAGTCCGGCCCGGAACTCGCGGTCGGGCAGCGTGCGCAGAAGCGCCGGATCGCAGATGACGAAATCGGGCTGGCTGAACGTCCCGGCCATGTTCTTGTAACCATCGACATTCACGCCGTTCTTTCCGCCGACCGAGGCATCGACCTGCCCCAGCAGCGTGGTCGGCACGAAACCGAACTCCAGCCCGCGCATATAGGTCGACGCGGCGAAACCGGCGACATCGGTCACGATGCCGCCGCCCACGGCCAGCACGAACGTCTTGCGGTCGACGCCCAGCTCGATGAAACGCCGGTAGAGCATTTCGACCGTGCGCAGCGTCTTGTTCTCCTCGCCCAGGCCGATCGCAACCTTGTCGAAAGGCGCGAGCCACGGCGCGAACAGCTTCTCGGTCACGGTGTCGCACACCGCGACCGTGCGTCCCTCGGGCAAGAGTCCGGGCAGGAGATCGGCCGCCGGGCCTATGTAGATTCCGCTTTGCTCGCGGATGTTGAAAGCAGGCTTCATGCTTTCCGATTTTTTTAAGAAACAGACAAATTTAGCACAATTTACCCGGATTTTGCTACCTTTGCACCACAAAACCCATTTCTATGCAAAAACTGCGCAACATCGCCATCATCGCCCACGTCGACCATGGCAAAACCACGCTCGTCGACAAGATGATTCTGGCAGGCCACATCCTGCGCGACAACGCCAAGCAGAACGGCGAACTCATACTGGACAACAACGACTTGGAGCGCGAACGAGGCATCACGATCCTCTCGAAGAACGTTTCGGTCATCTATAAGGACTACAAGATCAACATCATCGACACCCCGGGCCACGCCGACTTCGGCGGCGAGGTCGAGCGCGTGCTGAACATGTGCGACGGCGTGCTGCTGCTGGTCGACGCGTTCGAGGGCACCATGCCGCAGACGCGCTTCGTGCTCCAGAAAGCCCTCGCCCTGGGCAAGAAGCCCATCGTGGTGGTCAATAAGGTCGACAAGCCCAACTGCCGCCCTGAGGTAGTCAACGAACAGGTCTTCGACCTGATGTTTTCGCTGGACGCCACGGAGGAACAGCTCGACTACAAGACCATCTACGGCTCGGCCAAACAAGGCTGGATGTCGCACAAGTGGAACGAGCCGACCGACTCGATCGTGCCGCTGCTCGACGCCATCATCGACGAGATACCCGAACCGGCGACGGTCGAGGGCACGCCCCAGATGCTCGTCACCTCGCTCGAATATTCGGCCTACACGGGCCGCATCGCCGTGGGCAAACTCACGCGCGGCTCGCTGCGGGCCGGACAGAACGTGACCCTGGCCAAGCGCGACGGCGTGACGATGCAGAAGACCAAGATCAAGGAACTGATGATCTTCGAGGGACTGGGCAAAAAGAAGGTCGACGAGGTGCCGTGCGGCGAAATCTGCGCCATCACGGGCATCGAAGGTTTCGATATCGGCGACACGATCTGCGACTTCGAGAATCCCGAACCCCTGCCGCCCATCGCCATCGACGAACCTACGATGTCGATGCTTTTCACGATCAACAACTCGCCGTTCTTCGGCAAGGACGGCAAATACGTCACCTCGCGCCACATCAAGGATCGTCTCGACCGCGAATTGGAGAAGAACCTCGCCCTGCGCGTGACGCCCGGACCGTCGGCCGATTCGTTCAACGTCTTCGGACGCGGCGTGCTGCACCTCTCGGTGCTCATCGAGACCATGCGCCGCGAGGGCTACGAGTTGCAGGTGGGCCAGCCCCGCGTGATCGTCAAGGAGATCGACGGCAAGAAGTGCGAGCCGATCGAGGAGATGACCGTAGACTGCCCCGAGGAGCACTCCGGCACGGTCATCGAACTGACGACCAAACGCAAGGGCACGCTCACCAACATGGAGTCCAACGGCGACCGCGTGCGGCTGGAATTCGCCATCCCCTCGCGCGGCATCATCGGCCTGCGCTCGAACATGCTCACGGCCACGGCCGGCGAAGCGATCATGACCCACCGGCTGAAAGGCTTCGAACCCTGGATCGGCGAGATCGAAATGCGCACCAACGGCTCGATCATCTCGGGCGAGACCGGCACGGCCTACGCCTATTCGATCGACAAGCTGCAAGACCGCGGCCGCTTCTTCATCAACCCGATGGATCAGGTCTACGAAGGCCAGGTCATCGGCGAGCACACGCGCCAGAACGACATCACGGTGAACGTCACCAAGTCGAAGCAGCTGACCAACATGCGTGCTTCGGGTTCGGACGACAAGGCCGTAATCGTGCCGCCCAAGGTCTTCACGCTCGAAGAAGCGCTCGAATACATCAAGGAAGACGAATACGTCGAAGTGACACCCAATGCCATGCGTCTGCGGAAGATCCTGCTGCACGAGGTCGACCGCAAACGGGCATCGAAATAAAACCGTTCCGTCCCATGTCCCATTTCATGCTTTCCCTTTGCGTCGGTGCCGCAGCAGGTGTGCTCGACGTCATTCCGATGATCGCACGGCGGCTCTCGCTGCGCTCGTGTCTCTCGGCGTTCTGCACCTATCTGTTCGCCGCTGTCATCATCTTCCACAGCGACCTGCCCCGCCTGCCCTGGTGGGCCGACGGCATGGCCGTGACGTTGATGCTGGCTGTGCCCGTGGTGCTCAACTTCTCCGGCAAGGAGCGCAAGGCTGCACCCATCGTTCTGCTCAACGCATCGGTGTTCGGTTTTCTGATCGCCGTTGCGGAACGTTTCCTTTAAGCCGAGGGCAGAGGAAACCTGCACGAAGTGAATGTGAACGTTTTTTGCAGTAGATCGGATTAAAACCGAAAAACCATGAAAAAGATTGGCATCGCCTGCGACCATGCAGGCTACGAAATGAAAGAATTTTTGGTCGGATACCTCGACGCCATGGGTTACGAGGTGCTCGACTTCGGCACCCACTCGCCCGAGAGCGTCGACTATGCCGATTACGCCCATGCGCTGGCCGAAGCGATCGAAAGCGGCGAGGCGGAGCGCGGCATCGGCCTTTGCGGTTCGGGCGAAGGCATGGCCATGACGCTCAACAAGCACCAGAGCATCCGCGCCGGGCTGTGCTGGAATCCCGAAATCGCCGCACTCATCCGCCAGCACAATGACGCCAACATCCTTGTTCTGCCGGCCCGCTTCGTCTCCAACGACGAGGCAGTGGCTATGCTCGACGCGTTCCTTTCGGCTTCGTTCGAAGGCGGACGCCACGAGAAGCGCATCGCAAAAATGGGAGTGAAGAAGTGCTGAAATCCTGATTTCAGAACGCTACGCAACTTTGAGCTTATTCCATCTTGTAAACGTAGGGCGTCTGCGATAGCAGGCGCCTTGCTTTTTCCGCGTCCTTGAAGAGTCCGAAGACGGCCGAACCGCTGCCCGACATCGACGCATAGAGCGCTCCTGCAGCCAACAAACCCTCCTTGACGGCCCGGATCGCAGGATGCGCCGCAAAGACCGACGGTTCGAAATCGTTGGTCACCCTCCCCTGCCACTCTGTCACGGAACACTGCAGCCGCTCGGCAAGAGACACTTGCGGCACCCGGGGCGTCGCTCCGGCATAGGCTTCGCGGGTCGAAACGCTTTCGTCCGGCTTCACGATGACGAGCCATAGCCCTTTGAGATCAAGCGGATAAGGAGTCAATATTTCGCCCCTCCCAGTGCAAAGCTGCGGAACGTTGCGCACAAAAAAGGCGGTGTCGCTGCCCAATGCCGCGGCGCAGTCGATCAACTCCGCTTCTGACAGATGCAGTCCGAACAGCTTGTCGAGCGCCAGCACGACCGCCGTAGCATCGGACGAACCGCCGCCCAGACCGGCACCGAACGGCACCCGCTTGTCGAGCCGGATATCCGCACCGTCGATCCCGTAGCGTTCGTGCATCAGCCGGAACGCCCGAAGGCAGAGGTTCTGTTCGGGCGGACAATCGACGACCGTCCCCTCGGTGCGGAATCCGACGCCGGCAGCTGCGCGGCGCGTCACCTCGATTTCGTCGAAAAGACCCGGCACAGGCACCATCACGGTCTCCACGTCGTGAAAACCGTCATCGCGACGACGCAAGATGTCGAGACCCAGATTTATTTTACAGTTCGCATGCAGAATCATACAACAAAGGTAAGAAAATTCGTAATTTTGTACATTGCTTTTTTATAAAACCAGCGTGGCAATCGAGAATATCTTATTGAATTTTCTTATTTCCGAAAATATCCCATGCAATTCCGCACCGAAATAAAAATCGCGCCGCTCGGCATCCGCCTCGGCTACTCCGACCATATCCTATTGTTCGGTTCGTGTTTCGCCGACGAAATGCGCGAGCGGATGCGGCGAGCGAAGCTCCGGGCCGCCGGCAACTTCACCGGCCCGTTGTTCAATCCGGCTTCCGTCGCCGCCCTGCTGCGCCGTGCGCAAGAGCCGGCCCGCGCCACGGCCGCCGAACTGCGGCAGGATGCCGACGGCTGGTGGTTCCACTACGACGCCAATACGCTTTTGAGCGCCCCCGACCCGGACACGGTGCTGCTGCGCTACAACAATGCGCTGGACACCCTGCGCACGCTCCTGCCGAGTGCCCGCTGCGTCATCGTCACTTTCGGCACAGCCTGGGTCTATCGGCTGCGCGAAGACGGCCGGATCGTAGCCAACTGCCACAAACAACCCCAGGCGCTCTTCCGACGCGAACGGTTGAGCGTCGAACAGATCGTCGCCGAGTGGTCGGAGCTGCTCGCCGGGCCGCTCGCCGGCAAGGAGACGATCTTCACGGTCAGCCCCGTGCGCCACATAGGCGACGGAGCGGAAGGCAATTCGCTGAGCAAGGCGACGCTCCGAGTAGCCATCGCGGAGCTGACCGAACGGTTCGCCCAAGCGCACTATTTCCCGGCCTGCGAAATACTCATGGACGATCTGCGCGACTATCGGTTCTATGCCGACGACCTGGTGCACCCCTCGCCGCAAGCGGTGGAATATGTGTGGGAGCACTTCGCGCAGGCGGCCCTTGCCGCACCGACGCTCGCCCTGCTGCCCGAAGTCGAACGGCTGGCCGCCTGCTGCGCCCACCGTCCGCGCCGCCCCGACAGCGAAGCCGACCGCCGGCTGCGTTGCCGCCTGCTCGACCGCATGGCCGAACTGGAACGCACGGCCGGAATCGATTTTTCACAAGAAATAGCACAACTTTGCGGCGACAGATAACGTTAAATTTCGTATTTTTGCCTTTCGGAACATTCGAACGATGAAAAAACTGCTTCTGCTGCTTCTCGGAGCGCTCTGCTCCGCTCCCATACAAGCCCGCACGCCCCGCCCCCGGCTGATCGTGCAGATCGTCGTCGGCTCAATGCGCGCCGAAGACCTCGACCGCTATGCGGCCCACTTCGGCGAAGCGGGATTCCGCCGTCTGACCGAACAAGGCGCCCGCTTCACGGGTGCGCGCTACGACTACCAGCAGACCACCACCCCCGTATCGCTGGCCACCCTCACCACGGGCGCCATGCCCTCGACCCACGGCGTGATCGGCTCCCGATGGCAGGACTACACGGACAACAAGACCGTATGGCTCACGGCAGGCCGCAAAGGCGACGGTCCCTATCATCTGATCGCCCCCACGCTGGGCGAAACGCTGGTGCGCCAGGTGCCGGAAAGCCGCTGCGTGACGGTGGCCGCCGAAGCCGAATCGGCCGTAGTGATGGGCGGACGCACCGACCATGTGTTCTGGCTCGATCCGCAGCATGCCGGCTGGACGACCTCCTACTACTATGCGGACTCCGTGCCCGAATGGGTCGCCCGCAACAACCGCGAACGCTACACCCTCTCCTACATCGCCACGCCGTGGCGGACGCTCTACGACCGCACCAACTACCGCAACACGCGCCACTGGGACATCGTGCCGTCGGGCCGCACGCGCAAGGAGAACGACCGCGAGACGCCCGCCGCGAAACGTCTGGCGCTCGAAAACGACTACGAACGGCTGCTCTACACACCGGCCGGCAACACGGCCGTGCTGGACTTCGCCAAGCAGGCGATCGCGCAGTTCAAATTGGGCGCCGACACGACGCCCGACCTGCTGAACGTCTGCCTGGACGCCTCGCGCCGCATCATCGAAGCCTACGGCCCCGAATCGATCGAAGCCGAAGACATGTACTACCGGCTCGACCGCGACCTGGCCGACTTCCTGACCTTTCTTTTCGCCCAGGTGGAGCGCGACGAAGCGGTGGTGATCCTCACGTCGGATCACGGCACCAGCCCCTCCTACGACCTGGCCGCCACACAGGCCGACCGGTTCAATGCCCGCCAGTTCGAAGTGATCGTCAACGGATTCCTCAACGTCCGCTACGGCGCGGGCAACTGGGTGACCGACTATTCGGGCAACTGCATCCGGCTGAATCACAACCTAATTTACGAACGCGGTCTGAATCTTGCGGAGGTACAGAACGAAGTGGCGATCTTCGCCATGCAGTTCGAAGGGGTTTCGCACGCGCTGGCCGCAACGGCCATGCGCACGAGCTACTTCGGCAGCGGCTATGCCCGGCGTCTGCAAAACAGCTTCTACCCCCGCCGTTCGGGCGATGTGATCCTCAACCTGATGCCGGGCTGGATCGAGGAGCGCGACCGCTGCCACTCCTCGTCGGGATCGATGTACGGCTACGACACGGAGGTGCCGCTGCTCTTCTACGGCATGGGAATCGCACCGCAACGCATCCGGCGCCGTGTGGACATGACCGCCATAGCTCCGACCGTGGCGCGCCTGCTGGAAATTTCCGAACCGGCAGCCTCCGAAGGCGAAGTGCTGGAAGAAATAACCGAATAAACAACGGATATGGACAAAATACAAGACGAAATCATCGACGAATTCTCGGTCTTCGACGACTGGCTGGACAAATACGACTACCTCATAAGTCTGGGCGGGCAGCTGCCGCCCATCGCACCGGAACACCGCACCGAACGCTACCAGATCAACGGCTGCCAGTCGCGCGTGTGGATCGACGCGACGCTCGACGACCAGGGCCGCATGCGTTTCACGGCCGACAGCGACGCCATCATAACGAAAGGCATCATCGCGCTGCTGATCCGTGTACTGGACGGACGGACACCCCAGGAAACGGTCGATCTGGAACTCTACTTCATCGACGCCATCGGCTTGAGCGCCAACCTCTCCCCCACGCGGGCCAACGGCCTGGCGGCGATGGTCAAGCAGATGCGGCTCTACGCCCTGGCCTACGCGGCGAAGAACGACTCTAAAGAAAAAGCGCAATGACACCGGAAGAGATATTGAAAGTCGAACAAGACATCGTTCTGACGCTCAAAAACATATACGACCCGGAAATCCCGGTCAACATCTACGACCTGGGGCTGATCTACGAGATCGACTACACGCCCGACGGCGCGGCGACGATCCGCATGACCCTCACGGCGCCCAACTGCCCGATGGCCGACATGCTGGTCGAAGACGTCAACGTGCAGGTGGGCAAAGTGCCGGGCGTGGAATCGGTGAACGTGATCCTGACGTTCGATCCCGTGTGGGATCGCAGCATGATGTCGGAAGAAGCGCTGCTTGAACTCAACATGCTCTGAACCATGCAGACGGAGCAGGCGCGACAAGCATTGGAACGGCTGCAGGCCGGAGCTGCGACGTGCGCCTGCGGCGGCTACCTGACGGGCCTCGATCCGCTGCAACGCAACGGAATCTACACGGCGCTGGCTTTCGACCGCCTGGAGCGCAAGATGCGCATGGTCGAAACGCTCTATCGCGAAGCCAACGAAAACTGGAATCAGACATTCTACCTGCTCTACTTCCGCACCTTGGGCGACCGCCAGAACCAGGAAGCCTACCTGCGGCTGGCACGCCGCGTACCCTACAAGGCCGTGCTGCGCGAACGCATGGCGCCGCACGCAGTGGAAGCGATGCTCTTCGGCACATCGGGGCTGCTGGAACTCTACCGCCACGACGCATACACCCTCGACCTGCGGCGCACCTTCGAACATCTGTCCGCCAAATACGACATCGAGCCGATGCGGCCCAACGAATGGGAACTCGGCAACATCCGCCCTGCGAACCACCCGGTGCTGCGTCTGGCGCAGGCCGCCGCGTTCTTCGCGCAGGACGAATTCGTCATGGGCCGGGCCATGGCCTGCCGCACGGAGAACGACATCCGGCAACTCTTCTGCATCGAAGCGTCGAAATATTGGCGCACGCACTATATTCCGGGCGCGGCGAGCGACGAACAACCCAAGCGCATCGGCACATTCAAAGCCAACATCATCGGCATCAACCTGGTAGCCATTCTTCAATTTGCCTACGGCAGCTATACGGGCAACGACACGTTGCGCGACAACGCCCTGGCGCTGCTCGAACGGCTCCCGGCCGAGGAGAATCGCTACATTGCGGCTTGGCGCAGCACGGGACTCGCTCCGGTCAACGCATTCGAAACGCAGGCGCTGCTGCAACTCGCCACGGAATATTGCGCACCCGGCAACAACGACCCGAATGCCCGGGCGCACTCGCGCAAAAGCATTTTCTCCCGCCGCTCTGCTCCTCCGGCAACGCCTCGCTGCAACGCGTGCCTTGTCGGACGCCGGATACTCCAAAAGATAACGGCCGAAAGCGAAAAATAAAAACCCGCCGCAAACCTCTGTGCGGCGGGCAAGGAATTATCTTCTATTGTAGGAAAGAGTCGCAAAAGTCTCAATCTTCGGAACAATTCCTGCATTTCCCATAGAAGTCGCGGCCGAAAAGAATCCAACACATGGCCGCCACGCCGGCCAGGAAGACGCACCCCACGAGGATCAGCGCTTTCGACGGCGCCGACGGCTTGAGCGGCACGGTGGCCGGCTGCACGATCACATAGACGGGCGTGCTCTCCTGCACCTTGGCCTTGGAGAGCTGCAACTGCTGGGCCACCTGGTTATAGACATTGTAAGCCAGTTCGGCTTCGTTCTCCAAACGCTCCTGCTCGGTGCGCACCGAGCGCAACACGATATTCTGGTTGGCATCCACATAGCGTGCATACTGCTGCTGGGCCTCATAATAGCTCTGTTTCGCCTCGTCGAAAAGCTGCTGCGTGAACTTCAGATCGTTGCGGGCCTTGTTGGTGCGGTATTCGGTGATGTATTTCTGCAAGTTGTACATCACCGTGTCGGCCAACATGGCGGCCACGACCGGGTCCTGCATCGTCACGGACAACGTAACGAGCGAGGTCTTTTTGTCGACCGAAACATCGATCCGCCGGTCGAGCGCACGGAAAACCTCGAACTGATCCTTGGTCAAACGGAACGGATCGACTTGCGTCCCGTTGTCGGGTTTATCCCCGAACAACGCCCTGATTCCCTTCAAAGCCCGGAACGGCACTCTCAAGACGGCCTGCCACCAGGGTTTGCGCAAGTGGTTGTCCACATAATCGTAGATATCCGTCTGCAAATCGCCGTCGTGCGCGACGACCTGCACATCGAAAAGCTCGACAAGAAAAGGCACCGAAGCCACGATATCGGGGTAAAGCTCGGGATAGACGGCATCGGAACTGCTGCCCAGATTACCCACGTTGATGCCGGCCAGACTGGCCAGCGACCCCAGTCCGCTCAAGGAATTTTTCCCGTCGGAGGTCTCGGGCGCCAGCGTGGTCTCGACAGTATATTCTTTGGGGATGCTGAACGCGACGGCCAATGCGAAGATCACGGCGTAGCCGCACCAGCGCAACACCATGCGACGTTCGGCCCAGACCTTGCGCACAAGTTCCATCAAATCGATCTGTTCTTCGCCCGCCCCTGCGGACTGCTGCATTTCGTTGTTCATCCTGCGTAAAGTATAACGTATGGGACGTAATATCGGTTGGTCGGGAAACGATTATTTAGTCAGACTCGCAATGCTCGCAGCCATCGTACCCAACGATGCGGCCGAAGTAGCCAGACCCATGATCTGCGTGATGCCCATGCCCGTGCGCTCGCGTTTGCTCGGCACGACGATTTCGCATCCCGGCTCGATCTTGTTCTTCTTCCGGGAAATCATGCCGTTCATGTAAACGATATAGGCCCGGCCTCGCTTGGCCCGGGTGGCATAACCGCCCGCCAAGTCGATATAATCCTTGAATTTCTTCCCTTTGGAATAAAGCACCGTATTGGGACGCATGACCTCGCCGGTGATCTTCACGGTGCTGACATATTCGGGAACGAACAGATTGTCGCCCTCGCGCAGCACCATGTCGTAATCCGACCCCGGATTGGCCAGCGCCTTATCCAGCTCGATACCCACGGTGTAGAGGTCGTTCTCGGTCAGCTTGTCCAGCGACAGCGAGTCCTTTCCGCCGTTGAGCCGCGCCATGCGCAATACGTCGTCGCGCAGCTGCCGCTCCTCCTCGTTCATGCGGCGGGTCAGACGTCCGCCCCGCAGGTAGGCATCGTTGGTCACGCCGCCGGCTCGCCGCACCAGGTCGGAGATGCGCTCGTTCTTATGCACCAGCGTATAGTCGCCATCGAAAACCACCTCGCCCGAGACGGTCACCGACCGCTGCTCCTGGTAGGCGGGGCTGCGGCGCACGGTCACCACGTCGAACGGCTCCAACACGAATTCGGCCTGTCCGTCGACCACGAAACCGTCCTTGATCGAAAAGATGAAAACCTTGCTCAAATCGTTGGTCGCCGCGACGCTCCTGGCATTCTTCAGACGCCGCGACACCTCCACGCGCACCGTGGAAGCACCGTCCAGCAGACCGCCGGCCTGCATGATCAGGTCTTCGAGCGTCATGTTTTCCACATAGGGATACTCCCCGGGGCGCGCGATCTGACCGCCGATGGTGAACGGACCTTCCTCCTGCAAATCGTGCCGGCTGGGGATGACCAGCACATCGTTGCGCTGCAAGGCGACATCCGATGCCGTACCGTTCAGGATGCCCGCCAGATCAACGGCGACCATCTGCAACAACAAATCGTCGCGCTCGCGATAGAGCAAGGCTCGCGTCAAAAACGCCTCCTCCTTCAGCCCCTCGGCTCGTGCGACCAACTGCCCTACGGTGTTCATCTCGTCGCACAATTCATACATTCCGGGACGCAAGACCGCACCGCGCACCTCGACCCGATTGGCGAACCGGTCCAGCACGGCGTCGACCTCCACTTCGTCGCCGTTCTCCAGTGCGAACGATGCGAACGATGCGGCCGGCACCGAGAAAAGCTCATGCTCGCGGCCCGAACGGCGCACCACGCGCACCTCGCGGGTATAGGCATCGCCGGCAAAGCCTCCGGCATAGTCGATAAGCGACTGCATGTTCTCTCCGGATTTGGTCTCATAGAACATGGGGCGCTTCACCTTGCCCTTGACCTCGACCAGCCGGTCGTAGGGAGCGACCAGGATCACGTCGCCCTCCTCCAGCCGCACGTCGGTCTCGAACTTGCCGCCGAAGATGAAGTCGTAGACATCCAGCACAGCGAAACGCCGCCCGTTGCGCAGCACCTCCACGTTGCGGAGCGTACCGATGCGCGTGACGCCGCCGGCCATATAAAGCGCATGGAACACCGAGGCGAACGACGTCAACCGATAGGTGCCCGGCACCTCGACCTCGCCCATCACGTGGATCAGAATCGTGCGTATCTGGCCCAACGACACCTGCACCTGGGACTCGGGGTGTTCGCCCGAGACACCGGCATACTTGCGGGCGAAGATGGCGCGTATCTTCTTCCCGGCCTCGGCCACGGTCAGCCCGTTGAGATAGACCGGCCCGATCTGCGTGACCATGATGCTGCCCTCGGGCGAGATCGTCTCGCGGATGTTGTCCTCGTTGGCGCCCCAGATGTCGATGATCACCTCGTCGCCCGGCCCGAGCCGATAGTTTTCGGGCGTGGCCATGTTGGCGTTCGGTTCGAAAGAAAGGTATTTGCTGCTGAAAATGTTGCGTCCGAAGATCGGCGTCTCCTCGACCGTGTCGCGCGGCTGGAGCATCATCTTGTCCGGATCCATCATCTCCGACTCCATGTTCAGCCCCAGCAATTCGGCGTCGAGCATGTTCGCATCCGAAAGCACGGCGGTGCTTTTCCCTTTCTGCAAATAGCCTTTCTGGGTTTGCAGATAGCCGCTCTGCGAAGTCGGCATCCGATCCGAATCGTCGTTCGAGACGTCGCGGAACAAATCCGAGCGCTGCGTTCCGAGCGTCGTGCTCTGGCTGGAAGAACTCGAAGTGCGCGTATCGGAACCCTGCGTAAGTTTGGTGATGTCCGCACCGCTCTCTTCATAGCGTTTCTTCAG
This sequence comes from Alistipes sp., assembly GCA_029068505.1. Lineage (GTDB taxonomy): Bacteria > Bacteroidota > Bacteroidia > Bacteroidales > Rikenellaceae > Alistipes. Next base: position 16,781 of record JAIECN010000053.1, read on the forward strand.
CTTTTCGATCTGGCTCATCGACACGCCGCGGATAAGCAATTCCTTGCCGATCTGCTGCTGGCTCTTGCCGGAACTCAACCCCTGGACGACATACTCCATCACCTGGTTGTCGGTCATCTGCGCCTGCGCGCGACCCGCCAGACAAACCAAAGCGATGAAGACGAATAAAAATCTATGATTCATACGATTGCAAATATATTTTCTCTCCTTGCGCGGTCGCAGCCGAACGGTCGCGCACAGCAAAACCCGAACGGACGGCATTCCAAGGCTACAAAATTACATCAATTTATTTTCCCTGCCAAACAAATCGGCACAAATTTCCGGCGCCGAAAACCAGAATACAATCGATTGAAAATAAAACCATTGCACGACCATAAAATTTCCTCCGAACGGACTTTCGAACGGATGAGACAAAAAAAAGGATTTCCTTTTCGGAAATCCTAAAATACGGATATCATATACCCCGCAGCAACAGCCGGCAGCCTCCCTGCACGGCAACGGCGGCCGCCTACTCGGCCGCCTGCTCCTGCCAGATGAGCGCCGAAGCGCCGAGGATGGAAGCATTCTTGCCCTGAATACCGCTGGGCAAAATCTTGACTTTATTTTTGAAGAAGAACATCATATTCTCCTCCATATACCATTGCGTCGGCTCGAAAATTAGCTTCCCGGCCTTGGAAAGTCCGCCGAAAAGGAAAATCGCCTCGGGCGACGTGACCGTCACCACGTCGGCCAAAGCCCGTCCCAGCAACTCGCCCGTGAAACGGAACGCCTCCTTGGCAACGGGGTCGCCCTGTTCGGCAGCCACCGAAATCATCGAAGCGTCGAGGTCGCTGAAAGCGATGTCGCGCAGCTTGCTCGGCTCCGACATCTTGGCCATCAGCTCGAACACCGTCCGCTTGATGCCCGTAGCCGAAACATAGGCCTCCAGACACCCGCGGCGTCCGCAGCCGCACTGGCGGCCGTTGCGCTCGACGATCACATGGCCGAACTCGCCGGCGAAACCGTCGTGACCGTAGATCATCTTGCCGTTGGCGACGAACCCCGACCCCAAGCCTGTACCGAGCGTAATCATCACGAAATCGCGCATGCCCTTGGCATTGCCGTAGATCATCTCGCCGATGGTGGCCGCATTGGCATCGTTGGTCATCAACGTGCACACGCCGTTGAAATTGCGGGCGATGTCGTCGACCAGCGTGAAGATACGGCGGCTCTCGTCGGGATTCTTCTCGTCGTCTCGGAACTTCCACAGGTTGGCCGGGGTTTCGATCGTCCCACGGTGGTAGTTGGCATTGGGCGCCCCGATGCCGATGCCTGCCAGCTCGTAATCGAACGAGAGACTGTCGGCCAAAGCCCGCATCGCGTCGCACAGATCCTGCACGTAGGCCGGATAATCGTCGAAGTAAGGATATTTTTTGGTCGAGATGACCGATTCGGCATAAAGGTCGCCCTGCTCGTCGACCAAACCGAAAGCCGTATTGGTACCGCCGATGTCGATGCCGATAGCGAGTTTTTTCATGGTGCGCTAAAATAAAAGATTTCAAAAAAAAGCGATGCGAGACAACGAACGCCTCCCGACTCGCTCCTTTTCTTACAAAGATAATCCAAAATTCGGCAACTCCCAACTTTTTTTCCTAATTTTGGGGCAAATTCAGAACCGGAAAACCATGAAGACCAACGAGCAGCTGCAAACACTCTTCGAACACTACCTGGCCCAGACCGACTTCCCGGCCGAACCGCAACTCCTCTACGCCCCGATCGGCTATTCGCTGGCCGGAGGAGGCAAGCGCCTGCGCCCGATGCTCACGCTGCTGTCCTATGCGATCTTCGACGAGAACGTCCAGCAGGCACTGCCCGCAGCGGCGGCCGTCGAGGTGTTCCACAACTTCACGCTGCTGCACGACGACATCATGGACAACGCCGCCATCCGCCGCGGCAAACCCTCGGTCTATGCCAAGTGGGGGCGCAACGTGGCGATCCTTTCGGGCGACGCGATGCTGATCTACGCCTACCGGCTGCTCGGCGGCATCGCCTCGGCGCGGCTGCCGCAGGTTCTCGCCACGTTCAACGAAATGGCGCTCGAAGTGTGCGAAGGCCAGCAATACGACATGGATTTCGAGCAGAAACAGAAAGTTTCGGTCGTCGAATACATGCACATGATCGAGAGCTGAAGACCTCGGTGCTGCTCGCCGGCGCCGTGAGCATCGGCGCCATGCTGGGCGGCGCGCCCGACGAAGACTGCCGCAAGCTCAAGCGCTTCGCCATCGAACTGGGTCTGGCGTTCCAGCTGCAAGACGACCTGCTGGACAGCTACGGCGACCAGCGCCTGGGCAAGGCGATCGGCGGCGACATCCTGGAGGGCAAGAAAACATTCCTGACCGTCACGGCGATGAGCCATGCGGACGAGGCGACGCGCGAAGAACTGCGCGACCTGCTCGCCGACAACCGAATGGCCGCCGAACAGAAAATCGCTTCCGTCAAGGCCATCTACGACCGTCTGGACATCCCCCGCCTGACCCAGCAGCAGATCGAGCTGCGGTTCGAGCGGGCGCTCGGCCACCTGGACACGCTGTCGGCCGACCCGCAGCGCACGGCCCGGCTCCGCGAATTCGCGGCCGGACTGCTGGGCCGAAACAAATAGAAAGAACCGTTCCGAACCGGCCCCGAATCCCTATTCAGCCGGGCGATCCAAGCAACATTCCGGAAATGCAACGCAAAGATATCGAAATCATGGCCCCCATGGGGTCGTACGAGGCATTGGCGGCCGCGATCCAGGCCGGCGCCGATTCGGTCTACTTCGGGATCGGACGCCTGAACATGCGCGCCGCCTCGGCGGCCAACTTCACGGAAGACGACCTGGCGGAAATCGTCGCCACGGCCCACGCCGCAGGACTGAAAGCCTATCTGACGGTCAACACGATCGTCTACGAAGACGAAATCGCCGCCGTCCACGAAGTGATCGACCGGGCCAAGGCCGAGGGCGTGGACGCCATCATCGCCACCGACATGGCCGCCATACTCTATGCCCGGCGCATCGGCGTGGAAGTCCACATATCGACCCAGAGCAACATATCGAATTCCGAAGCCGTGAAGTTCTTCTCGCAGTGGGCCGACACGGTGGTGCTGGCCCGCGAGCTGACGCTGGAGCAGGTGGCGCGCATCCATCGGGAAATCGAGGACAACGACATCCGCGGCCCGCGGGGCGAGCTGGTCGAAATCGAGATGTTCGCCCACGGCGCGCTCTGCATGTCGATTTCGGGCAAATGCTACCTCTCGCTCTACGAGACGGGGTGTTCGGCCAACCGCGGCGCCTGCCGCCAGCTGTGCCGCCGCAAATACACCGTCGCCGACAAGGAGACCGGTGCAGCGCTCGATGTCGACGGCCGATACGTATTGTCGCCTCAAGACCTCTGCACCATCGATTTCCTCGACCGGTTCATCGACGCCGGCGTGCGCGTGCTCAAGATCGAGGGGCGCGCCCGGGGCGCGGAGTATGTGAAACGCGTGGTGGAGTGCTACGACGAAGCCCTGCGGGCGATCGAGACCGGCACCTACACGCCCGAACGGGCGGCCGAACTGAAAGAACGCCTGCGCACGGTCTTCAACCGCGGATTCTGGGAAGGCTACTATGCGGGGCGTCCGGTCGCCGAGCACAGCACCCGCTACGGTTCGTCCGCCACGCGCCGCAAAGTCTACGTAGGCAAGGTGACGAACTTCTTCAAGAAACTTTCCGTGGCCGAAGTGCTGGTCGAAGCGGCACCGCTGCATACCGGAGAAGAAATCTTCTTCATGGGCGCGACGACGGGCGTAGCGGAACAACGGCTGGAAGAACTGCACGGCCCCGACGGTGCGCCCGTGACGACCGCCGTGCAGGGCCAGCTTTGCTCCATCCGCACCCCGGGTGTGATCCGCCGCGGCGACCAGCTCTACAAATTCGAAAACGCCGAAAACGACTGAATCGAACGGCCGTACGAACAGCCGCATTGTCCGGAACTCCGTACAACAGAATCTTCATAGGCATCTTCATAAAAAAGGTGCGGCGGCCTACTAATCTTTAGGACTTGTTATGGCAGTAACGGGTCTTTTTTACCGCCGCACCTTTTTCCCGACAGCAGCCATGCACGACAACAGAGAATCCGCCCTCCGCAGAGAAAGAGTTCCTCGCGAGCCAGCCGCAAAACAATAAGAAAAACAGCAATACAATACCGAAACCGAACGCCTATTCCTCGAGGCTTTCCGACATCGAATCGATCTGGCAGGTCTTCTGACTTGCTCGGGTTCCGAAGCCTTCCCGACCCGTACGGGCCAGTGGCAAAGAAGTTCGGAACATCCGGTGAGCTTCACAGCAGCGGGACTGTTCGGGATTCCCACCCGATTCCCTTTTCACCCGCTCCCCCGTCGGGAGAGGCAGGCACCAGATCTTCTGCAAAGATAATCATTTATTCCCGACTTGGCTGCTTTCCACCGATTTTTCTGCAAAAAACCGCAATCCGCCGGATCGGAAACGGCGCTTTGCCGGCTCCGGCCGATTCCGCGGCACGGCACGTGCAAAGTTGGCACAAAATTGTAGAGACCGGCTCTTGTTGTTTCGAAAGAAATCACTACTTTTGTAAGATTTAGAATTCAAAACCTCTGCAAACAGAATCTACCTATGGATATAGTTGCCAGTCTGATCAAAATGATCTTCGGCTCGAAAGCCGACAAGGATCGCAAGGAAATCGAGCCTTATCTCCAGAAGATCAAGGCCGTATACCCCGAAATCGAAGCACTCTCGAACGACGGCCTGCGCGCCCGGAGCGAGGAGCTGAAACGCCGCATCGCCGAGTACATCGCCGGAGACGAAGCCCGCATCGTCGAACTGCGCGCCCAACTGGAAAAACCGGAAACGACGCTCGAAGAGAAAGAGAAGATTTCCAAGGAGATCGACGACCTGACCAAACGCATCGACGAACGCATCGAGGAGAAGCTCGACGAGATCCTGCCCGAGGCATTCGCCATCATGAAGGATACGGCGCGGCGCTTCGCTCAAAACGAGACCGTCGAGGTGACGGCCAACGATTTCGACCGCGAACTGGCCGCGACCAAAGACTTCGTGCGCATCGAGGGCGACAAGGCCGTCTATGCGACCCACTGGCTGGCCGGCGGCAACGACGTGAAGTGGGACATGATCCACTACGACGTACAGCTCTTCGGCGGCGTGGTGCTCCACAAGGGCAAGATCGCCGAGATGGCCACGGGCGAGGGAAAAACTCTGGTGGCGACGCTTCCGGTGTTCCTCAACGCACTGGCCAAGAAGGGCGTGCACCTGGTGACGGTCAACAACTACCTGGCCAAGCGAGACAGCGAGTGGATGGGGCCGATGTATGAGTTCCACGGGCTGTCGGTGGCCTGCATCGACGACACGCAGCCCAACTCCGACGCCCGGCGCGCGGCCTACATGGCCGACATCACCTTCGGTACGAACAACGAATACGGCTTCGACTATCTGCGCGACAACATGGCCTCGTCGCCCAAAGACCTCGTGCAGCGCAAACACCACTTCGCCATCGTCGACGAGGTGGACTCGGTGTTGATCGACGACGCCCGTACGCCGCTCATCATCTCCGGCCCGGTGCCCAAGGGCGAAGACCAGCTTTTCGAGCAGTACCGCCCGGCGATCGAGAACCTCTACAACCTCCAGAAGAACCTGGTCACCTCGCTGCTGGCCGAGGCGCGGCAGCTGATCGCCGACGGCAAGAACGAGGAGGGCGGCATCAAGCTCTACCGCACGCACAAGGGTCTGCCCAAGTACAAGCCGCTGATCAAATACCTCTCCGAGCAAGGCATCAAGGCGCTGATGCAGAAGACCGAAAACGTCTACATGCAGGACAACAACCGCCGCATGCCCGAGATCACGGACGACCTCTATTTTGTGATCGACGAGAAACTCAACTCGGTGGAACTGACCGACAAGGGTCACGAGGCGCTGTCGAAATACTTCAACGAAGACGGCTTCTTCGTGCTGCCCGACATCGGCGCCGAGGTGGCCGAACTGGAAAAGAGCGATCTCTCGGCCGAAGAACGGGCGCAGAAGCGCGATGCGGTCATCAACGACTACTCGATCAAGTCGGAGCGCGTACACACCGTGCACCAGCTGCTCAAGGCCTACGCGATGTTCGAAAAGGACATCGAATATGTGGTCATGGACAACAAGGTGAAGATCGTCGACGAGCAGACGGGCCGCATTCTGGAAGGACGCCGCTATTCGGACGGCCTGCACCAGGCGATCGAGGCCAAAGAGCACGTGAAGGTCGAAGCCGCGACGCAGACTTTCGCGACGATCACCTTGCAGAACTATTTCCGCATGTACCACAAGCTGGGCGGCATGACCGGTACGGCCGAAACCGAGGCTTCGGAGTTCTGGTCGATCTACAAGCTCGACGTGGTGGTGATCCCGACCAACCGTCCCGTAATCCGCGACGACCGCCAGGATCTGATCTACAAGACCAAGCGCGAGAAATACAACGCCGTGATCGAGGAGATCGTGCGGCTTGTGGGCGAGGGGCGCCCGGTGCTGGTCGGCACGACGTCGGTCGAGATTTCGGAGTTGTTGAGCCGCATGCTCAAGCTCCGCGGCATCAAGCATAACGTGCTCAATGCCAAGCAACACCAGCTGGAGGCCCAAGTCGTGGCCGAAGCCGGCCGCGCCGGACAGGTAACCATCGCCACCAACATGGCGGGCCGCGGAACGGACATCAAGCTGACGCCCGAAGTCAAGGAGGCGGGCGGTCTGGCCATCATCGGCACCGAACGCCACGAAAGCCGCCGCGTCGACCGCCAGCTGCGCGGCCGTGCAGGACGTCAGGGCGACCCGGGATCGTCGCAGTTCTTCGTCTCGCTCGAAGACGACCTGATGCGTCTGTTCGGCTCGGGCCGCATCGCCGCCATGATGGACCGCATGGGTCTGAAGGAGGGCGAAGTGATCCAGGCAGGCATGATGACCAAAGCCATCGAGCGGGCGCAGAAAAAAGTCGAGGAAAACAACTTCGGCATCCGCAAACGCCTGCTGGAATACGACGACGTGATGAACTCGCAGCGCGAAGTGATCTACACGCGCCGCCGCCACGCCCTCTACGGCGAACGGATCGAAATCGACCTGAACAACATCATGTACGACTTCGCCGACAACTTCGTGGAGACGCACCAGGGCATCGAATACGAAGATTTCCGCTTCGAGCTGATCCGCGAAATATCCGTCGAGCCGAGTTTCGACGCCGCGGCCTACGAAGCGGCCAAGCCGGGCGAGCTGGTGGAAATGGTCGTTGCGGACATCCGGGCCTCCTATGCCCGCCGGGCCAAGGCCGTGGCCGACACGGTGCGGCCCGTCATGCAACGCATCTACGTGGAGAAGAAAGACCAGCTCGACTCGAACATCTACTTCCCCATTACCGACGGCCACCTGGGCTACAACGTGCCCGTGAACCTGCAAAAGTGCAAGGACACCGACGGTGCCGAAATCTACAAGGTATTTTCCAAGGTAGTGATGTTTACCTCGATCGACGACGCCTGGCGCGAGCACCTGCGCGAAATGGACGACCTGCGCCAGAGCGTGCAGAACGCCACCTACGAGCAGAAAGACCCGCTGCTGATCTACAAGTTCGAGTCGTTCGGGCTGTTCTCGAAGATGCTCATCGATGTCAACCGCGACGTGCTGGCCATACTGAACAAGGCCTACATTCCGGTGCGCGACCAGAACGCCGAAGCCATGCAGCGCGAACGGCAGCAACGCGCCAAGGTCGACGTCAACAAACTGCAAGCCTCGCGCATGCAGGCGGCGGCGCAGGCGGGCCAGGGCGACCAGCAGAAACCCATGCCCCTGCATGCGGAGAAGAAGGTGGGCCGCAACGACCCCTGCCCCTGCGGCTCGGGCAAGAAGTACAAAAACTGCCACGGAAAAGGAATGTAAAGTGGGTTACAACGAAGAAAAACAGCGGCAGCTGGACATGCGCTACCTGCGCATGGCGCGCATCTGGGCCGAAAACTCCTACTGCGTACGCCGCAAGGTAGGTGCCTTGATCGTCAAGGACCGGATGATTATTTCGGACGGCTACAACGGCACCCCCTCGGGGTTCGAAAACGTCTGCGAGGATGAAACGGGCAAGACCAAGGCCTATGTGCTGCATGCCGAGGCCAACGCCATAACGAAGGTGGCCAAAAGCGCCAACAACTGCGACGGTTCGACGCTCTACATCACTGCTGCGCCGTGTCTCGAATGTTCGAAACTCATCATCCAGGCCGGCATCCGGCGCGTGGTTTACAGCGAGGACTACCGCTCGGAGGAGGGACTCGACCTCCTGCGCAAAGTCGGCATCGAATGCGTGCAGTGCACTTCGGAGATGGCCGGAAGCATATGATGAAGCCGAAAACAACACTTTAATATCCAACGTTTAAGAAGCAGTGAAAGCCAGGATCGCGATATTTCTGCTTTTGGTTTGCGGCGTTGCCCTGCCGGTGCAGGCACAGCAGGCGGCAGCAGACTGCGCGCCGGAAAATTCGCCGGCAGAGGCACCCCGATACCTTTACTGCGAAATCATCTGCAACGCCCGGCCTCAGCCTTGGGGCATGTCCGTGATTTTCGACTTCGGGCAGGAGACCGATTACTGGCGATACAACATGCTGACCGACAGCGAGGGGCGCGACCTCGTCTTCAACTCGGGCATCCAAGCCCTCAACTACATGGTCGGCCGCGGCTGGGAGTTCGTGCAGGCCTATTCGTCGGGCGAGAAAGACAGTTATGTCCATATGCTGCTGCGCATAGCCACAAGCAAGCTGCCCAAGGAAGCGCTGGCGGCCGCACTCGCAGCCCCCGGCATTTCCAACCAGGCAAAACGAAAAAAGAGAGGAAGCGACTTTTCGGGCGACAGCAACCATGACGGCCGATAACGGCCGCTCCGTTCGGAAACGAATACGACCATCCGATGAAACGCATCATCATCATGGGCGCCACTTCGGGGCTGGGCTTTGAAACGGCCCGGCTCTGCATCGGCGCAGGCTGGCGCGTGGGCGCCGCAGGACGCAATGCCGAGGCCCTCGTGCGGCTCCGTGCGCTGGCTCCGGAGCAGGTCGAGACCGCCGTCATCGACATCACGCACGACGATGCGCCGCAGCGGCTCGATGAACTCGTCGGGCGCCTGGGCGGCATGGATATCTACTTCCACACCTCGGGCATCGGCTGCCGCAACACCGAACTGCGGCCCGACATCGAGCTGGCCACGCTCCGCACCAACGGCGAGGGGTTCGTGCGCATGACGACCGCCGCGTTCGATTGGTTCCGCAGCCACGGCGGCGGCCATATCGCCGTCATCAGCTCCGTAGCCGGCACCCGCGGCCTGGGTTCGGCGCCCGCCTATTCGGCAACCAAACGGATGCAGAACACCTACATCGATGCACTGGCGCAACTTGCCCGCATGGAGCAGCTCGCGATCCGTTTTACGGATATCCGGCCCGGCTTCGTCGCCACGCCTCTGCTCGCCGGCGACGACTACCCGTTGCTCATGCAATCCGGCCCGGTCGCCCGGCGCATCTTCCAGGCGATCCGCCGTAGCAAACGCCGCATCGTCATCGACCGGCGCTATGCTGTACTGGTCTTTTTGTGGCGGTTGATTCCGGCTTGGCTGTGGGAACGGCTTCCGATTCGCAAAAACGGATGATTTGCAGGATTCAAGCGTTTTTTTCGGCCCACTCAAACAATTGCTCCAATAGCGGAACCAGCGACTCGCCTTTCGGCGTCAGCCGGTATTCCACGCGCGGCGGCACTTCGGGATAGACCTTGCGCGCCACCAGACCGGCCTGCTCCAGATCGCGCACCGTGGCGGCCAGCATGCGTTCGGAAATCCCGCCGGGAATATTCCGCACCAATTCACTGAATCGCAACACCTTTCGATCGCGCAACGCAAAGAGCGCCAACAATGCCCAGCGGCTGCCGAAGCGCTCGAACAGAGCGCAGGCAGGCAAAAGGGAAGAATTCTTTTCCATATTCATGCAACTTTTTTCTGTCTCCGCAACTGCTTCGGCATCACAAAAACTGACTTCGACGTAAGCCCCTGACTTATAAGTATGTTCTTGTCCCGAATAAAAAATCGGTCTATCTTGCGGTCGTAAAATTACAAAATTTATATGACCGACCTGGAACAACTCCACTTTACGGGCACCGTATGGCGCCCGCCCTACGAAGCCTATTCCGTGCTGTTGCAGGCAACCATAGGCTGCACGCACCACGCCTGCAAGTTCTGCTCGCTCTACGGCGACCTGCGGTTCCGCCTTGCACCCTGCGAAGAGATCGAAGCCGACCTGCGGATCGCTGCACGCCACCAACCGCGCGCCCGCCGGGTCTTTCTGGTCGGGGCCAACCCGTTCGCTATGAGCTGCAATCGGCTTGTCCTGCTGGCCGACACCATCCGCGACCACCTGCCCAAGGTGCAGACCATAGGCATGTTCGCCCGGGTGACGGACATCGCAACGAAAAGCGACGAGGAACTGCGGGAACTCCGTGCCCGCGGCATCACGGGTTTGACGATCGGCACCGAAACAGGCGACGAACCGTCGCTGGCCTTCATGCGCAAGGGCCACACGGCCGCCGACACGCTGGCACAATGCCGCCGGCTCGACGCCGCGGGCATCGAATACTACTTCACCTACATGACCGGGCTTGCGGGAGCCGGCAACGGACTGCGGGCCGCCGAAGCGACGGCGGCGCTTTTCAACCGGCTGCACCCATATATAATAGGTATCGTCTCGCTGACGCTTTTCCCCGAAGCACCGTTGGCGGCCGATACGGCTGCCGGCAGATTCCGCCAAGCCAGCGAACGTGAACGGCTCGAAGAGCTGCGCACGTTTCTCGCCCGGCTGACGATCCCCGCCACGATCATGGGCCACACCGTCTCGAACACCGTGCCGCTGCTGGGCCGCATGCCCGAGGAGCGCAGCCGCTTGCTGAACGAACTCGACAACGCACTCGCCCGCTTCTCCGAGAACGAGCTTGCCGCCTACCGCCGCGGAATCGATCACCTGTAACCATAATGCAAAAAGGGTGCATCTGGAAAACCGTTCCCTTACGCCCCGAACGCCATGCACCCCCGCCGAAAACTTCGGCAGGGGTGCATCATACGGACACAAATGGAATGTGCTCTTCGGTGTCTTTGCGTATCCGGACTGCCGCAACTATCAGAACGGCAGATCGTCGGGATCCTCGGCAGGCATGGACGGAGCTGCGGTAGGCTGGGCAGGCGCCGCAGCGGGCTGACCGGGAGCCGAATGTCCGGCAGCGCCTGCCGCCGCACCGGAGGGCTGCGCCGACCCGGCACCGCTCTGCGCAGCTCCATACGCCTGGGCAGAAGCACCGCCCTGCGTCCCGTCGGACATCGGGCTGTCGCTTCGCCGGCCCAACAGATTCATGCTGTCGGCCAGTATCTCGGTAGTATATCGCTTGTTGTTGTCCTTGTCGACCCAATCGCGCGTCCGCAGACGCCCCTCGATATAAAGCTGCGATCCCTTGTGCACGTAGCGATCGACCACATCGGCCAGGCCGCGCCACAAGGTGACCGTGTGCCACTCGGTATGCTCGCGCGTCTCGTTGGTCTGACGATCGAAAAACCGCTCGGTGGTAGCCATCCGCAAACGGGCGACCTTCACACCGTTCTCGGTCGCGCGAACCTCCGGCTCCATGCCGACGTTGCCGACCAAAATAACCTTGTTGACCATATGCTTCTACAACTCTTTAATCATCCGCCGGAACAACGACTGCATCTTCACGCCGGCCTTTTTGCCCTGCAACTGTACGTCCTCGTGATCGCCGATTTCGTCGGAGAGGCCGCAGTTGGTGATGACCGAGACGCCGAACACGGGAATCGACATGTGCCGGGCGACGATCACCTCGGGAACCGTCGACATGCCGGCCGCATCGCCGCCGATGGCCTTGAAATAACGATACTCGGCCTGGGTCTCGAACGTAGGCCCCGTGCCGCCGACATAAACGCCGTACTGGAGCTTGATGTTCTCCTGCTCGGCAATGGCCGTGGCGCGGGCGATCAACTCCTTGTCATAACAATTGTGCATGTCGGGGAAACGAGGCCCCAACTCGGCGATGTTCGGCCCGATCAAGGGATTGGGCATCAAATTGATGTGGTCGGTAATGACCATCAGGTCGCCGACGCGGAACGACGTATTGATGCCGCCCGAAGCATTGGAGACGAAAAGATAACCTATGCCCAGCTGCTGCATCACCCGCACGGGGAAAGTCACCTGCTGCATGGTATAACCCTCGTAATAATGGAAGCGGCCCTGCATGGCGACGACCTTGCGGCCCTCCAACATACCGAAGATCAGACGGCCCTTGTGCCCCTCGACCGTCGAGACCGGAAACCCGGGAATCGACTTGTAATCCAACGAATAGGCGGCCTCGATCTGTTCGGCGAAGTCGCCCAGGCCGGTGCCGAGCACGATGCCCACCTCGGGCCGGAATCCGGCGGTCTGCGCCTGGATCCATGCGGCGGTCTTCTTAATTTCCTCTAACATCTTCTTCTAATCTTTGCAGAAAATCCGTTGCCGAATCCTCTATGAACGAAATATTGATCGGTTGATAATACAAACTGCGCCGGATGTCGGCGGGAATCTTCTCCCGGTTGACCAACTTCACGGCATCCTTCTCGGTGGTGACGATCACGGCCCCGGGATGCACGGTGAGCAGCGCCCCGAGCGCCCGGATGTCGCGCACGCGGTAGACGTGGTGGTCGTCGAGCGTCATCTCGGCCACGACCTCGTAACGCTTGCGCAAGGTATCGAGGAACGGCTCGGGATTGCCTATGCCGGAGAGTGCAATGACCTTGCCGCCCTGCGCCACCGGCTCGGGAGAAGCCTCCGACGGGAAGAGCGGCTGGGGGATGAAACTCTCGAAACGCGTATAGTAGACCCGCTGGTAAGCGATCGAAATCAAGACCTTGCGCAAGATGCGCCGGTCGATGGGCGCCATCTTCTCGGGACACTTCGTGACGACGAAATAATGCGCCCTGTACAACTCGGAAGGCAGATCGCGCAACGTCCCGGCGGGCAACATCTTGTCGTGCTGGACGGGACGCGTGGCGTCGATCATCACCACGTTGATCTTCGGCTCGATGTAACGATGCTGGAATCCGTCGTCCATGATGATGAGGTCGATCTCGGGATGCTCGGCGCAGATTCTCCGGATGGCATCGGCCCGCTTCTCGCAGACGACGACCAACGTATCGGGAAACTTGAGCTTGATCTGCAACGGCTCGTCGCCCACTTCGCGGTAGTGCGACGAACACTGCACCTCGCGGTATCCCTTGGTACGCCGGCCGTAACCGCGCGACAACAAAGCGATGTTGTAACGCTGCGACATGTAGGAAATGAGCATCTCGGCCATCGGCGTCTTGCCGGTGCCGCCTACGGTGATGTTGCCGATACAGATGATCGGAATGTCGAAACGCTCGCTTTTGAGGAACCCCCAATCGAAGAGACGATGACGGAACGTCACCCCCAACTTGTACAGAAAGGCCATCGGCGCGAGCAAACTTTTGGTCATCTCTTCAAACTATGCAATTAACCGGAATTTTCAAAGATAACAATATTTCCCGACTTGACAAAATAAAAATTTGCAAATCTCAAGCCCGAATCAAAAACCGCCCTTCCGAAGGACGAAAAACAAGAATTCCCAGGCAGAAAAACCGGCGCAGAAACCGGAATACGCAAAACAACAGACGAAATTGGCGCGGCGTCTCGGCAAAACACGAAACGAAGTCGCTTTCCTGCTCGACCTGCACGATTTGCGGGAGACATGCTCCCGCTTAGATAGGCGGCGTCTCGGCAAAATGCAAACAAAGTTTGCTTTTGCGCTCGACTTGCACTATCTTTGCCTATGCGTATGAAAAAAATTACCCTCTCCCTGCTTGTAACGCTGGCCCTGGCGGCCGGAGCATGCGACCGCACGGAACAACCGGTCGCCCAACAAAACCTGGTCTACGGCATCGACGCCGACAACTACCGCCTGGAAAGCAGCGAAATCGGCCCCGGCGAAACCATGGGCAAGATACTCAACCGCTACGGCGTCACGGCCCGCCAGATCGACCGGCTCGACCGCGCCTCCAAAGAGGTGTTCCCGCTGCGCAACATCCGCCCAGGCCACAAATACACGGTCTTCATCCACGAAGACTCGCTCTACAGCCCGCACCTCGACTATCTGGTCTACGAAACCGGGCTGACCGACTACGTGGTGTTCGGATTCCACGACGCCGACTCGGTGTCGGTGCGCCAGGACACCAAACCCGTGACCCTGCGCCGCACCAAGCGCAGCGCGGTGATCGAATCGTCGCTCTGGGGATCGATCATGGAGCAGAACCTCCCCTACGCCCTGGCGGCCGAGATGGAGAACATCTACCAGTGGACGGTGGACTTCTTCGGCATACAGAAAGGCGACCGCTTCACGGTGATCTACGACGAACGCTTCATCGACGACACCATACCCGCAGGCATCAACCGCATATGGGGCGCCAAATTCACACAGGGAGGCAAAGAATACTACGCCATACCCTACCGCCAGGGCGGCAAGATCCAATATTGGGAAGCCGACGGCACGAGCCTGCGCAAACAAATGCTCAAGGCGCCCCTCAAGTATACGCGCATCAGTTCGAAATTCACCTATGCCCGCAAGCATCCGATCTACAAGGTCTACCGGCCCCACACGGGCGTAGACTACGCTGCGCCGAAAGGCACGCCCGTACATGCCGTCGCCGACGGCGTGGTGACGTTCAAAGGCTGGGCCGGAGGCGGGGGCAACACCCTCAAGATCAAGCACCCGGGCAACCTAATGACGGGTTACCTCCACTTGAGCGGCTATGCCAAGGGCATCGCCAAGGGCACACGCGTGTCGCAGGGCCAGCTCATCGGCTACGTGGGTTCGACCGGCGCTTCGACCGGCCCGCACCTCGACTACCGCATCTGGCGCAACGGCACGCCCATCGATCCGCTGAAGATACCCCAGCAGCCGGCAGAGCCGATTTCCAAGGCGAACCGCGAGACGTTCGAGTTCGTGCGCGACCGCATCATCGCCGAATTGAACGGCGAAGTACCCGACGAGGAGCGCATCACGCAGCTGGACTCGATCGTGATTCCGGCCGCCGTGCCGCAACCAGCTCCGGCCGAATAGCACAGCCCGACGGATGGAACGCAGCGGGGTCATCATCGTGGCGGGCGGCGCAGGCCGCCGATGCGGCGGACGCCTACCCAAGCAGTTCGCCCTGCTGGGCGGCATGCCGGTGCTGGCGCGCACGGTCGGCAACTTCGCCCGGGCGCTGCCCGGCGCTCCGATCGTGGTCGTGCTGCCTGCCGAGCACATCGATTTCTGGAACAACCTGCGCGCCCGTTTCGACACGGCGCCCCATACGGTGACGGACGGAGGTGCCGAACGGTTCCACTCGGTACGCAACGGGTTGGCCGCCCTGCCGGACGACGTGCGGCTGATCGCCGTTCAGGATGGCGTGCGGCCGTTAGGTTCGGCGAAACTGATCCGCCGCCTGGCTGCCGAAGCCGCAGCGCACGGCTCGGCGATTCCGGTCGTGGAGCCGGCGGACTCTTACCGCGAAACGGACGGCGAACATTCGCACACGCTCGACCGCAGCCGCCTGCGGATCGTGCAGACTCCCCAGTTCTTCGACGCCGAAGTGCTCCGCGCAGCCTACCGGGCCGACTACCGTCCGGAGTTCACCGACGACGCCTCGGTGGTCGAACATGCCGGGCATGCCGTCCGTCTCTGCGAAGGAGAGCGGCAGAACCTGAAGATCACGACGCCGGAAGATTTCGCAGTGGCCGAAGCGCTGCTTGCCGCCCGCGAAGAGAACGCCTACGAAGACCTGCCGACCGAATAACGACACGCCGCACATGGAAAACACCTACAAATATCGCTTCGACCGCCACACGATCTACTGGACGACGATCTACCTGATCGTCTTCGCGCTGCTGGGCGGCGGACTCTACTACCTCTACGAAGGCGGCTACCTCTCGGCCTGGTTCACCTCGTTCATCGTGGCGCTCATCGCGCTGATGGCGCTTTCGATCCCCCGCAAGATCGTGGTGACCGACGAAACGGTCGAAATACGCTGCCTGCTGGACATCACGGAAATCCGCCGCGACGAGATCGCAGCCGTGCGCCGGGTGGAGACCAAGCAGATGAAATGGATCGTGCCGATGTTCGGCAGCTGCGGATTCTTCGGCTACTATGGCTACTATTTCGACCTCCATCGCTTCGAACAGGTAAAAATCTACGCCACGCAATGGCGCAACTTCGTAGAAATCATCGACATCTACGAGGAACGGCTCTACGTGTCGTGCAGCGATGCCGACCGGCTGACAGCAGAGCTGACGCCGCCGGGCGGCAACCGGCCGATCGAAGAAGAATAGATAAAAAGCAACTTCATACCCGGAATGGCGGAGGTCACGGCTTCCGCCAGTGCGGTACGTAGATTCAGCAATCCACTGACGGCGTAAGGCGCAGAAAAGAAGTTGATGCAAAAGTTCAGCGCAGAAAATTCGGTGCG
>JAIECN010000054.1 GCA_029068505.1 Alistipes sp.
AGTCTCGTGGGCTCGGAGATGTGTATAAGACACACCTCTAACTCGTTTTGCCCCCTCGAACCCGCTGATTCGCTTTGAATCATTTCGATTCTTCTGAATTTTCTTTCTCCCGATGAGACGCACGAAAACCATGCTGATGGGCGACCTGCTGGACGAATTTTTCCGCCGTCCCCACATCGCCGCCAAAGTAGCCGAGGGCAAACTGCCCGAAACATGGCGGGCCATCGTCGGCGACCGGGCCGCCGACCTGACGACCGACCTGCGGCTGGAAAGACACATCCTGCATGTGCGCATCCAGTCGGGCGTCCTGCGGACAGAACTTTTTTACCAACGCGACGCGCTGCGCGACGAAATCAACCGCCGCTCGGGCGTGCGGATCGTCAATGCGGTAATCATCCGATAAAAACCCGACCTTTCGTCCTGCGGATCGCACAGCGTCTCCGCGCAAAACGGACGCCGCACGCCGAAATACCAAAATTCACCCCTGCCGCATCCGTTTGCAGCAGGGGCGAATCTTTTGAAAAAAGAGACTTCAATTGCACTTTCCGGCCTTGGCGCGGCCGGACGGTTCATCAACCGCACTTGGAATAGCCGCACGACATGCAGGTGAGGCAACCGTTCTGGTAGGCCATGTTCTCCTGCCCGCACGAGGGGCACTTGCCCTTGGACTTGGTGCCGTCGGCGATATAACGCTTGATGGCGCGGCAAACGCCCGTCTTCCAAGTGTTGATCGACTCGCTGTCGAGATGCAGCGACTCGATGAGCGACACGGTTTTCTCGATGGGCATGCCGTGGCGCAGGACGCCGGAGATAAGTTTGGCATAGTTCCAGAACTCCTCGTCGAACAGACGCGAAATGCCGCCGATGGTATTCGTATATCCGTAACGATCCTTATACTGGAAGTCATAACGCTTCGTACCGTCCTCCTCGCGCACCTTGATGATGAAACCCTTGGTAATCTTGCGGGGGATATACATGGCGTCCTCCTCGATCTTGCCGGTAAAGACCTCGTAGGGCCGTCCGTCCTGCAACCCGACGAAAGCGATCCAGTCCTCCGAACCGTTCTTGAACCGCACGATGTCGGCCGGGATCGACTTGGGACGCTTGGGCGCCTGCCCGGGGTGCTCCTCGCATTTGCGCTTGGACTTGGCGCCCTTCTCGATCAACACGCCCTCGCGGCAGCCGTCGCGATAGACCGTCACGCCCTTGCAACCGCACTCCCAAGCCGTACGATACACATCGGCGACCAACGCCTCGGAGACGCTGTTGGGCAGGTTGACCGTGACGGAGATCGAATGGTCGACCCACTTCTGGATGGCGCCCTGCATCTTGACCTTGGCCACCCAGTCGATGTCGTTGGCCGTGGCCTTGTGGTAGGGCGACGCCTCGACCCACTGCTGCAACTCCTCGTCGGAGATCGAAGCAAGTCTGGAGGTGTCGTAACCGTTGGCTTCGAGCCACTTGACGAAATTATGGTGGTAGACGTTGTACTCCTGGAACTTCTCGCCGGTCTCGTCCTCGAAATCAACATGCGTATCGTGATCCGAAGGATTGATCTTGCGGCGCCGCTTGTAGACGGTGCGGAAGACCGGCTCGATGCCCGAAGTGGTCTGCGACATGAGCGACGTGGTGCCCGTGGGGGCGATGGTCAGCATGGCGATGTTGCGGCGCCCCTTCTCGACCATCTCGGCGTAGAGTTCGGGATCGGCCTCGCGGATGCGCTCGATCATGGGGTTGTTCTTCTCCTTGGCAGCGTCGTAGACAGCGAAAGCACCGCGCTCGCCGGCCATCTTCACGGAAGCGCGGTACGCCTCGATGGCCAAGGTCTTCTGCACCTCGACGGCGAAAGCGATGGCCTCGTCGGAACCGTAGCGCAATCCCAAGGCGGCGAGCATATCGCCCTCGGCCGTGATGCCCAAGCCGGTGCGGCGCCCCTTGAGGGCCATCGTCCGGATCTTTTTCCACAACTCCAGCTCGACACGGCGCACGTCCTCGTCCTCGGGATCGGCGGCGATCTTCTCGATGATCAACTCGACCTTCTCAAGCTCCAGATCGATGATGTCGTCCATCATGCGCATCGCCTTGGCCACGTGCCCCTTGAACTTGGCGAAGTTGAACTTGGCCTGCTTGGTGAAAGGATCGTCGACGTAGGACAACAGATTGAGCGCCAACAGCCGGCACGAATCGTAGGGACACAAGGGAATTTCGCCGCACGGATTGGTCGACACGGTGACGAAACCCTCGTCGGCATAACAATCGGGGATGCTCTCGCGGATGATCGTATCCCAGAACAACACGCCCGGCTCGGCCGACTTCCAGGCGTTGTGGATGATCTTCTCCCACAACTTCCGGGCATCGATCTGCTGCTCGTACTTGGGCTTGTCGGAACCGATGGGGAACTGCTGCCGGTATTTCTTGCCGGCGACGGCGGCACGCATGAACTCGTCGTCGATCTTGATCGAGACGTTGGCCCCGGTGACCTTGCCGGTGTCGACCTTGGCGTCGATGAACCGCTCGGCATCGGGATGCTTGATCGACAACGAAAGCATCAGGGCGCCGCGGCGTCCGTCCTGCGCCACCTCGCGCGTAGAATTGGAATAACGCTCCATGAAAGGCACGATACCGGTCGATGTGAGGGCCGAATTGAGCACGGGACTGCCCGTGGGGCGGATGTGCGAGAGGTCGTGCCCCACGCCGCCGCGCCGCTTCATGAGCTGCACCTGCTCCTCGTCCATGCGGAAGATGCCGCCGTAGGAATCGGCAGGGTTCTTATGCCCGATGACGAAACAATTGGAAAGCGAGGCGACCTGGAAATCGTTGCCGATGCCGGTCATGGGGCCGCCCTGCGGAATGACATAACGGAAATGGTCGAGCAGGGCGAACACCTCGTCGGCCGACATGGGATCGGGATACTTCTTCTCGATCCGCTCGATCTCCCGGGCGATGCGCTCGTGCATCTGCCGCGGCGACTTCTCGTAAATGTTGCCGAAAGAATCCTTGAGGGCATACTTGCTGACCCACACCGTAGCGGCGAGTTCGTCGCCGTCGAAGTAGACCTTCGATTCGGCCACAGCGTCGTTGTAATCGACCTTCTGCGGTGCCGAAAGATTGGAAACTTTTGCCATAATATATCGATACCTTTTTTGATTGTTCCCTTTGGGCGTCCCCGGCTACGGAGACTGTTCTGCAAAGATGGCGCATTCCGGGCAAATATCCCAACAATCCCCACCCGAATTATACACAAATTATTTACAAAAAAGGACGGTGCGCTTCAAGTAACTGAAACACACCGCACATAACAAAACCGCCGGAAAGCAAGCCGCCTGCACGGCCCAAGACCCGCAACCGGCACAAGACGCCAATTCGCCTTTATCATTTCGCCGCTACGGCGTCGATTTCGACCAGAGCGCCCATGGGCAAGGCGGCGACTTCGAAGCAGATGCGGGCAGGCATTTGCGAGGTAAAAAATTCGGCATAGACGGCATTCATGGCCGCGAAGTCGGAGATATGCTGCAACAGCACCGTGGTTTTCACCACGTCGCCGAAATCATAGCCGGCTTCGGCGAGGATATGCTCCAGGTTCGTCAACGACTGCCGGGTCTGGGCCTCGATGCCCTCGGCCATCTTGCCCGTGGCTCCGTCGATGGGCAGCTGGCCCGAAACATAGAGTGCGCCGCCGGCTTCGACAGCCTGCGAATAAGGCCCCACGGCTTTGGGTGCGAGGGGTGAAGCGATGATCTTTTTCATAGGAACTTCGATTTTTCGGGAACAGGCTCTGCCGGACGCATTCCCGGATTCCACAAACTCTTTCCGAAACGCATTCCGATGCGTTCCGAAGACAAAGATACGATTTATTCTCTATATTTGCAGCCGAACAACCGACAGAAAAAGATGAAAACCCCTGCACGAATCATAACCGCGCTCCTCATCGCCCTGCTGGCGACGAACTGCTGCCCCTGCCGCTCCTACCAGAAAAAGACCCGGCGGCCGCTGGTCGGCACGACATGGCAGCTCGTCCAACTCAACGGACAGCGCATGCAACCCGAAAAAGGCCGGTTCACCGTTCGGTTTTCGGCTGAAGAGGGACGAGTAAGCGGCATCGGCGCCTGCAACCAACTGAGCGGCAATTACAAAACCGACGAAAAGCGGACTCTTGAATTCGGCCCGATGATCTCGACGCGCAGGGCCTGTCCCAAAATGGCGCAGGAGGCGGCATTCCTCCGGGCGCTCGCAACGACGACCCACTACGACATGGACGGGCCGATGCTCCTATTGCTCGGCGACGGCGAATTGAAAGCCATATTGCAGGCAGTCTCCACCCCCGACGAAAAATAACGAAACAACGGTCTGCCGCCGCCGTTTCCGAAGCCGCAGGTTGCCGCATCAGTAGATTGCCGCATCGAAACCGAAGCCGTCCCGATTTTTCGGGACGGCTTTCCTATATGCGGACACCTCCGCTCACTCCAAACCGTAGCGCGCTTCCTGAATCTGCTTGAAAAGAGCGTTGCGCACCGACTGCAAGGCCCTCGATTCGGCCTCCATCCGCCCCACTTCGGGCCACTCGTTGCGAATCGCATTCATTTGCGTCATCGAAATGACCGACTGCACAGGCATCTCGCGGCCTTGCTGCCGATACCACTCCACCACATGGCGCAACACGGCCATATCGCGGTCGAAAAGCGCCTTGTCGCGAGCGGCTATCGCGAGACGATACTCCGGATTATGGGTTCGCAGGCTGTCGTACATGCGATCGTAGCCCACCTTGTTTTCCACAGCCCGGGGATGATCCTTGGGCAGACGCTTCACATATCGGTACTCCTCGTGCAACTTTTCGTATTCGGGTGCCGTGCGCAGCACATCCTGCCAGGCCTTGTAACACGCGGCATAATGTTCATACAAGGCTTCGATCTGCGGAACGCTGTCGCGAATGGCCTGCAGATTCACGCCCGGATAGTCCGAAAGCCGGGCTACCCGCCCCTCGCGTTCTGCCAGAATCATATAACACGCCCACTTTTTCCGGCTCAATTCCATAGTCAAACGCTCCTGCTCGGCATCGAGCGTCTCCAGCCTGCGCTCCAGCTCTTTGATGCTGGGCTGTTTCTTCTTGGGCTTCGCCGCGTCGGCCGCACCCCAGCAGAGCACGGACGCCACGAACACCAATATCCATCGTTTCATAATTGACGGTTTTATACAAAAATACGAAAAAATCGTGCCCCGAAACTCCGAAGCACGATTTTTCAGCACCGAACCCTTACTTCAAATAAGGATTGACTTTGCCCCACTCCTCGACGGGCGGAATGATGCCCATGGCGATCACCTCGTCGCGGAGCTTGCAAAGGTGCTTGTAGCTCTCGGTGAGCGCGGCGTGCTCCTCGGGCGTGCCCTGCACGTCCTTGTACGCAACGCCCTCGGGGCCGGTAGAGGTTTCCATGGCCATGAGGATATGCTGGAACTCGTCGTTGTGGACGTAGACGCCGGCAGGATAGGTGAACGGCTTGCCGCCCATGGCCGCGGCGATCATGCAGATCGAGAGGTAGGCCGGACTCTGGAACGACGAACGTCCGCGCAGGTCGATGATGTGCTTGCCGCCCTGGATGACCCGCTGCTGCAACTCGTGCCAGTCGGCCTCGGGCATCTCATGGCCGATGAGTTCCGAAAGCGGACGCCCGGCTATGAGCGTCGTCGAAGCGAAGACGGCCATCTGCTCGCCATGGCCGCCGTAGGTGCGGCAATTCTGGATTTCATCGGGCGAAATATGGAAATACTTGGCCAGCTCCGACCGCAGACGCGTGGAATCGAGCGCCGCGAGAGTCGAAACCTGCGACGGCTGCAAACCGCCGTGGATCAAGGCCACGAGACCCGTGATGTCGGCAGGATTGAAGATGATGACCACGTGCTTGACGTCGGGGCAGTACATCTTAATGTCCTTGCCCAGCTGGGCGGCGATCTCGGCGTTGCCTTTCAAAAGGTCTTCGCGCGTCATGCCGGCCTTGCGCGCCGCACCGCCCGACGAAACGACATAAGACGCTCCCGTGAGCGCATCGCCGATGTCCGAAGTCCAGGTGATGTTCACCCCCTCGAAAGCGCAATGGCGCAACTCCTCGACCACGCCCTCCAACGCCGGAGCGAACGGATCGTAAAGACAGATGTTGGGCGTAAGCCGCATCATCAAGGCCGTCTGGGCCATGTTGGAACCGATCATGCCGGCTGCGCCGACGATCGTCAATTTTTCATTGGTAACGAAATCCATAATAAACAATGTATTTAATCCTTATGTTTGCGATTTTCTGCCCCGGCCCGCATATCGCGGCCGTCCGCCCTTTTCGGAGAGGAAGCGAGGCTTTGTCATCATTCCACCTCCCGGCGGTTGAGCAGCGCGTGGGTGATGGTCAGTTCGTCGACATACTCCAACTCGTCGCCGAAACCGATGCCGCGGGCGATCGAAGTGATCTTCAAGCCAGAATAATGCCGCAGACGACTCATCAGATAAAAAAGCGTCGTTTCGCCCTCGACCGAGGTCGAAATGGCCAGGATCACCTCCTTGATGCCGCCCTGCGCGATGCGGTCGCACAACAGATCGATCTTCAGATCGGAGGGCGCGATGCCCTGCATGGGCGAAATCACGCCGCCCAGGACATGGTACAACCCCTTGTACTGATGCGTGTTCTCGATCGACAGCACGTCGGCCACCTGCTCGACGACGCAGACCGTCGAACGGTCGCGCTCCTCGTCGGCACAGATCGGACACACCAGCTCGTCGGACAGATTGTTGCAACGGACGCAATATTTGATTTCGCCGCGAAAACGGTCGATGCTGCGGGTCATTTCCGCCACCGCCTCGGGTTCCATGCGCAAAAGGTGCATGGCCAGACGCAGCGCCGTGCGTTTTCCGACGCCGGGCAGCCGGGACAACTCGCCGACCACATCCTGCAAGAGCTTCGACATCAGATGACCTCGATTTTACGGCATTCGAGCCACCCCTTCTTCCCGTCGTCGATCACGATCTCGCACCACTCGCCGAGCCGGTCGGCGATGCGCACGACCGTGCCCTCGTGCAAGACGAAAAGGTCGGTCGCCGACTTGTCGGGCGAACTTTTCACGGCGACCGCCGTCGCCATCACCACGGCCTGCGTGCGGTCGAGCGCTGCGCGCCTTTCAGCCGCAGCAAAACAAGTGGCGCAGACGAAGACCACGGCGGCGGCAAGCGTCCCATAGAACCCGGCCTTTCGCACCGGCAACCGTTGAGCCAACAGATACAGCAGAAACAAAGCCAACGCACAAACCAACGCGGCGAGCGACAAGGCCGTCCAAGCCGAGCCGCTCATGATCTGCCGCACGCCCCGCATCCAGACGACGAAGAAAAATTCGGGAATCTTCTCGATATGGTCTTTCGTGCGGGCTTCGGCCACGCCGAGGTTGTAACGGATGTCGCCGTTGCCGGGAGTCAGGCGCAAGGCCCGCCGATAGTACAGAATCGCCTTGCCCAACCGATCCTCCTTGAAACAAGCATTGGCCAGGTTGTAATAGAGCTTCCCGGAAACCGCTCCTTGGGCGAGCAACCGCTCGTAGGTTTCGGCAGCGGTACGGAAATCGCCGTTGATATAAGCCGTGTTGGCCGCATCCCACAACTCGTCGGCAGCCGGCTCGGAAGCCGCAGCCCCGTCCTGCGTGTCCGGCGCTGCGCCGGACGTCTCCGCGAAGTGCGGCGTCCCGCCGGAGGCCTCCTCCGACCGTGTTTCCTGCGCCTGCGCAAAGCCGCAGCCCAGACCGAGGGCGCATACAACCATGATGAATCGTCTCATAAACATTTCTATCGTTTAATCATCGCCTCGATATGCGAAACCAGATCGACACCCTCGGCATAGACGTCGCCCATGCGGGCCGATGCCGCGGGAGCATACTGCGCCTCGTCGCACTGGGCGATGATGGCCGTGAAACGCTGGGCCTGCTCGACCGGCACGCCGCGCTTGTGCAGCTCCTCGCGCACGTTCTCCTTGGTGAGGTTGGCGACGGGAATATTGAGCTTGTCGCTCACGTATCCCCACAAGGCCCGCAACATCTCCTCGTAGAAAGCGTGGCGGTTGTCCTGCTCCATGTATTTGCGGGCGGCACGGAAACGCGACACGGCGACCTTGTTGGCCCGCTTTCCGCGCACGGCGGCCACGTTCTGCGACTCGCGGATCCGGCGGCGCAAAGCGACGTAGGCGGCACCGAACAAGAACAAGATACCGCCGACCGCCGACCAATAAAGCCCGCTGAAGAGGAACGGCTGCCGCTCGGAGCGCAGCCGGGCGCTGCCCAACTTGATGAAACGGATGTCCTGCCCCAACAACCTGACCTCCTCCTTAGACATGCCGCGCCCCTGCATGACGACGGCATCGCCGCCCCCCTGGGCATCGGGCACGACATGGAGCGCAAGAGGCTTCGAACGCAAGGTCTTATACTCCATGCGCGCAGGGTCGAAGTAGGTGAACTCCACGGGACCGATCTCGTAGTCGCCCTCGGCCCGCGCGATGAACGGATATTCGAACTGCCGGTACCCGGAAATACCGGCCGCCGAAGCGTTGATCGATTCGGTGGTCTTGACGTTGTACTGCTCGAACGAAGCGGGCAGCACCAACTTGGGCGCCTGCACGAAAGCGAGGTTGCCCGTGCCGGAAATCTTGACCGTGCAGGTTGCGGCCGAATTGGCCGAAAGCTGCCCGGCGGGCGGCACGGTCTGCATGTCGAAATGCCCGACGGCCCCGCCGAACCCAGCAGGAGCACCCGCAGGAAGCGGCTTGACCGTCACGCTGATGCGCTGGCTCTGCAACTTGCGCGGCACGTTATAGATTTCGGGGCCGCCGCCGAAGAAAGGATCGACATTGCGGCGGCTCTGCACGACGACTTGCGCCACGGCAGTCAACTCGGCGGGATCGATGGTCAACGTCCCGGCCTGCTGGGGATAGAGCAGGTATTCGCGGGCGACCAACGTCTCGTAGACCTTGCCGTTGAAGGTTTCGCGCTGGCGCCGGGCGCTGTTCGTATCCAGCTCCTGCGCCCAGAACCCGTTGAACGACGGAAACTTGACATCCTGATAACCGGCGACATTGACCCGCTCGTAGAGCTTGAAGGTGACCCGCAGCGGCTCGCCTTTGAAAACCGACGAACGCGACACGACGGCCCGCAGCAAGATGTCGTCCGGCGCGAGCTGCCCCTGCGCGCGGCTTGCCTCGTCCTGCGGCTCCCGGCGGTCGCCGGCCCCGGACTGCGAAGCCGAACCGTCCGTCGGCTCGGCGACGACCTCGAGGGCCAGGGGCCGGGTGCGGTAGACGGTGCCGTCGACGGCGATCTCAGCCGCTCCGACGGTGAGGTTGCCGGCACTTCGGGGCAACAGCACGAACGTGATGGTGTAATTGACGCTCTTGGTCATCGCGCCGTTGATGATCTGGATCGACGACCCTTTCGACACGGCAGGCCCGGCGAGCACGTCGAACCCCTCGAACGCAGGGGCCACGAACGAATCGTCGTCGGGCGCAGCATTGAGCGCGAACTCGACGCGGAACGCTTCGCCCATGGAGACGATCAACGGCGACGAAACCTCGAACACCACCTTCTCGGCGGCGCGGAGCGGCAGGCACCCGATCATGCAAAGCAGGACGAAACCTATTTTCGCAAAACCTTTCATCGGACTAACAACGTAATTCTTATGCTATTATTGTCTGAATGAACGTTTTCTAATGTTTGAAATCGGCAAAAAAATCGTTGCCCTTGTCGTCGACGATGATGAAAGCGGGGAAATCCTCGACATAGATTTTCCGCACGGCCTCCATCCCCAACTCGGGGAAGTCGACGACCTCGACCGACTTGATCGAATTCTTGGCCAAAATGGCTGCCGGCCCGCCGATCGAGCCGAGGTAGAACCCTCCGTTGGCCTTGCAGGCGTCGGTCACCTCCTGCGAACGGTTGCCCTTGGCGACCATCACCAGCGATCCGCCGTGCTTCTGGAACAAGTCGACGTAGGGGTCCATGCGCCCGGCCGTGGTGGGGCCGAACGAACCCGAAGCCATGCCGTCGGGCGTCTTGGCGGGGCCTGCGTAGTAGACCGGGTGCTTCTTGAAGTACTCGGGCATGGGCTTGCCCTGGTCGAGCATCTGCTTGATGCGCGCATGGGCTATATCGCGGGCGACGATCAAGGTGCCCTTGAGGTTCAGACGCGTCTTGATGGGATACTTGGTCAGAATCGCGCGCACCTTGTCCATGCCCTCGTCGAGGTCGATATCCACGGCGGGCGACATGGCCGGAGCCTCCTTGGGCAGGAACCGTGCCGGATTCTTCTCCAACTCCTCCAGGAAGATGCCCTCGGGCGTGATCTTGGCCTTGATGTTGCGGTCGGCCGAACAGCTGACGCCGATAGCGACAGGGCACGAAGCGGCATGGCGCGGAGCGCGGATGACGCGCACGTCGTGCACGAGGTACTTGCCGCCGAACTGGGCGCCGACGCCCGACTGCTGGCATATCTTCAGCACCTTCTCCTCCCATTCGAGGTCGCGGAAGCAGCGGCCGCCCTCGTTGCCCGAGGTGGGCAACTCGTCGAGATAGCCGGCCGACGCCTTCTTGACGGTCGAGAGGCACATCTCGGCCGACGTGCCGCCGATGCAGAGCGCGAGGTGGTAAGGCGGGCAGGCCGAAGTGCCGAGGTCTTTGATATGTTCGGTGATGAACTTGGTCAGCGACTCCTCGTTCAAGAGCGCCTTGGTCTGCTGGTAGAGGAACGTCTTGTTGGCCGAACCGCCGCCCTTGGTGATGAAAAGAAACTCGTACTCCATGCCGGGCTTGCCGCCGTAGATGTCGATCTGGGCGGGCAGGTTGGTGCCGGAATTCTTCTCGTCGGTCATGGTGAAAGGCACGACCTGCGAATAGCGCAAATTACGCTCCTTGTAAGTCTCGTAAACGCCGCGGGCTATGCACTCGGCATCGTCGGCCCCGGTGAAGACGTCTTCGCCCTTGTGACCGATGCAGATCGCTGTGCCGGTATCCTGGCACGTGGGCAGCTCGCCCTCGGCCGAGACGCACTGGTTGAGCAACATGGTGTAAGCCACGAACTTGTCGTTGTCGGTAGCCTCGGGATCGTCGAGGATGTTGCGCAACTTCTGCAAGTGGGAAGCGCGCAAGTAGAACGACACATCGCTGTAAGCCGCTTTGGAGAGCAACTCCAGACCGGCGGGGTCGACCTTGAGGATCTTGCGGCCGTCGCACTCGACGACCTTGACGTAATCTTTGGTCAGCAGACGATACTGCGTCTTGTCCTCCCCCACGGGGAACGGCTCCTGGTAGATGAATTCGGCCATAGCTCTTATAATTTATGTTTATATTCGTTTCAAAATCACTCGTTCGATTTAAACTTTGCAAAAATACAAAAAACTCTCCGGATTGTCCAACAAAACCGGATGATTTGTTATTTTATTAACAACACACTCCCCTGCCACCGCCAAACCGGCATCGGGATGCGCCCCGAACGACACGGCCGCCACACCCCGATGACAACGATCGGCCGGCGGCTTGCCGCAAAAATCCATTGGCCCGCAACTTTTCCCGCCTCGTCAAAGTTCGAATCGGGTCGGCGCGGCCCGCGGCTTGTCCCGGAGATTGTTATTATTTTAACAAAAAGCGCATGAAATGAATCATTGTTAAGATTATTTAATTAAATTTGTGCGGTTTTTGAGTGCAAGCCTTTTCGATGCGCCAAGCGCAGAGCCGCACTTGTTCGGATTGCGGGCAAGGTGCATGAAATACGAACGATTCACTGCTAAAAATAACGATTATGGTATCTTACAAGGAATTGGGCTTGGTCAACACCCGCGAGATGTTCGCCAAGGCCATCAAGGGCGGTTACGCCATTCCGGCCTTCAACTTCAACAACATGGAGCAGATGCAGGCCATCGTCCAGGCTTGCGTCGAAACATCGTCGCCCGTGATTCTCCAAGTGTCGGCCGGCGCACGCAAGTATGCCAACCAGACGCTGCTGCGCTACATGGCACAGGGTGCCGTGGAGTATGCCAAGGAGCTGGGCAAGAACATCCCCATCGTGCTGCACCTCGACCACGGCAACTCGTTCGAACTGTGCAAGGACTGCATCGACATGGGCTTCTCGTCGGTGATGATCGACGGCTCGGCGCTGCCCTACGATGAAAACGTAGCCCTGACGAAGAAAGTCGTGGAATACGCTCACCAGCACGACGTGACGGTCGAGGGCGAACTGGGCGTGCTGGCCGGCGTGGAAGACGAAGTGGCCTCCGAGCACTCGCACTACACCGACCCCGCCGACGTGGAGGATTTCGTGAAGAAGACCGGCGTCGACTCGCTGGCCATCTCGATCGGCACGTCGCACGGCGCCAACAAATTCAAGCCCGAGCAGTGCACGCGCAATGCCGAGGGCATTCTGGTTCCGCCCCCCTTGCGTTTCGACATCCTCAAGGAGATCGAGAAGCGCATCCCGGGCTTCCCCATCGTGCTGCACGGCTCGTCGTCGGTACCCCAGGAGTACGTGAAGATCATCAACACGCACGGCGGTGCGCTGAAAGATGCCGTCGGCATTCCCGAGGAGCAGCTGCGCGAGGCTGCCAAGAGCGCCGTCTGCAAGATCAACATCGACTCGGACGGTCGTCTGGCCATGACGGCCGCCGTACGCACGGTGCTGTCGGAGCAGCCCGCCGAGTTCGACCCCCGCAAGTACCTGGGGCCGGCCCGCGAGGAGCTGAAGAAGCTCTACAAGCACAAGTGCGAGAACGTCCTCGGTTCGGCCGGCAAGGCATAAGGATGATTCCTGACAAGGCATCTGGGTGTATCCGGCCCGGACGTGTCTACAAAAAAATCTGTCTGCATGACGCAGACAGATTTTTTTTATGATCCGGACAAAGCACCGGCGCCCACGGCGAGCGGCGGAAGAAGCCGCCGGCTCACTGTTCGATGGTCACGCTTACCCGGTCGAGCTTGCCGCCCAGCGGCGGAGCCAGCTTCGAGACCGTGCAGGAAATGTGGCGAATCTGCGGAAAAGCGGCGTAAAGGGCCTCGATGATGTTCATCGCCACGCGCTCGATCGTGCGCTGCACGACTTGCATCCGCTCGCGGACGACCTCGTAGACGGTCAAGTAATTGACCGCCTTTTCGACGCAATCCTCGGCGGCCACGTCGCCCAATTCGGCCGTGATCATCAGATCGACCGTAAAGCGGTTGCCTACCTTGCGTTCGAGTTCATAACACCCGTGCAGTGCGTGGAACTCCATGCGCTCCAACGTAATGCGATACTCCATTATTCGACGATGATGAGGTAGTAATTCTTCTTGCCTTTCTGCACGAGCAAATATTTGCCGGCGATCAAATCGGACTCGACGACGGGCCGCATCGGATCGGCCACTTTCTCCTTGTTGAGCGCCACGCCGCCGCCTTGCACCATCTTGCGGCACTCGCCCTTGGAGGGGAAAACCTGCGTTTTATCGGCCGCCAGATCGACGAACGGCAGCCCGAGGTCGGCCCGCGCGATGCGGAACTGCGGCACCCCCTCGAAGACCTGCAAAAGGGTCGCTTCGTCGAGCTTGTGCAATGCCTCGGAAGTCGCCCCGCCGAAGAGGATAGCTGACGCCTCGACCGCCTTTTCGTACTCCTCGCGGGAGTGGATCATCGTGGTAATCTCCTGCGCCAGACGCTTCTGCAACACGCGCAGATGGGGCGCAGCATCGTGTTCGGCGATGAGGGCATCGATGGTGGCCCGGTCGAGCAACGTGAAAATCTTGATGTAACGCTTGGCATCCTCATCGCTGACGTTGAGCCAGAACTGATAGAACTTGTAAGGCGACGTGTAACGCGGGTCGAGCCACACGTTGCCGCTCTCGGTCTTGCCGAACTTGGTGCCGTCGGCCTTGGTAATCAAAGGACACGTGATGGCGAACGCCTCGGACTCCGAACCTAACTTGCGGCGGATCAACTCGGTGCCGGTGGTGATGTTGCCCCACTGGTCGGCGCCGCCCAACTGGATTTTGCAGTTCATCGTCTCGTAGAGATGCAGGAAGTCGTAGCCCTGCACGAGCTGGTAGGTGAATTCGGTGAACGACATGCCGTCGCCCTCGCCGTTGAACCGCTTCTTGACCGAATCCTTGGCCATCATGTAGTTGACCGTGATGCACTTGCCGATGTCGCGAATGAAGTCGAGGAACGAAAAGTCTTTCATCCAGTCGTAGTTGTTGACCATGACGGCGGCGTTGGGTGCGTCGGACTCGAAGTCGAGCAATTTGGCCAGCTGACGCTTGATCGCCTCCTGGTTATGACGCAACGTCGGCTCGTCGAGCAGGTTGCGCTCCTGCGACTTGCCCGAGGGGTCGCCGATCATGCCGGTGGCCCCGCCAACGAGCGCCAGGGGCCGGTGGCCGCACAGCTGGAAATGTTTGAGGATCATCACGCCCACCAGGTGGCCGATATGCAGCGAGTCGGCCGTGGGGTCGATACCCAGATAAGCCGTCGTCATCTCCTTTTCGAGTTGTTCTTTCGCACCGGGCATGATCGTGTGGATCATGCCGCGCCATTCGAGTTCTTCGATAAAATTTTTTGCCATATCACTTTTTACTTTTACTCCATTTCCAAATCGAGCGCCTTGCGCAGTTCCGTTACCAACGGATTCTTCTCCGAAAGGAACTTCACCTTGTCCTCCGGCTTGATGGGACGTGCGGCACGGATCTCCTCGTTGACCGTTACCTCCAGATCGAGGGCGCCCTCGATGCCTGCAAGCTCGGCGATGCGCATCAACATTGCGGTCTTGTTGCGCAGTATTTCCTCCCGCAACTCGGCCGTAGGCACGCTTACGGCGATCGCATTGTCGCGGAACGTCATCAACTCGAACGCCGGAACGAAACGCGGACGCTTGGACTTGATCAACTCCAGAATCCGACCGCGGGCACGCTCCAACTTCTCGCTGCATGCCGGGTCGAAATCGGGGTCCTCCATCCGCTCTTCCGGATCGCCGCCCTCCTCCGCATCCTCGAAAGCACCGCCCGCAGCGAGCAGATCAGCCAGCGAAGCACCCGAAATCAACGATTTGCGCGGCGCACGGGAAGCGGCGGACTTCGAAACCGTGCCCCCGACCGACGCAGACGCCGCAACCGAAGTATCGGCCTGCGGCCCGGCGGCAGATGCAACCGGAGTTGCGGATGCTTGCGAAGCCGATGCAACGGACGTATCTACGACAGGTATATTTGCGCCAGGCGTATTTGCAGCGGATATATCTGCCGGTTGCGCAGCCGGTTCCGAGTTCGCAGCTTCGGCCGCCGGTTTCGGATTCGGGAGCGGTTCCGGTTTCGAGGCCTGGTTCGGATTCGGCTCCAGGTTCGGGGTCGGCGCAGCTCCCGCCGATCTTTCGGTCTCCGCCGGACGTACGGCCCCGACAGCCGGCACCCCGGCACTGCCCGCAGCGTCGCGGGGAGACCGCGGCTGCAAGTCGGGCAAAGGATACTCCTCGGAAGAAGAAGTCAGGGGGTCATTTTTTTTTTGGCCGAGCCTTGCTATTTTCATCAGGCCCAGCTCCACGAGCAGTCGTTGGTTGGAAGACTGCCGTATTTTGCTGTCGAGTTCCGTCAGGCAAGCGATGGCCCCGAACAAGAATCCGACATCGCAGGCGCCCGCCTGCGTCCGGTATCGTTCGAGCAGCGTCCCGGTCATTTCGATCAGGCGCAGCGTCTCGGGACGGGCCGCCATCAACACATCGCGCAAGTGGCGGTTGAGACCCGACATGAATGTCTGGCCCGAAAATCCCTTGGCCAGCACCTCGTCGAAAGCGACGAGCGCCTGCACGTAGTCGCCGGCCAGCAACATCTCGGTGACACCGAAATAAGTATCGTAGTCCAGTACGTTGAGCGTCTGGGCCACATGATGGTAATCGAGTTTCGTGCCGCAGAACGACACAGCCTTGTCGAACATCGACAGCGCGTCGCGCATACCGCCGTCGGCCTTCTGGGCGATGAGGTTCAACGACTCCTCGTCGGCCGTGATACCCTCCTGCGAAGCGATATATTTGAGGTATTCGACCGAATCCTCGACGCGGATGCGGTTGAAGTCGTAGATCTGGCACCGCGAGAGGATCGTGGGGATGATCTTGTGCTTCTCGGTGGTCGCCAAGATGAAGACGGCATGGGCAGGCGGCTCCTCCAAAGTTTTGAGGAACGCGTTGAAAGCCGCAGCCGAGAGCATGTGCACCTCGTCGATGATGAAGACCGAGTAACGCCCCACCTGCGGGATGATGCGCACCTGCTCGATCAAGGTGCGGATGTCCTCCACAGAGTTGTTCGACGCGGCGTCCAACTCATGGATGTTGAGCGACCGGCCCTCGTTGAACGAGCGGCACGACTCGCACTCGTTGCATGCCTCGGCACCGTTGGGCAAAAGGCAGTTGATGGCCTTGGCGAAGATGCGGGCGCAGGTGGTCTTGCCCACGCCGCGCGGCCCGCAAAAAAGGTAGGCATGGGCCAGCTGTCCGCGCTCGATGGCGTTTTTCAGCGTAGAAGTAATATGCTTCTGCCCCACGACCGACGCAAAGGTCGCAGGGCGGTATTTTCGTGCACTGACGATGAATTCGCTCATAGTAGGGCAAAGATACGAAAAGCCGAGCGCAATGCCAAATTTATTTGAGCATTGCCGAGGCAAAGTATCTTGGGCGTGAGCCAAAGTCGAAAAGCCGAGCGCAATGCCAAATTTATTTGAGCATTGCCAAGGCAGAGTATCTTCGGCTATAAACTTTCTGCCGAATTGTCCGAAACATCCGCATGCCTTGTCAGTTCCCTCTGCCGCCTTGACCGGACGGATGCGACAAACGTCGTCGGAAACTGACACATTGGCCGATACGTGCGGTGTGGCAGGCCATTTGCGAAAGAACGGATAACGAAGCAAACGAAACCAAATCTGCGAACCATGAATATCAACACTTTGACCATCAAGGCGCAGGAGGCGTTGCAAGCGGCGCTCTCCATAGCGCGGGAACGGGGACAGCAGGCTGTCGAGCCGCTCCATTTGTTGTCGGCGCTCGTGCGCGAGGACGATTCGCTGGCCGCATTTCTCCTCGGACGCGTCGGCGTCAACGTACGCGGCGTGCGGCAGGAGTGCGGACAGGCGCTCGACAAACTGCCCCGCGTGGAGGGCGGCGGCGAACAGTTTTTCTCGCAGGATTGCTCGCGCATGATTCAGAAAGCCGTCGACTTCACCAAGAATTTCAACGACAAATATGCGTCGGTCGAGCACCTGTTGCTGGGCCTGGTGGCCGAACGCGGCACGGCCTCGGACATTCTCAAACGTCACGGCGCCACCGAGAAAGAGTTGCTCGAAGCGATCCGCACTTTCCGCAAGGGCGCCACGGTCGACAGCCCCACGTCGGAACAGCAGTTCGACGCGCTGGGCAAGTATGCCGTCAACCTCAACGAGCAGGCTCGGAGCGGCAAGCTCGACCCCGTGATCGGGCGCGACGAGGAGATCCGCCGCGTGCTGCAAATCCTCTCGCGCCGCACGAAGAACAACCCCATTCTGGTGGGCGAAGCGGGCGTGGGCAAGACAGCCATCGCTGAGGGCATCGCGCGCCGCATCATCGACGGCGACGTACCGGAGAACCTGAAAAACAAGGCGATCTATTCGCTCGACATGGGTGCACTGATCGCCGGTGCGAAATACCAGGGCGAATTCGAGGAGCGGTTGAAAGCCGTGGTGCAGGAAGTGGTGGCGAGCGAGGGCGAAATCCTGCTCTTCATCGACGAAATCCACACGTTGGTCGGCGCCGGCAAGTCGTCGGGGGCGATGGATGCGGCCAACATCCTCAAACCGGCCCTGGCGCGCGGCGAACTGCGCACCATAGGCGCCACGACGCTGGACGAATTCCAAAAATATTTCGAGCAAGACAAGGCGCTCGAACGCCGCTTCCAGAAAGTGATGGTCGACGAGCCGACGCGCGAAGACGCCATATCGATCCTGCGCGGGCTGAAGGAACGCTACGAAAACCACCACCAGGTGCGCATCAAGGACGAAGCGATCGTGGCGGCCGTCGACCTCTCGACGCGCTACATCACTTCGCGCCATTTGCCCGACAAGGCGATCGATCTGGTGGACGAAGCGGCTTCGCGCCTGCGTCTGGAAATGAACTCCGTGCCCGAGGAAATCGACACCCTCGACCGCCGCGTACGCCAGCTGGAAATCGAACGCGAAGCGATCCGCCGCGAAAAAGACGAGGAGCGCGTCGGGCAGCTGACCCAAGAGATCGAGGAGCTGAAATCCCGCGATGCGGCGATGCGCGCCAAGTGGCAGGGCCAGCGCGACCTGCTGCGCAAGATCCAAGACAACAAGGAGAAGATCGAACGCCTCAACGTCGAAGCCCGCCAGGCCGAACGCGAGGGCGACTACGGCCGGGTAGCCGAAATCCGCTACGGCAAGATCCAGGAAGCCGAAAAGGAGATCGCGGCTTTCGAGGAAGAATACCGGCTCACGGCCGCCAACGGCTCGATGATCAAGGAGGAGGTCGACGCCGAAGACGTGGCCGAAGTAGTGTCGCGCTGGACGGGCATCCCCGTAACGCGAATGCTGGCCTCGGAGCGCGAGAAGCTGCTGCACATGGAAGAGGAGCTGCACAAGCGCGTGGTGGGTCAGGAGCAGGCCATCGCGGCGATTTCGGATGCCGTGCGCCGTTCGCGCGCAGGACTGAACGACCCGCGCAAGCCGATCGGCTCATTCATCTTCCTGGGCACGACGGGCGTGGGCAAGACCGAGCTGGCCAAGGCGCTGGCCGAATTCCTGTTCAACGACGACCAGATGCTCACGCGCATCGACATGAGCGAATACCAGGAACGCCACAGCGTGTCGCGTCTTGTCGGAGCGCCTCCGGGATACGTGGGCTACGACGAGGGCGGCCAGCTGACCGAAGCCGTACGGCGCAAGCCCTACTCGGTGGTACTCTTGGACGAAATCGAAAAGGCCCACCCCGACGTCTTCAACATCCTGCTGCAAGTGCTCGACGACGGCCGCCTGACCGACAACAAGGGGCGCACGGTGGATTTCCGCAACACCATCGTCATCATGACCTCGAACATGGGGGCGCAGATCATCCAGGAACGCTTCGCGGCGGCAGCCGACGGCAAGAAACTCGACCCCGAGACGGTGGAAAAGACGCGCGACGAAGTGGTCGACCTGCTCAAACAACACCTCAAGCCGGAGTTCCTGAACCGCATCGACGAAATCGTGATGTTCGAGCCGCTGACGCACGACGACATCCGGCGCATCGTCGACATCCAGTTAGGCATCGTGCGCAAGATGCTCCTCGGCAACGGCATCGTGCTGGAATACACCCAGGCGGCGCGCGACTGGATCGCCGCGGCGGGATTCGACCCGCTCTACGGCGCCCGTCCGGTGAAGCGGACGATCCAACGCTACGTGGTCAACGACCTCTCGAAACGGATTCTGGCCGGCGAAGTCGACCGCTCGAAGCCGATCCGCATCGACGCCGGCGGCGACGGGCTGAAATTCGAGAACTGAAAAGAGAAAGGTCTGCGATCGCAGACCTTTCTCTTTTATAATCCTTTTTTAGCCAGCAGCCACGCCAGCCGGTTGTAGAAGTTGAGCACGGGCGTGCGCCAGGCGACGGGCAGCGCATTGAGCACGCGCACCTTGCGGAGCGTACGGCGATAGATGCGGGTAAAGGCGAACGTACGGATCGCACGGGCGGCCTCCTCGGTGCCACCCTTAGCACTGATAATAAGCGCCTTGCCCAGAGCGGCACGGGCAATGAACTCGCGCTCCTGCTCGGGGGCTGCGGGATCGTAGAGCTGTTCGAACGAAAAATCGGTCCGCTCGGGCGTATAGATCGCAGCCGAACGGTTGGCGGCCGTCTTGGAGTAGCAGACCAGCCGCGCAGGCGAGAAGCAGACCGGCCAGCGACGGGCAATCTTGACCCACAAATAGAGGTCTTCGCCGATTTTCATGCCGGGCGGGAAGCCGCCGACCTCGTCGAAGACATGGCGGGGTACGACGCTGGCCGAAGGAATGGAGATGTAGCGGTGGGCCGAGTCGCGGAAAAAGTTGCCGACGACACCCCGCAGGTCGGGACACGGAGCCGGAAAACGCCCCTCGCGGCCGACAACCCAGAATGCGGTGGAATAGATGCCGCAACCTGGGAACTCCCGGATCATGGCTGCGATTTCGGCCAGAAAACCCGGTTCCCAACGATCGTCGGCATCCAAAAACGCAACATACGCGCCCTGCGCTTGAGCGGCACCCCGGTTGCGGGCCGCACTTACCCCGGCGTTGGACTGGGAGATCAGCCGCACCGAAAGCCCGCCGATAGTCCGCACGACTTCGGCCCCGCCGTCGGTCGATCCGTCGTCGACCACGATGACCTCCACGGGCGGCAGCGTCTGCGCCAGCACGGAGCGTAGCGTAGCACCCACCTCGTCGCGCTTGTTATAAAGGGGGATGACTACCGAGATCGAAAGCGAATCCATAAGCCGAAAGGGATATATTGCGAAGATACCGATCTTTTGCTATTTTTGCAAATAAAACCGTCGCCGATGACCCCCTTCGAAAAATTCGACCGCTTCCTGCGCAACCTCTATGAAACGACGTTCTACCTGCTGGTGATAGCCGTCAAGGAGAATTTCCGCAACTATGTCGGACGAGCCGGAACGGTGGGCGCACCGGCGCCGACGATGGCCGTTCTGGGCAACGGCCCGGCGCTGGCCGGCGAACTGCCCTGGCTGCTGGAAGAGACGAAGCGGGGAGGGGATCGCGATTTCATGGCAGTGAACTTCTTCGCCGAAGACGACCGCTTCGCCGAACTGCGCCCGGCCTACTACGTGCTCTCCGACCCGATGTTCTTCCGCGACACGGCCCAGCGCGACCGGGTGGCGGCGCTCTACCGCACGCTCAACGAACGGGTCGCATGGCCGATGCACCTCTATGTACAATATTATAATCCGGAACGGTTCGACTACCGGGCCGCGCTGCCCAACCCCAACATCCGCATCATCCCGTTCCACACGCAGATGTACCGGGGGTTCCGCCGGCTGGAATTTTGGCTCTACCGCCGCGGCCTGGGCAGCGCCAACTTCGGCACCGTAGTGCAGGTAGGCGAATACATCGCCCTGCTGCTGGGCTACAAGCGGATCGAACTCTATGGGGTGGATCACACGCTGCTGGAGGGGTTGTGCGTGGACGACGAAAACCGGCTGTGCCGCGCCGACCGCCACTACTACGACGGCGGAGAAGCCGCCGCGCCGCGGCCGATGTTCCAGAAAGTGCCGCCCCGTCCCTACACGATGTCGGTCTATCTGGCCGAGGTGGCCGAACTTTTCCGCGGCCACGAAGTGCTGCGCGACTATGCCGCGACGCTCGGCGCCCGCATCGTCAACTGCACGCGCGGCTCGATGATCGACGCCTACGAACGGGAAACATTCTGAAAAGGCAGGCAGTTCTCCGAGCTATGCGAGCCACAGCCTCCCGGCGCGGAGACTCGCCCCGTTAAGACCGGGGTTTTATCAATTTTGCCCGCACCGCGAGCCGTAGTCGCAACCGGAGAAACGACTACTTGATATAGCGGCTCACGAACTCCTTGACCCGACGGGTGTATTCCTCCTGATGATCATGGTAGGAGAGCGCATGCGCGGAACCGGGAGCTACCCACAACTCCTTGTCGCCCTGCTGTTTGGCTTCGTAAAGCGGATAGACCATCGAGGTAGGCACGAAGTCGTCGGCATCGCCGTGGATGAAGAACATCGGCAGGGTACTTTTGCGCACCTGCTCCAAGGCCGAAGCCTCGCAGAAATTCCACCCGTAGCGCAGGTCGCACAACCAACTGGCAACGGGAAGCAGCGGGAAAGCCGGCAGACCGAACTGCCCTTTCAACTCCTTGGCGAACTGGTCGCGGACGCTAGTGTAGCCGCAATCCTCGACGAAACACTTCACATAAGGCTGCTGCTCTTCGCCCGAGACCATCATCGTCGTGGCGGCGCCCATCGAAATGCCATGAACGACCATCTGCGTATGGCCGCCGAAGATCGAATCGGCGACCTCCATCCACCGCATCACGTCGAGCCGGTCTTTCCACCCCATGCGGATGGCACGCCCCTCGCTCTGCCCATGGAAATGCAGATCGGGCAGCAGGATGTTGTAACCCAGGTCGTGGTTATACATGTAGCCGATCATCAGCATGCGGACGGCATTGTCGGTATACCCGTGCACGATCACGGCCGTGCGGTCGGTCGGCTCGGGCGCCGCGGCATAGAGGGCATGCAGACGCTCGCCCTCGGCTCCGCGGATCGTCGTGTCGCGCAGCGCGCCGACGGTCTCGAGGCTGTCCAACCAAGGCCCCAGAAAAGGATACTGGGCCGTCATCTCCTCGCGCGCCGAAGCATTGCGGGCGCGCATGGTCTTTCGGGGTGCGAGCGAGTAGCCCAGCAGATAAAGGCTGCCGCCGGCTACGACACCCACTGCGACGGCCGCGACAGCAGCCGCCCAACGCAACGATTTTTTCATGGAATCCGTTTTTTCGATCAACGATCCGCCATGCGGCAATAACCGCGCCGCTTACTCGGCGCCGAACTTGCGCCGGATGTGCACGAGCATGTCGTCGGTCATGCGCGCAAGGTCCCACTCGGGCTTCCAGCCCCACTCCTCGCGGGCGCAGGTGTCGTCGAGCGAGTTGGGCCAGCTCTCGGCGATGGCTTTCTTGACGGGATCGACGTCGTAGTCCATCGTAAACGAAGGCATGCGCTTCTTGATCTCGGCGCAGATGATTTCGGGCGTGAAACTCATCGAAGCAAGGTTGAAGCTGTTGCGATGGATGAGTTTCGCAGGATCGGTCTCCATCAGCTCGACGCAAGCACGCAGGGCATCGGGCATGTAGATCATATCCATGTAGACGTCCGCAGGAATGGGACACGTGAAACGCCCCGACTTCACGGCCTCGTAGTAGATTTCGACAGCATAGTCGGTCGTGCCGCCGCCGGGCAGCGTGACGTTGGAAATGATGCCGGGGAAGCGCACCGAACGCGTGTCGACACCATATTTATGATGATAATAGTTGCCCAGCATCTCGCCGGTATACTTGCAGATGCCGTAGATGGTCGTCGGCTGCATGATCGTGTCCTGCGGCGTGCCGTCCTTGGGCGACGAGGGGCCGAACGCCCCGATCGACGAAGGGGTGAAAAGGGCGCAGTGATGCTGACGCGCCACTTCGAGCGAATTGTTCAACGCTCCCATGTTGACGCTCCAAGCCATCTGCGGATTGCGCTCGCCGACGGCCGACAGAAGCGCCACGAGGTTGAAGATGGTGTCGATGCGGTAACGGGCCACGATCGACGCCATGGCCGTAGCGTCCAGCGCATTGAGCACCTCGAACGGCCCCTGCTCGCCCAGCTCGCGGCAATCGCGCATGTCGGTGGCCACCACGTTGGCGTCGCCGTAAATCCCCCGCAGGTAACATGTCAACTCGGAACCGATCTGCCCGCCGGCACCTACTATCAAGATTCTTTTCATCGATTTAAGCTGTTATTTGAAAGTAAAGGTAGAAAAAATATTACGAAATATGTACATTTTTTTTGTCTTTTCATTTTTCTTGTGTACTTTTGCACCACTCTTAGGAGGGAACGCTGTCTTAGCTCAGTGGTAGAGCACTTCCTTGGTAAGGAAGAGGTCGTGAGTTCAAGTCTCATAGACAGCTCGGATTCGAAAGAGACCGTCGGTCGTGACGGTCTCTTTTTTCGTAACGCAGAGAGCGCACCATGACCGACTTCGAACCCATCCGTTTCGCCGGCATCGCCGACCGCCGGCCCTTGGTCATCGCGGGGCCGTGCAGCGCCGAGACCGAAGCCCAGACACTCGAAACGGCGCGCCGGCTGGCCGCCGCAGGCATCCGCATCTTCCGCGCAGGACTCTGGAAACCCCGCACCAAGCCGGGCGGATTCGAAGGCGTGGGAGCCGAAGGCATCGGCTGGCTGCAACGCGTCAAGCGCGAAACGGGCATGTACGTGACGACCGAAGTCGCCACGCGCAGCCATGTCGAAGCGGCCGTCGAGGGAGGTATCGACCTGCTGTGGATCGGCGCCCGCACGACAGCCAATCCGTTCGCCATGCAGGAACTGGCCGACGCGCTGCGCGGCTGCGACGTACCGGTGCTGGTCAAGAATCCGGTCAGCCCCGACCTCGAACTCTGGATCGGCGCCGTGGAGCGTCTCCGCAACGCCGGCATCCGCCGCATAGGCGTCATCCACCGCGGCTTCGCCTCGATCGACCGCAGCCGCTACCGCAACCACCCGATGTGGGCCGTTCCGATCGAACTGCACCGCCGCTTCCCCGGGCTGCAACTCTTCTGCGACCCGAGCCACATCGGCGGACGCCGCGAACTGATCGCCCCGCTGGCGCAGCAGGCCATGGACCTGGGATTCGACGGGCTGTTCGTCGAAGCGCACTGCACCCCCGACGAAGCCTGGAGCGACAAAACACAACAAATTACCCCGCAGGTTCTTGCTCGACTGGTTGAAAATCTGGTGATCCGCGAAACGGCGACGACGACCGACTGCCTCGACGAGCTGCGGACGCAGATCGACAAACTGGACGACCGGCTTCTGGAACTGCTCGCCGAACGCATGCGCGTGGCCTGCGAAATCGGCCGCTGCAAAAAAGAACACGGCATGCCGGTGCTTCAGACCCGACGCTACGAAGAGCTGCTCGCACGTCGTACGGCGCAGGCCGCAGAACTGGGCATGGACGAAAAATTCATGCGCGGGATACTCCAGGCCATCCACGAAGAATCGATCCGCCAACAGATGCAGACGATCGACGAAAACCAAGACGGCGGCGACCGGTGATCCGTGCCGGCCGGCGGTCTCGCACCGGGTTTCGCCCCCCTGCGAATCGGGAGGCCCGGTCAGCGGATTTTTCGCGCAGCTTTCCGGTCTTCGAGAATTGCCTCCATGTGCTCGCAAGCCCATGCGATCAGCGCATTCAGATGCGGCAACAACGACTGCGCTCGATGCGTAAGACGGTACTCCACCCGCGGCGGGATCTCGGGATAGACCGTACGGTCGACCAGTCCGTCCTCCTCCAACGTACGAAGCGTAACGGTCAACATCTTCTGCGAAATATCGGGCAACGCCCGGAGCAGCTCGCCGAAACGCGCCGCCGGCATCCGGTCGAGCGTAAAAATCACCAGCAGCGACCATTTGTCGCCGATCCGCGCCAGCACATTGCGAATCGGGCAGTCGGGATGCAAGGCATGACAGAGAGTCGTTCGATCCATCGTTTCCGTTCTTTACTCTACAAAAGTAAGTAAAAAACTTTCAGAAAGAAAATATCGTTTTTTCTTCATTTACCAAACCATTGAATCCCAGCAATCGTTACTTCGAGGTAACTATCTGACATTCCGGTATCTACTTGACAAGGCGATTCCTGCCCGCTATCTTTGCCGCCGAAAATCAACCGACAACCATTCAAAAGACACAACAATGAAACAGATTCGAAACATTGCGGCGGCGGCCAATTTCAGCGCGATCGACATGGGCAAACTCAACGAGCTGGGCGACTACCTGCTGGAACTCGGTCCCGAAATCAAAATTCCGGGAAAAGTGTTCGGCGGTACGGCCGCCGGAGCGACGGGCGCCGAGTTCTCGTTCCAGACGTTCCGGCCCGGCACCGAAACCGGATTTCTGCACACCCACAAAAATCACGAAGAACTCTACTTCTTCCTCTCCGGAAGCGGATCGTTCCAGGTCGACGGCGAAGTATTCCCCGTCGGCGAGGGCAGCGTAGTCCGGGTAGCTCCCGCAGGTCGCAGATCGGTGCGCAACAATGGCACGCAGCCGCTGACGATGCTCTGCGTACAGTATCGAAGCGACACCTTCACGACCGAGGATGCCGCCGACGGCGAATTGCTGAAAGATCCGGTCGAGTGGTAATCGTTCGGACGACAAAACAACCGGTCGAGGGCAATGTTCAAATAAGATGGGCATTGCCCTCGGCTTTTCGACTTTGGCTCACGCCCAAGATACTTTGCCTCGGCAAATTCGCAAACAAGTTTGCTTTTGCCCTCGGCTTTTCGTATCTTTGCCCCGCAAAGGTTTCCGGAAAGGCCCCCTGCAGGCCGAGGAATGAAAAGGGAACGCAGTGAGAATCTGCGACAATACCCGTTGCTGTGAGTTCCGGCGCCCGATTTCGCGAAGGGCGTGCGAAGTTTGCAATCCGCCACTGGCCTGCGGGCCGGGAAGGCGCAAAGAAAGGAACAAGTCAGAAGACCTGCCGATGCACCATAGGATTTGCCGCCTGCGGGATACGGGCAAGAATCGAAACAGCGACAGGTCCGCCGCACAAGAGCAAGAGGGCGGGAAACCAGCAGAAAAGCCGTTTTGATTTTTCGTTGCGCCGTGTCCCCCGAAGGGCACGGTTGATTTTTATAGTTTACCTTATTAAAATACAATGCAATGAAAAACCTTTTCAAACTTCTGCCTTTCGCGCTGCTCGCACTGGCGCTGGCAAGCTGCAACGACGATGACGACAACAACACGCCCATCCCGGAACCCGAAAAATTCCGTGTGCTGACGTTCGAGGATGCAGACTACCGGGGTA
Organism: Alistipes sp.; assembly: GCA_029068505.1. Lineage (GTDB taxonomy): Bacteria > Bacteroidota > Bacteroidia > Bacteroidales > Rikenellaceae > Alistipes. The sequence continues at coordinate 26,611 of JAIECN010000054.1, forward strand.
CCGACGACAACGGCCAGAACATCGCCGACTACTGGACGTCGCTCGTCGACACGCCCCAATACGGCGGGCCGATGCTCTACCCCGAAGATGAGGATGAAGCATGGCTCTACAACTGGAACGACGCCGGCAACACATTCCTGGCGTCGGAGCTGACCAACAACTACGGCGACCACAAATTCTGGGGCGGCGGCCATGCTGTGTCGAATTATACGGACATGGATCTGACGCACGGCGATTTCAACCACCAGCTGGCCGTATATGCCGCAGGGGGCCGCAACGGCTCGAAGAACTTCTGCGTCCACAACGGCAATGTGGCAGAAGGCGACACCTATAGCAAGCGCCCGGCAATCTGCTTCAAGGACGGCATCGAGCGCATAGTCGACCACATGTGGGTGATGAACACGACCTATGTGGTCAACGCCATCGTCAACGGCGACGGGCAAAGTCCCGAGTTCGGCGAAGGCGACTTCCTGAAGGCGATCGCCATCGGCATCGATGCCGCAGGCGAGGAGACCGGCCGCTGCGAGATTTTCCTGGCCAAGGACACCGACTACCTGAAAGAATGGACGAAATGGGAGCTGGCCTCGCTGGGCAAGGTCGCCAAAATCGAATTCAACATCGAAGGATCGAAGCACAACGCCTGGGGACTGACGACTCCGGCCTACTTCGCCTACGATGACGTACAGGTACAATTTTAAGCGTATCTAAGTGAATAGACTTGTCATTCTGTTCGGCATTTTAGCGATCGCGTCGTCCTGCAACAAGGATGACGCGATCGTTGTCGTCGATGCTTCGCGGCAGGCTGCATGCAACCGCGTATACGAATACCTGCCGGCCCCCGGTCAGTTCATCAACGAAACCTATGCGCCCCGCACCATGGAGGAAGCCTGCGCATGGGCCGAGAAGCAGCTCGCAAACCGGTACGGATACGTTTCGCTGGGCAGCTTCGGCGGCTGCATCGTGGTGGGATTCGACCACCGCGTCGCCTGCACGGGCGGCTACGACCTGGCCGTCGACGGCAACCCGCTGGACACCTCGTCCGAACCGGGCATCGTCTGGGTCATGCAAGACGAAAACGGCGACGGACTGCCCAACGACACGTGGTATGAACTCCGCGGCTCGGAATACGGCAAGCCGGAAACGTGGCAAGACTACACCGTGACTTATTACCGGCCCGAAGAAAACGGCGCCTCCATTCGCTGGGAGGATGACCGCGGCGGCAGCGGCACGATCGACCGGGTCGGCTACCACCGGCAAGAGTCCTACTACCCTGCCTGGGTCGAAGCCGGAAGCTACACGCTGCGCGGGACGCGGCTCGAAGCCCGCAACCGCTTCGATGGAGTGCAGTGGGTCAATCCGCCCTACGAATGGGGCTATGCCGACAATTTCAGCGCGATCGACCGGATCGCCGACAGCGGCACCAACCGCTTCCGCATCGTCGACGCCGTGCAGGCCGACGGGCAGCCGGCCCGACTGGACGGCATCGACTTCGTGAAGGTGCAGACGGGCGTGCTCGCCCAAAGCGGCGACCTGGGCGAAGCGTCGACCGAAATTTTTGCCATCCGCGACCTCAACTCACCCCTCCGATAACCATGCGCACCGCTCTTCACCGAATAGGAACCGTTCTGCTTCTTGCCCTTTTGGCCGGCTGCATGAAGTGGGACTACGGCACCACGGAAGACCTCGCGGCGCAGGGCGCAGGGCTGTTCATCGCCAACGAGGGCAACTTCCAGTACGGCAACGCCACGCTGTCGTTCTACGACCCCGAAACACGGCAGGTCGAAAACGAAATTTTCCGCCGCGTCAACGGCTTCAAGTTAGGCGACGTGGCGCAATCGATGACCGTGCGGGGCGGCACAGGCTGGATCGTGGTGAACAATTCCCATGTGATTTTCGCCATCGACCTCGACACCTTCAAGGAGGTCGGCCGCATAACCGACCTCACCTCGCCGCGCTACATCCACTTTCTCTCGGACGAAAAGGCCTACGTCACCCAGCTGTGGGACAACCGCATCTTCATCGTCGACCCCAAGCGTTACGAAATCACGGGCTACATCGAATGTCCCGACATGACGATGGAGAGCGGCTCGACGGAGCAGATGGTGCAGCGGGGCAAATACGTCTATGTCAACTGCTGGTCGTACCAGAACCGCATCCTGAAGATCGACACCGAGACCGACACGGTAGTCGGCCAGCTCACGGTCGGCATCCAGCCCACCTCGCTGGCGCTGGACCGCAACGGCAAACTATGGACCCTCACCGACGGCGGTTACGAGGGTTCGCCCTACGGCCACGAAACACCGGCGCTCTACTGCATCGATGCCGAGACGTTCACCATAGAAAAAGAGTTCCGCTTCGCGTTCGGCGATGCTCCGTCGGAAATACAGCTCAACGGCCCGGGCGATACGCTCTACTGGATCAACGACGACATCTGGCGCATGGACGTCGAGGCCGACCGGGTGCCCGTACGGCCTTTCGTCGAGTACAGCGGCACGATCTACTACGGACTCACGGTCGACCCCGTGCGGGGCGACGTCTATGTGGCCGACGCCATCGACTACCAGCAGCCGGGCATCGTCTACCGCTACTCGCCGGAGGGCGAACTGCTCGACAGCTTCTATGCTGGCATAATCCCCGGCGCTTTCTGCTGGAAATAACCGAACGACGACCATGAAAAGAAATCGCATCGCACCGTTCCTCGTTCTATTGTTTCCGGCGATGCTCGCGGCGCAGGAAAAAAATACGGAAAGCCCCTCCAGCGACTGGACGAAGCGCGTGCACCCCATCCCCGAGGTGACGGTCGTCGGGCGGCGCCCCATCAAGGAGATCGGCGTGCAGCAGACCAAGTTCGACTCGGTGGCGCTCAAGGAAAACATCGCCCTCTCGATGGCCGACGTGCTGACGTTCAATTCGTCGATCTTCGTCAAGAGCTACGGACGTGCGACCCTTTCGACGGTGGCATTCCGCGGCACCTCGCCCTCGCACACGCAGGTAACGTGGAACGGCATGCGCATCAACAACCCGATGCTCGGCATGACCGACTTTTCGATGATCCCGGCATATTTCATCGACGACGCCTCGCTGCTGCACGGCACTTCGTCCATAGGCGAAACGGGCGGCGGGCTGGGCGGCGCGGTGAAACTCGCGACCGCACCCGCCGAAGCCCACGGATTCGGGCTGCAATACATCCAGGGCATCGGATCGTTCAAGACGTTCGACGAGTTTCTGCGCCTGACCTACGGCAACGCACGCTGGCAGCTCTCGACCCGCGCGGTCTACTCCTCGTCGCCCAACGACTACAAATACCGCAACCGCGACAAAAAAGAGAACGTCTACGACGAGGATATGAACATCGTGGGACAATACTATCCCACCGAACGCAACCGCAGCGGCGCCTACAAAGACCTGCACCTATTGCAAGAAGTCTACTACAACACGGGGCGCGGCGACCGCTTCGGGCTGAACGCCTGGTATATCCATTCGAACCGCGAACTGCCGATGCTCTCCACCGACTACGCCTCCGACCTCTCGTTCGAAAACCGCCAGCGCGAGCAGACTTTCCGCGGCGTGGCGTCGTGGGACCACCTGCGCAGCAACTGGAAAGCGGCGGCCAAGGCAGGCTACATCCACACCTGGATGGCCTACGACTACAAACGCGACGTGGGCAACGGCACGATGGCCTCGATGACCCGCTCGCGCAGCCGGATCGACACCTTCTACGGGCAGGCGGAGGGCGAATACAGCATCGGAAGCCGCTGGCTCTTCACGGCCACCCTATCGGCGCACCAACATTTGGTGCGCAGCGAGGACAAGAACATCATCAAGCAGGACGGCAACCGGGCGATCGTGGGCTACGACAAGGGCCGCATCGAACTTTCGGGCAGCCTCTCGGCCAAATGGCGGCCCGTCGACCGCTTCGGACTATCGCTCGTGCTGCGCGAAGAGATGTACGGCACCGAATGGGCGCCCCTCATTCCGGCATTTTTCATGGACGGCGTGCTGTCGGAGCGGGGCAACATCGTGGCCAAGGCCTCCGTCTCGCGCAACTTCCGCTTCCCGACCTTGAACGACCTCTACTTCCTGCCGGGCGGCAATCCCGACCTGCGGAAAGAGAAAGGCTGGACGTACGATGCGGGAATATCGTTCGCTGTGGGCCAGGCCGGCAAATACAAATTGCACGGCACCGCCTCGTGGTTCGACTCGCATGTCGACGACTGGATCATCTGGCTGCCCACGACCAAAGGATTCTTCTCGCCCCGCAACCTCAAAAAGGTACATGCCTACGGCGTGGAGCTGCAAGCCGACCTCGACATGGCACTCTCCGCGGCGTGGCGTCTCGCTTTGAACGGCACCTACTCGTGGACGCCCTCCATCAACGAAGGCGAGCCGATGACGCCGGCCGACCGCTCGGCAGGCCGGCAGCTGCCCTACGTACCCGAACACTCGGCCTCGCTCACCGGACGTCTCTCGTGGCGCACGTGGTCGCTGCTCTACAAATGGTGCTGGTACAGCCGGCGGCACACCATGTCGAGCAACGACTTGACGCTGACAGGCTCGCTGCCGCCCTACTTCATGAACAACCTGACGTTGGAAAAGGGGTTTTCGTTCTCGTGGGCCGACCTCTCGCTGAAGGGGGCCATAAACAACCTGTTCGACGAGGAGTATCTGTCGGTCCTCGCGCGCCCGATGCCCGGAATCAACTTCGAAATCTTCATCGGCATCACGCCCAAGTGGGGCAAGAAAAAGCCTTGAGCCGTCATGATGCCCCCTGCCCGGGGCGCGACGTTTGCAAGACGGACGCTAAAAATTCCATGTCATGAAACGTCTTGCTGTTCTGCTGCTGCTTGCATTCGCTCCCGGGTTGTGCCTTGCCCATTCGGGCAAAGCCCGGTTCCACATCGTCGTCGACACCGACGGCGCGGCCGACGACCTGCGCGCGCTCTGCATGCTCTTGGGCAACCGCGACGCCGAAGTGCTGGCCATCGTGACCTCCGACGGCGCCCAGGCTCCCGACCGCACGGCCGCCTGCGTAGCCGGACTGCTCCGCACGCTCCACCACGAAGGCATCCCCGTAGGCTGCGGCCGCCCGACATGCACCCGAATTCCGGAATGGCGAAGCCGTTCCGAACGCATCGACTGGGGCACCGCGCCCGACAGCGAAGCCCGCACTGCGGCTCCTGCGCTGCTGGCCGAGACGATCGAAAACGAGGAAGAACCGGTGATCGTCGTGGCACTGGGGGCGCTGACGAACTTCGACGACCTGCTGGCCGCACGTCCGGCACTGAAAAATCGCATCGCCCGCATCATCTGGTATAACGACTGCTCCGAACCGCTGACCGGAGCCAACTACTGCGCCGATCCGGGAGCTGTGCGGCGGGTGCTGGCCAGCGGCATCCCGACAAGCGTCGTTTCGGCAGCCCCCGGCAACCCGATCCGCATCGCACCGCCCCTGCTGGACTCGATAGCATCCGTCGAATCGCCTCATGCCCGGCTGATCGCCTCCACGCACCGCCGTCCGCCGCTCGCAAACCTGATCGACGAAGGGCACCTCCAAGCATGGGACGACCTGGCTGCGCTCTATCTGTTCGCCCCGCAACTTTTCGACGTCCGCCAACTGACCCCCACCGTCACGGCCTGCACCCTGCACGACCCGAGCGACGAAGGGTTCTGCAGTGCGACGCTCGCCGTCCTGCGCGGCAGGCCCGATGCCGAGAGCCGCGTATTCTATGGCTTCCCGACCTCCGCGGCATGCTATGCGCCGGACGTGGAACCCATCATGGCCCAAGCCCGGGCGCTCTACGGCCCGAGCGAATGGCGCGCCGCCGTGCTGACCAACGAACTGCATGGACACCTGGGCATCTATGCGACCATAGGAGTGAAAATGGGCATCCGCGCCCGGGAATATTTCAACATCGGCGTGGACGACATCGAAGCGACGACTTTCGCCGGCCAACAACCGCCCGTGAGCTGCATGAACGACGGACTGCAAGTAGGCACGGGAGCGACCGTCGGCCACGGACTGCTCCGTGTGGCGGCATGCGACGCCCCGCGCCCCGAAGCGCTGTTCAGCTTCAAGGACAAGACGATCCGTCTGCGACTCAGACCCGAATATGCGGCCCGCATCCGCCGCGACGTACAACGCGGCATCGAACTGCACGGCGACCGGACGGAGGCATACTGGCAATATATCCGCGCCCTGGCTCTGCAATACTGGCTCGAATTCGACCGCCACGAAATCTTCGACCTGGAAACCGTAGAAACGAAATAAGACACAGACCATCTGCTTCGAGATGCTTCTCGATGCCATCGGCCAAAAACAAAATTTCCTGCAAACCGATCGGTTTGCAGGAAATCGCTTTTCTTTTTGCACTTCGGCGGAAAGAGAGGGATTCGAACCCCCGGAACCTTGCAGTTCAACGGTTTTCAAGACCGCCGCAATCGACCACTCTGCCATCCTTCCTTGGTCAAAAGTACCACGGTTTTTCGATTATGCCAAATCTTGAGGTTGCATAATCGTCCGCCGGGAACTCCGAATATCCGAAATGACGGGATTATTTTTCGCTTTTTACAAAATTTGACTAA
>JAIECN010000055.1 GCA_029068505.1 Alistipes sp.
ATTCGTAGTTTTTCTTGAGCATATTTTTGTCGGATGGTAAGAATATATGCCCGTTGACTGAATATTCGGAAGCTTCAATAGCAATAAATTCCGCAACCTTTTTAAGAGCATTTCCCCGTCTCTTAGGTGATTTCAAATTACGCTGATCCAATTCGGTCTGGACGGCTGTTGTTAATTGCTGAAGTGTCATAAGCGGATTTTTAATCATGAAAATATTCGTAAATGTCTTCGTAGTAATCTTCGTAATAGTTATCTGGTTCATCGTAGATCTTATTGTCTGGCAACCATTGAAACTCCTGCAATGGTTGCGATGGCTCCTCCTCTCGATAAATGATCAGACGACGGTTGTAGTCGAGTTCTTTTATGTCGGTTACAGGACGTGTCGGGTCGTTATTAAGCCACGGAGTTTCATGTGTGGCTGGTTCGCGGCGATTGCAATAATTTGCAATCAAGCAAAGGATACAAAATAAGATAAATCCTCCGATTGTCAGTCCAAGACAACCTGCGAGTCGCTCTCCCGTCGGCTCATGCCAAAAACTTATTTCTTCGTTCTTCATGTTGCGTCCTTATATCTATATGTCTGGCTCACTCGTTACCAAATTTTTCATACGTATATACATCGTTAATGATAACAGAACCTCGACTGAGCATAACGCTTCTTCTCGATATGTCTGGAAAGAGCGGACTTTATCCGAATGCAAAAATAAAAGTATAAATATTATTTCAAAGTAGTTCCTTGTTGTCCGGAACGATTAATAGTATTCGTATACGGTCGTGATCGTCACCGGTTCTTTGTTCGGGTGGATATCCTTGTCGTATAAGATGTTGTGGGTGTAGGTGACGACTTTGCCCGAATATTCGTAGGTGGCGACCGAGGAGGTGCCGTTGACCGGCGCGGTGCATATCGCCGACACCCGCCCTTGCTCGTCGTAGATATAGTCCGTCGTGGTCTGTTGGTTTTCTATGCGCTTGGCTTTCGACAATATGTAGCCGTTGCGGCTGAAATAGAGTCCGTCCACGAAAAATTCGCTGTTGTTCGGGTTGGCGTCCGGTGCACATTCGTTCGCCGGAAGCGAGGCTGTCGCAATGTTCAGACTGTCGATTTCCGTGTGCAGGCGTTCTATTTCGTCTTGCAGGATCGAGATGCGTTCCGTCAGATCGCGTACGACTTCTTGCAAATCTTGGTCGGCAAGCGGAGGCCTGTCCGCAAGTTTTCTGCCGTAGGTGTTGACGGCCAGGCCGATTGCGAATGCCGCCAGCAGGGCGATCGTGGGCAAGAGGTAGCGTTTCATCTCGATTATTTTTAGATTGGGAGTTTATTTGCGGAAGATGAAATAGACCGCCAGAACCAAGCAGGCGAATCCCGCCATGTGGTTCCAGCGGAGCGAATCGGTCTTCATGAAGACCAGTGCGAAAAGGGTAAAGACCGACAGCGAGACCACTTCCTGGATCACTTTCAGTTCCCAGATCGAGAACGGGCCGCCGAACTGGGCCGAGCCTATGCGGTTGGCCGGCACTTGGAAACAATATTCGAAAAGGGCGATGCCCCAGCTCAACACCACGATCGCTGCCATGCCGAAGCGTTCCAGACGCGATTTGAATGCGATATGGCCATACCAGGCCAGCGTCATGAACGCGTTCGACACCACCAACAGCCCCACAGCGGCGATTCCTCGTAACATCCTATCGCAAGATTGCGCCGAGATCGTCGATGTCGGCATAGGTGTCGAAAATCGCATCGGCGGCCGTTTCCGCCGCCAGCGTTTCGCGCGGCAGGGTAGTGGTCAGCGCCACGATCCGGCCTGCTCCCGCACGCCGGGCCGCTTCGATGCCCGCACGGGCGTCTTCGAATACGACGCACTCCGCCGGCTCCATCCCCAGGGCCTCTGCGGCCGTCAAGTAGATTTCCGGATCGGGCTTGCAGCGCTTCACGTTGTCGCCCGAGACGATCTGTTCGAAGAAGGCGCCGATGCCGCATTTGTCGAGCACGAAATCGATGTTCGTGCGGCAGCCCGACGAGCCGACCGCACAGCGGATGCCCGCTTCGCGCAGCCGCTCCAGCAGGGCGGCCAGTCCCTCGACCGGACGGATCGTCGGTGCATAGATTTCGCGATAAATCGCCTCCTTTTCTTCGGCCAGCGCCGCCAGTCCCTTTTTACGGATGATCTCTTCGGGCATAATTTGACGCATGATGTCGTCGTTGCCCATGCCGAATACGCCCGTCAGTTTCTCCTGCCAGCCTTGCACACCGTAGCGTGCGCAGAATATTTCGAATGCTTTCACATGCACGGCGCTGTTGTCCACCAGCGTGCCGTCCATGTCGAATAAAGCTCCTTTTATCATAGGGTTGCCATTTTTATGTTGCAAAGGTAATGATTTTTGGCGCCCGGCGAGCCACTGGGCGCACGTTTGTGCAAAAAATGGCGTACATTTGCAACTCCCAATCATCTCGGAAACATGGCGCACGCAAAAATAGAAAAGACCAATGCTGCCCGTCTGCTCGACCGGGCCGGCATCGCTTACGAATTGGTGCCCTATCGGGTCGACGAGGAACACCTGGCCGCCGTGCATGTGGCCGAGCAGCTCGGCGAGCCGATCGAATGCGTTTTCAAGACGCTTGTTTTGCGGGGCGACCGAAGCGGACTTTTCGTTTGCGTCGTGCCCGGCGACCATGAGGTCGACCTCAAGGCGGCGGCACGGGTTTCGGGCAACAAGAAGGCCGACCTGATCCCCATGAAAGAGCTGCTGCCCGCCACGGGCTATATCCGCGGCGGATGTTCGCCCGTCGGGATGAAAAAGGCGTTGCCCACTTTCATCCACGTTTCTGCGGCCGGACATCCGTTTATCTATATCAGTGCCGGCGTGCGGGGTTTGCAGTTGAAGCTCGCACCGCAGGATTTGATCGCCTTCGTCCGCGCTACGCTTGCCGACCTCAGCCGCAAGGCGTAGGCTTCGGGGTTCAGATGCCCGGCCCGTTCATCGCCAGAATCCAGGCGTTCAGATAGGTCGCATAGAGCAGCCAGCAAAGATACGGGACGAAAAGCCACATCGCATCCTGTCGTACTTGGCGGCTGCGGGCCATGTAGAGCACGACCAGGGCGTCGAGCACCACGATGTCGATCATGCCCAGCAGCGGGCTGCGGCACAAGAAGAAAAGCAGGCTCCACAGAAAATTGAATTCCAGCTGGATGCCCCAGATCGTCATCGTCTCGTGCCGCGGTCCGGCCGTCGCCGTCAGGATGCGGCCCGCCGAAATGCCCATCAACACGTAGATGATGCCCCACGCGATCGGGAAAACGATGTCGGGCGGTGTCCCTGCCGGTTTGAGCAGTCCGGGATACCACGTCGCCATTGCGTCGCGTTGCAGCCATCCGGCCGCAGCTCCCAGGGCGAAGCAGAGCAGCACCGGCCAAATGTAGGCCCAGGGGGAGCGGCGAAACCACGGCAGGGGAGCCGGAGGCGCTATGGCCGCGGCCTTGCGCTCGTTGCGGTGGCCAAGATAGGCCAGCGCAAGCATCGGCATGGCTTCGAAACCCCGCCGGACAAGCCGGTTCATCTTTTTGCGGCGCAGCAGGTTGATCGTTGTGGCGGCTATGCTGATGCCCGTCAGCAGGCAGGCCGTTGCGCGGATGGCGAATGCGCGACGTTGGGCCGATGCGTCCTGCGGGGAGGTAGGTTGCGGGGTTTTGTTCATGGTGCAAACGAATATTTTCGGCTTCGCGCGGCAAAAAGGGTGCCGGGGCATCGTGCGCTGCCAAGAGAATTTGTCCGGCACGAGGGGCGAAGCGATATTTTGACCCCTGGGCGGGTGCGACAAGCCGATGAATTGTGTATCTTTGTCCCTGGATTGGCCGTGGCCCGGTTTATCTTGTTACCCTTTGTAAAAAATAGCATGTTATGAAACCTCGTTTGATCGCCATTGTCGGCACCAACGCTTCGGGCAAAAGCGCCGTCGGCCTGGAACTCGCCCGGCGTTACGGCGGCGAAATACTTTCGGCCGATTCGCGGCAGATCCTGCGCGGTTACGATCTTTGTTCGGGCAAGGTGACCGCCGAGGAGCGGCAGGCCGTGCCGCATCATCTGTTGGACATCGCCGATGCCGGCGCCTATTTTTCGCTTGCCGACTATCAGGCGCAGGCCTATGCGGCCATCGACGGGATCGTGGCCCGGGGCAAGCTGCCGTTTCTTGTCGGAGGCACCGGCTTGTACGTCAATGCTGTGGCCGACGGGTACGAGCTGGTCGATGCCGGGCCTGACAACGAGTTGCGCGAGCGGCTGGAAGGAATGAGCACCGAGGAGTTGGTGCAGGTGTTGCGCGAGCGATCCGGCGAACTGCCCGATTTTCTCGATCTCAACAACAAAAAGCGGTTGGTGCGGGCTTGCGAAGTGTTGCTCTCGGGGCGTTCGTTGACCGAGACCCGTGCTTGCAGTCCGCGTTGCGAAGTGCTCAAGGTCGGCGTTACGTGGGAGCGTCCCGTGCTGCGGCAGCGCATCGAGGAGCGGCTCCGCAAGCGGCTGGAGCAGGGCATGATCGACGAAGTGCGGCAGGGTCTCGATGCGGGTGTCGGCTACGATGTCTTCTACAACCTTGGACTCGAGTACCGCTTCATCGCACGTTATCTGAACGGCGAGTTCGGCAGTTACGACCAGTTCGTCGAGAAGCTCAAAATTGCTATCGGCCAGTTCGCCAAGCGGCAGATGACCTGGTTCCGCAAGGATGCGTCCATCCATTGGCTCGACATGCACGGCGATCCCGTTGCCGAGGCTTCGCAGTTGATCGAAGCATTCTTGGAAATGCGATGATCTGTTGCAGAGCCACGGCTGCTGCGTCTTCCAAGTCCGTTTCCCAATAAAAATGCGACCCGCAGGTCGCATTGGAAAGTTTTCAAGAGACGTATCTTGAGGTATTTACCTTCGGAACAGGTTCAGTATTCCTCCTCGTTGAAGAAGAAGTCGTCTTTCGAGGGGTAGTCGGGCCAGATATCTTCGATCGATTCGTAAATATCGCCTTCATCTTCTATCTCCTGCAAGTTTTCGAGTACTTCGAGCGGTGCTCCCGAGCGTACCGCATAGTCGATCAGTTCGTCTTTTGTCGCGGGCCAAGGGGCATCTTCGAGTTTCGATGCCAGTTCAAGCGTCCAGTACATAATATCAGTTTTTTGAGTTTACGCAATCGTCGATCCGCCCGGCGGCCGATCTTGCGCCTTGCGGCGCGATTTTGCAAAAGTATAAAAAAAACGATAAAAACAAATTTTTTCGAAATTATATCTTACTGCCGCGGCCGGACGAAAATGGAACTCTGTAGGATTTGCCGAATTTTTCGGGACAACGGGTGCGACGTATATGCGACGTATATGTGTCTTCGATGGAGCGGATGTCCGAGGAGGTATTCAGGCATGCGCTGTTCGGATGCCGTGTTGTGCGGGGCAAGGGGCCGTGAGAAGGTGCAACTTTTTAGGGAATCCACAGCGTTTCGTCCACTCGATAGTAGGCGGTCAATGTGCGGCCCAGCAGATAGAAGTAGTCCGAAAGCCGGTTGAGCCAGGCCAGCGCCGTGGCATCTACGCCGTGTTCCTGGTCGGCCCGCAGCGCGGCCCGTTCGGCCCGGCGGCATACCGTGCGGCAGATGTGGCAGAGCGAAACCGCTGGATGACCGCCCGGCAGGGTGAATTTGTCGATGGGCGGCAGGGCCTCCTGCATGGCGTCTATCCGCTGCTCCAGTGCTTCCACGGCATCGGGTCCCAGAGGTGGCACCTGCGTGCTGCCCGTTTCGCCTACGGCCAGCAGCGCTTCGACCGTCATCAGGCGGGAAAGGATGCGCTTCAGGTCTTCGTTCGGCTCCGCCAGGCCCGCATCGCCGCGCAGACGATCGGAAAGCAGCGCCACGAATGCCGCCAGTTCGTCGACCGTTCCGTAGGCTTCCACCCGGCTGTCGGTCTTGAAGACCCGTTCTCCGCCGATCAGGGAGGTCATGCCCCGATCGCCCGTTTTGGTATATACTTTCATAATATGAAGTGCTGTTTCGGCAAATGGTTGTTGAACAGCAGCAGGTAGGCCCGGTTGTCCACCGACGTGGAGCGGTGCATGGCCACGAGTTGCCGGCACAATGCGCGGCGTTCGCGTCCGGCGTCGGGATCGAGCACCGCCACGGTCGCTCCCGTGCGCGTCGCCGCACCCGTCAGCGCCAGCAACTCGGCCCGCGGCAGGTCGCGCGTCGCTATGCAGAATGCCGCATCCGCACGATTCAGGCCAAAGGTGTCGTATCCCGCATGAATCGCCAGATTCTGCAACTGTACGGCCCGGCGTTCGGCTACCCCGGCCGCCAGCAGGGCACGATAGAGCGTGCGGTCGCCCGGCAGCAGGGGCGTGCGCATGAAGACTTCGCGGACGATCGCATAGACGAAAGGCGAGTGTACTCCGTGCCCTCGGAAGTGGCGGGCGCGTGCGAGGCGGCTGCCTGCGGCGGCAAGCCCGGCCCTCCATCCCGGTTTCCAGCGGTGCAGTGCTGCGATCTTCATCTCCTTATTTTTTCAGCATGCCAGCCAAACGGCCCGTCGAAAAGGCGATCTGGAGGTTGTAGCCGCCTGTGTTGGCGTCCAGGTCGAGCACTTCGCCGGCAAAATACAGCCCTTGTATCTTGAGCGATTCCATCGTGTGCGGATTCACTTCGTCGCAACGGACGCCCCCGGCTGTCGTCACGGCATATTCGAACGGTGCATAATCCGTTATGGGGAACGTCATTCCCTTGAGCGTGCGGATCAGCCGGTCGATTTCGGCATCGGTCAGTTTCGAGAGGTAGCCTTTCGAGTGGATGTCCAGTTCTTGCGCCAAAGGCATCACCAGCCCCTTGGGAACCAGTTTGCGCAGCAGTTCTCCGAAGAAATCCGTCTTGCCCATTTCGGCACGTTCGCGGGCGATGCGGTCGCGCAGCATCTCTTCGGTCAGCGCCGGTTTGAGGTCGAGCACCAGCTTCACGCGCCGTTGTTCGATCAGCGCATCCACCGCGTCGCGGCTCATGCGGAGCGCCACGGCCCCCTCGATGCCGCGTTCGGAGAACCCGATTTCGCCGAATTCTTCGCGCACGGGTTCGTTGTCGATGTGGAGCACCGCCTTGACGTTGCGCAGCAGCAGCCCGTGCATGTATTTGATTTGCGGATGCGACGAGACCAGCGGCGTCAGCGAGGGCCGCAGCGGTTCGATCGTGTGCCCCAGATCGGCCGCGAAAGCATAGCCGTCGCCCGTCGATCCGGTGGCAGGGTAGGAGACGCCGCCCGTGGCTACGATCACCTGGCTGCATTCTTCTTTGCGTTCGAACCCTCGTCTGTTGACGTAGCGCACGCCGAAGATCCGGCCGCCGAGGGTCAGAATCCCCGTCACCCGGGTTTCGTAGAGTATCTTCACGCCGTTCTCCACGCAATATTCCAGCAGGGCGTTGGCTATGTCCCAGGCCTTGCCGCTGTGCGGGAATACGCGTTCGCCGCGTTCGACGTCGAGTTTCACGCCCTGGCGTTCGAAGAAGCGGATCGTGGCTTTGTTGTTGAATGCGGCGAACGCCGGGGCGAAAAACTCGGCGTTCGTGCGCACTTGTTGGGCGAATTCTTCGGCCGGGCGCGCATTGGTCACGTTGCAGCGGCCCTTGCCCGAGATGCGGACCTTGCGGCCCGACTTCTCCATTTTTTCGATCAGCAGCACCCGTTTCCCGGCGTGCGCCGCCGTGCCTGCCGCCATCATGCCCGCGGCTCCGGCTCCGATGACGATCGCGTCGTAGGGGCGTCGTTCTTCAGGTTGTTTTGTTTCGGTTTGTTCCATACGGACGCAAATATACGGATTTCGCCATTCATAATCCACAATCGGCGGTTAAAAAAGTCATCCTGCGTTTCCGAAAAATCAGCCGGTGCATTTCCGATTCTTGATTTTTAATCGTATTTTTGCGCCCGTTCTAAACGTTCTACCGCATATGTTGAGCAGAAGATTACTTCGTATAAAGGTTGTCAAGGCGCTGTTCGCCCATTTCAAGTCGGATTCCGACAACATGATCGCTTCCGAAAAGACGCTCATGGCTTCCGTCGACAAGGCTTACGATCTTTATTTCCAGATGATGTTGCTGCC
>JAIECN010000056.1 GCA_029068505.1 Alistipes sp.
GATGCAAAGATATGATAAATTATTTGTACTTTGCAATACATATTACCTGTTTTTGCAATTTTTTTGTTTTTCTTCGGTGCGACGGTTGGAAAATCTTTTCTTTTTTGCCGCCGTCCGGTCGGCGATGCTGCCGGATTGCGCCTTTTTGTTCTGAAATGTTTCTTCCTCGTCGGAAAGGATGCACGTCGAAATTATGTTGAAAAAATCGCGAGGCGATGCGAGGATATTTAGGAGAAAAATTCATAATTTTGCAAGATATTGAATAAAACCGCCTTTCCTCGAACGCTATGTTGAGTGCTTTATATTACGTTGTTTTGGTGCTGTTGTGCACCGTTTTCATGGTCGTGTCGGCCGTTGCATTGGTGGTCTGCTGGCCTTTCGACAAGGCTCGGCGCACGGTGCATGAACTTTCGCGCGTGCTGGTGCGGATTTTCTTCTTCGTGCCGCCTTTTTGGCGGCAGCGCGTCATCGGCCGCGAGTATGTCGACCGGCATAAAACTTATGTCATCGTGTTGAATCACAATACGGTGGTCGACATTCCGACGTTGTATTGCCTCCCGCTCAATTTCCGTTGGGTTTCCAAGCGCGAGGTCTTCAAGGTGCCTTTCTTCGGGCAGTTCCTCGTGTTGCACGGCGACATCTGCATCGACCGCGGCCGGGCGGCCGAAGCCTTGGAGCAGATGGTGCGCAAGGGGTGCGAGTGGATCGGCCGCGGCGCTTCGGTGGCCGTTTTCCCCGAGGGTACGCGTTCCCGCGACGGCGAGATACACCGTTTCAAGACCGGGGCTTTCGCTTTGGCCAAGGAGGCCGGAGTCGAGATTCTGCCCGTGGTGCTCGACGGCACGGCGACGCTTATCAAGAAAAACCTCCTTTTCAACTGGCGCAACCGCATTACCGTCCGCGTCCTTCCGCCTGTCTCCGTCGAGGAGATCGCTGCGACGGAGGTGCACGACTTGGCGCAGCAGGTGCACGACAGCATGGTCGAGGCGCTGGCTGAAATAAGGAATGAGAAGTGAAAAATCGAATTTCTCCCCGGTCCGGCCGGAGTTCCGATTCTTCATTCTCGATTTTTAATTTGAATTATGGCAGATTTACTCAATAATACGGATTCAGGTTCTTCCTATGGCGACGACGCCATCGTGACCCTCTCGCCGCGCGAGCATATCCGGTTGCGTCCGGGCATGTATATCGGCAAGCTCGGCGACGGTTCGCAGGCCGACGACGGCATCTATGTCCTCATCAAGGAGGTGGTCGACAACTCGGTCGACGAGTTCATCATGGGCGCCGGCCACCAGGTCGACATCACCATCGAGGATCGGGTCGTCACCGTCCGCGACTACGGACGCGGCATTCCCCTCAAGTCGCTTGCTGCGGCCGTCTCCGAAATGAATACCGGCGGCAAGTACGGCGGTTCGGCGTTCAAGAAGACCGTGGGTCTGAACGGCGTCGGCGTCAAGGCCGTGAACATGCTCTCCAGCGAGTTCGAGGCCCGGTCGGTGCGCGACGGCGAGGCCCGCACGGTCTCGTTCGCCAAAGGTTTGGAGCAGAGCGACCGATGGGAGAGCGGCGTCGACGAGAAAAACGGCACGCTGATCCGCTTCCGGGTCGACGAAGAGGTCTTCGGACACTACGATTACAACCTCGAATACGTCGAGCAGATGGTGAAGAACTACACCTATCTGAACCTCGGCCTGACCTTCAATTTCAATGGCAGCAGCTACGTTTCGAAGAACGGTTTGCTCGATCTGTTGAACGAGAACATGACCGAGGAGCCGTTGTATGCGCCGATCCACCTTTCGGGCGACGACATCGAGGTGGCCATCACCCACGGCACCGGTTACGGCGAAAGCTATTTTTCGTTCGTTAACGGGCAGTATACTTCGCAGGGCGGCACCCACCAGGCTGCTTTCCGCGAGGCCATCGCCAAGACCGTCAAGGAGTTCTTCCGCAAAGACTACGACCCCTCGGACATCCGCACGTCGATCATCGCCGCCATTTCGGTCAAGGTGACCGACCCGGTTTTCGAGTCGCAGACCAAGATCAAGTTGGGTTCCAAGGAGGTCGAGCCGGGGGTTTCGATGCGCAACTTCGTCATGGACTTCCTGGCCAAGCACCTCGACGATTATCTGCACAAGCATGCCGAGACGGCGCAGATTCTCCAGAAGAAGATCGTCGAGAACGAGAAGGAGCGCAAGGCCATTTCGGGCATCCAGAAGAAAGCCCGCGAGACGGCCAAGAAGGTGTCGCTCAACAACCGCAAGCTGCGCGACTGCAAGATCCACCGCACCGACAAGAGCGATTTGGCCGAGCGGTCGATGATCTTCATCACGGAGGGTAACTCTGCGTCGGGTTCCATTACCAAGTCGCGCGACGTGCGCACGCAGGCGGTCTTCTCGCTGCGCGGCAAACCGCTCAACTGCTTCGGGCTGACCAAGAAGGTCGTCTACGAGAACGAGGAGTTCAACCTCTTGCAGGCCGCCTTGAACATCGAGGAGGAGATGGACAACCTGCGTTACGAGAAGGTCGTCATCGCCACCGATGCCGATGTCGACGGCATGCACATCCGCCTGCTCATCACGACGTTCTTCCTCCAGTTCTTCCCCGACGTCATCCGGCGCGGACACCTCTACATCTTGCAGACGCCGCTGTTCCGCGTGCGCAACAAGAAGGAGACGCACTATTGCTACTCCGAGGAGGAGCGGGTGAATGCCCTGAAGAAGTGCGGCGCCAATGCCGAGATCACGCGATTCAAAGGTCTGGGCGAGATTTCGCCCGACGAGTTCCGCGAGTTCATCGGCGACAACATGCGCCTGGACAAGGTGCGCATCACCAAGGACGACCCGATCCACGACCTGCTGGAGTTCTACATGGGCAAGAATACGTTCGAGCGCCAGGGTTTCATCATCGACAACCTGCGCATCGAAGAAGACCTCGTAGAAAACGATTTGGCGTTCAATTGAGATTGAAAATTTAAAAACTGTTAGCCGATTTATGGCCGATAAAGATAAGATCAACTCCGAAGAGGAATTCAATAAGGAGCGCCCGGTATCCGAGACCGACGGCAGGGCATCCGATGCGACCGACAGAATGATAACCGACGATACGGCGGGTGACGGTGCAATAGCCGACGATAGGGCGGGTGCTGTATTCGAGGGTGCCGAATCTTCCGATGGCGCCGGGCTTTCCGGTTCGTCCGGTTCTGTCGAGTCTTCCGATAGCGCCGATGTTGCCGATTCCGCCGCCGGTGCGGTTCGCAGCGGCAAGTACGACCGCCTCACGCAGGAGGAGGGGGGCGTGCGCAAGCTCACGGGCATGTATAAGAACTGGTTCCTGGATTACGCGTCGTATGTGATTCTCGAACGTGCCGTGCCCCATGTCGAGGACGGTCTCAAGCCCGTGCAGCGGCGTATCCTCCATGCCATGAAGACCGTCGACGACGGTCGTTACAACAAGGTCGCCAACATCGTCGGCCAGACCATGCAGTACCATCCTCACGGCGACGCGTCGATCAAGGACGCCCTCGTGCAGCTGGGGCAGAAGGAGCTGCTGATCGACTGCCAGGGCAACTGGGGCAACATCCTCACCGGCGACGAGGCCGCCGCAGGCCGTTATATCGAGGCCCGTTTGTCGAAATTCGCCCTCGACGTCGTTTTCAACAAGAAGACTACCGAGTGGATGCGTTCCTACGACGGCCGCAACGAGGAACCCGTCACGCTGCCTATCAAGTTCCCGCTGCTCCTGGCCCAGGGTTCGGACGGCATCGCCGTGGGTCTCGCGTCGAAGATTCTGCCCCACAACTTCATCGAGTTGATCGACGCCTGCATCGCTCATCTGGAGGGGCGCGATTTCCAGCTCTATCCCGACTTCCCCACAGGCGGCATGGCCGATGTGAGCCGTTACAACGACGGTCTGCGCGGCGGTGCCGTGAAGGTGCGGGCCAAAATTTCGAAGATCGACAAGCGTACGCTGGCCATCACCGAAATTCCTTATACCACCACCACCGAGTCGATCAAGGAGTCGATCATCAAGGCCAACGAGAAGGGCAAGATCAAGATTCGCAAGGTCGACGACAACACGGCCGACAAGGTGGAGATCGTCATCCAGGTGGCGCCCGACGAGTCGTCCGACAAGACCATCGACGCCCTCTACGCCTTTACCGATTGCGAGGTCTCCATTTCGCCCAATGCCTGCGTCATCTGGGAGGAGAAGCCCCATTTCCTCGGGGTCAAGGAGATTCTGCGCCGTTCGGCCGACCACACCAAGTGGTTGTTGGGCCGCGAGTTGGAAATCCGCCTCGGCGAGTTGAACGAGGCGTGGCATGCCGCGTCGCTCGAACGCATCTTCATCGAGAACAAGCTCTACCAGCTCATCGAGGGTTGCAAGACCCGCGAGGAGGCTTATGCCGCCGTCGACAAGGGCTTGGCGCCGTTCAAGAAGCTCTTGCGCCGCGAGGTGACCCTCGACGACGTGCAGAAGCTCACCGAGTTGCGATTCATCCGCATTTCGCGTTACGATTCCGACAAGGCCGACAACGAAATCAAGCAGATCGAGGAGCAGATCGCCCAGACCAAATACGACCTCGAACACCTCACGGCCTATGCCGTGGCCTATTACCGCCGCATCCTCGAAAAGTACGGCAAGGGGCACGAGCGCCGCACCGAGTTGCGCGAGTTCGATTCGATCGAGGCTACCAAGGTCGCCGTCACCAACGCCAAGCTCTACGTCGACCGGGCCGAGGGTTTCTTCGGCATCGGCAAGTCGATGAAGGACGCCGAGTTCGTCTGCGACTGTTCCGACATCGACGACGTGATCGTCTTCACCAAGGACGGCCGCTACGTCATCACCAAGGTCTCCGACAAGGCGTTCTTCGACAAGGGCATTTATTACATCGGCGTCTTCAAGCGCAACGACGAGCGCACGATCTACAACGTCCTCTACCGCGACGGCCGCAACGGCCCGATCCTCATGAAGCGCTGCGCCATCAAGTCCGTCACGCGCGACAAGGAGTACGACATCACCAAGGGTACCGCGCGTAGCGAGATTCTCTACATGTCGGTCAACCCCAACGGCGAGGCCGAGGTGTTGAAGGTCTACTTCAAGCCCCGTCCGCGGCTCAAGAAGGTGATCGTCGACCTCGATTTCTCGACCCTCGCCATCAAG
>JAIECN010000057.1 GCA_029068505.1 Alistipes sp.
AGCGCCTTGCCCCTGCCCGGGAGCATCGAGGCCAGGGCTTTCAGATTGCCCATCTTCTTGACTTGCTGGATCTGCGCGATGAAGTCGTTGAAGTCGAACTGGTTCTTCACCAGCTTCTTTTTCAGCTTGCGGGCTTCCTCTTCGTCGAACTGTTCCTGCGCGCGTTCCACCAGCGACACCACGTCGCCCATGCCCAGGATGCGGTCGGCCATGCGTTCGGGGTGGAATACCTGCAAGGCGTCCATCTTCTCGCCGCTCGATATGAATTTCAGCGGTTTGTCCACCACCGAGCGGATCGATATGGCCGCACCGCCGCGCGTGTCGCCGTCGAGTTTGGTCAGCACCACGCCGTCGAAGTCCAGCCGGTCGTTGAATTCCTTGGCCGTGTTCACGGCGTCTTGACCCGTCATCGCGTCCACTACGAAAAGCGTCTCCGAGGGGTTCACCGCCGCCTTGATGGCCGTGATCTCCTGCATCATCTCTTCGTCGACGGCCAGACGGCCCGCCGTGTCGACGATCACTGCATTGAAACCTTTCTGACGGGCATGCTTGATCGCATTCTGCGCGATTTCCACCGGGTTGTTGTTGCCCTCCTCGGTGTAGACTTCCACGCCGATCTGCTCTCCCAACACTTTCAGCTGGTCGATGGCTGCCGGACGGTAGACGTCGCCCGCTACCAGCAGCACCTGGCGGCCTTTCTTGTTCTTGAGCAGCGCCGCCAGCTTGCCCGAGAAGGTCGTTTTACCCGAACCTTGCAGACCCGCGATCAGAATCACCGCAGGCGTGCCCTCCAGCTTCACCTCCGTCGCCGTGCCGCCCATCAGTTCGGCCAGTTCGTCGCGCACGATCTTGGTCATCATCTGGCCCGGCTTTACGGCCGTCAGTACGTTCTGACCCAGCGCCTTCTGCTTCACCGTGTCGGTGAAAGTCTTGGCTACCTTGTAGTTGACGTCGGCGTCGATCAGCGCACGGCGGATTTCCTTGAGCGTTTCCGCCACGTTGATCTCCGTGATGCGGCCCTCGCCCTTGAGTATCTTGAACGACCGTTCGAGTTTGTCTGTCAGGTTTTCAAACATGGGGTTTGTTTTTTGCGTCGCAAAGATAACAAATTTATTGAGAATCCGCAATGCGGCGGGACGATCCCCCTTGCCATGCAGGAATCGCCTTTGCGGCATCGCTTTTCAGTCCTTGTTTCGGAAGAATGTTTTCGTGCGATTTTTACAGCAGCCCCGCTTCGTAGTAAATGACGATCTGTTCGATGATGCGGTCTTCGCCTTCCTTGTCATACTCTGATTTGAGGTCTTGGCCGAAGATTTTCGAGATGCCCTGCCAGAATCCGGCCACGAATCCGCCGCGGAATTCGCGCAGCACTTCGTAGGCGGTGTATTCCGTTTCGCGGTCGATGAGTTTCAGCAGTACGCGCCCTTGGGTGCGGGTCATGCGTTTGAGCACGGGCGTATATTCCTCCTTGATCTGGTCGTAGATGGTCTTGATATATTCCCTTTGCGCTTTTTTGGTCGGCAGGCGGGTCAGTTCGGCTTCCATGTCAGCCATTTTCGCCTTGGCGATCTGGGCTATGGGGTATACTTTCTTCACGGCGTCGACCAGCCGGCGGTAGCGCCGCAGATCGACCGGACGGCTGAAGACGTAGACCGGCAGGATGTGCACCAGCGCTATCGAGTCGCCTTGCTCCGTGCTCCACTCTTGGTGCCAGTAGCCGCGGCCGCTCTGCGCCTGCACCATGGGGTGCAGGGTTGCGAGCATGCCGAGGAGCAGCAGCCATTTTTTCATAGTCAGCGAAAAAAACATATCTTTGCCGGGCCTGCGAAGCGGCAGCCCGCCGCTGCGCTCATGCCGCGCGGCTTTCGGGCGTTTCGGGCCTTGTTCTCGGGCAAAGGTAATGATTTAGACGTTAAACGAATTCTGTTCGAACCATAATTATGTTGGAAAAAGGTCTTTCTGCCACCTCCCGTACGACCGTTACGGCTGCCGATACGGCCGCCGCTATGGGGTCGGGCGATCTGCCGGTGTTCGCTACTCCGGCCCTGGTGGCCTTGATGGAGCATGCGGCCATGACGGCCGTTGCCGCGGAGTTGCCCGAGGGGGCGACGACCGTCGGCGCCGAAATGAATACCACGCACATCAAGCCTTCGGGCCTGGGTGCCGAGATCGTCGCTTCGGCCGTCGTTACGCAGGTCGACGGACGCAAGATCGTCTTCACGGTCGCGGCCCGCGACGGCGAGGGGCCGATCGGCGAGGGCACGCACGTGCGGTTCGTGGTCGACCGAGAGCGTTTCATGGCCAAGGTGAAGTAGACCGGCCCGTCAGGCGGCCAGGTGCTGGAGCCAGATGACAAGCATGCCGACCAGATAGCCTGCCAGGGCCAGGGGCGCGATTTTGCGCAGGTACCACCCGAAGTCGATCTTTTCCAGCCCCATGGCTACGACTCCGGCCGCCGAGCCGATGATCAGCAGGCTGCCGCCCGTGCCTGCGCAGAACGAGAGCAGGTGCCAGAACAGACCGTCGGCCACGAAGTTCTGCATGAACGCAGGATCGGCGCTTGCGGCCGCTGCTGCGGCATCCGCGACCGGATACATCCCCATGCAGGCCGCCACCAGCGGCACGTTGTCGATCACCGACGAGAGGAGACCGATCAGTCCCGTGATGGCGAACGGCTCGTGCAGGTGCCGGTCGAGCCAGCGGGCCATGTCGGTGAGGATGCCGGCGCTCTGCAAGGCGCCTACGGCCATCAGGATGCCCAGGAAAAAGAGGATCGTCGGCATGTCGATATGCTTGAGCACTTTCGACACGCGGTTCTGGATCGATTCTTCCATGTCGCGGCGCCGGTCGTAGATGATTTCGGTCAGCACCCAGTTCACGCCCAGCGCGATGGTCATGCCCATATAGGGCGGCAGCCCCGTAAGTTCCTTGAACAGGGGTACGAAAAGCAGTCCCGCGACGCCCGTTGCGAGGATGAGCCGGCTCATGCGCGGTTCGGTCTTCGCACCCGGAGTCTCCGCCGGCAGGGCCGGATTTGCGGCCGCTGCGGTACCTGCGGGCGTCGTTTCGCCCCGGGCGATGTAGCGTTGGGCCAGGAGGGTCGGGACGACCACCGAGAGCAGCGAGGGCAGGAACAGGTGGTACATCAGCGGCCAGGCCGAGACGTTGCCGCGCATCCAAAGCATGATGGTCGTCACATCGCCGATGGGCGACCAGGCGCCGCCGCTGTTGGCTGCTATGACGACCAGCCCCGCGAATATCCAGCGCTCGTTCCGGTCGGCGACGATCCGCCGCAGAAGCATCACCATGATGATCGCTGTGGTCATGTTGTCCAGCACGGCCGACATGAAGAACGTGATGAGCACCAGCAGCCACAGCAGCCGGCGTTTGTTGCGGGTGGTGATGCGCGAGGTGATGACGTTGAATCCGCCGTGCATGTCGATGAGGTCTACGATCGTCATGGCGCCGATCAGGTAGACCAGGATTTCGCAGGTGCTGCCCAGCTGGCCGGTCAGCTGCGTGCCGATCTGCGGGTCGTGGCCCGCAAGGCTCAGCAACGTCCACAGCGCGCCGCACATCACCAGTGCGACGGCCGATTTGTTGATTCCGATCTTGTGTTCCAGGGCGATCAGCAGATAGCCGGCAAGGAAAAGCACGATCATGGATGTAATCATGGTTCAGGATTTTTGGTTCGCGGTATTTCGGGGTGCGATTCTTGGATATTGCGTTTTTTTGTTTATCTTTGCAGCGCTTTCGAGCGCCGATTGAGCTGTGGTGTAATGGTAACACAGCAGATTTTGGTTCTGTCGTTCCAGGTTCGAGTCCTGGCAGCTCAACGTTTTTTTTCGAACAGAAGCGGAGACCCGTCGAGGTCTCCGCTTCTGACTTTCGGGGGCCGAAGCCATCAATAGGTTTTCTTGCCCTGTATGCGGTCGGCCGCCGTGTCGACGGCCTGGCCGATCTTGTCGGTCGCTTTCTCGGCGCCCTGCTTGATCTTGTCGCCTACCTTGTGTGCGACGTCGCCGACTTTCTGGCCGGCTTCGCCCAGGCGTTCGCCCGCGCGCTCGGCGGTGTTCTTTACTGCATCGACAGCCTTGCCGGCCTTGTTCTCAGTGCAGTTCGTGGCCTTGTCGAGCTTGTCGGCCATCATTTTTTCGGTCTGCTGGTTTTCCCAGTTGTTTTTCATGTTGTCCATAAGGCTCAGTTTTTCATTGTTTGACATTTGCGTGTTTTCGCCGCGTAATCATCGAGACGATCCACAAAAGGACGATCGCACCCAGTACGGAGGTGAGCAGGCTGCCGAACGTGCCTACGGGGACCCAGCCGAAGAGCGAGAAGAGCCAGCCGCCCAGTACGCCGCCGATAAGACCGACGATCAGATTGATGATCAGCCCCGAGCCGTCGCCCTTGACGATCAGGTTGGCGATCCATCCGGCCGCCAGACCGATTAAGAGATACCATAAGAAATACATAATCTTCCGTTTTTTTAGACTTGACGGAAGAGCACGATGCAAAATCCGTTCCCGAAATTCCGATCGCAGGCCGAAAAGCGGTGCTTGTTCCGCTCGGACGGCCGCTTGCCTGCGGGATTCTTCATTTTTGCCGAGGGCGGGTGCAGGCAGCTCCGTATCCTTTTAGCAAATGCTTAAAACGTTTTAGCGGTCGGGGCGTTTTTTCCCTTGCGGAACGGAGCGGATAGATGGAGCAGGGGAGAAAGGTTAGCGCATGGCTTGCTCCAGCGCGCGGGCCAGCTGGTCGGGACACGAGGTGCCGCGGCCGCGGCAGTCGATGCCTTTGAGCCGTGCGACGGCTTCTTCGGCCCGCATGCCGCGCACCAGGGCCGCCACCCCTTGCGTGTTGCCGTGGCAGCCGCCCGTGAATGCGACTTCGCGGATGATGCCGTCTTCGAGTTCGATCGATATTTGCGTCGAGCAGGTGCCGACGCAGGGGTAGATGATTTTCTGGGTCATGACTTCATGCGGTTTCGGGGACGATCGCGCCGGGAACGATGCCGCGGGTTCCGTCGAGCATCGCCGGGGCGAGGATATCCGTCTGCAAAGATAGCGCAAGCCGGGCACAATGGCAAATCTATTCTTGATGCCGTTCGAGGTGAGGTTTGGCGGCAGTTGTAAAATGAAAAAGTTCTCCTCGAAAGGAGAACTTTTTTCATGGAACGGTCGTCCGGATTATTTTTGCATGTTGCTGCTGTCGGCCACGACCATGTTCTTGTCGATGCGCAGCGTCACGTTGCTGTCTACTTCGATCAGCAGCGAAGTTTCTTTCACTTCCTTGACCGTGCCGTAGATGCCGCCGGCCGTAACTACCTTGTCGCCCTTCTTCAGACCGTCGCGGAAAGCCTGCATCTGTTTGCGCCGCTTGGCTTCGGGACGCCACATGAAGAGCCACAGCACCAGCACCATAAGGCCGATCATGATGAGGAAGCTGTACTGCTGCATGAATCCGGGCTGGGGTTCGGCGGGAACCGCTTGAAGGAAATTGATCATAAATTCGATTTTTTTAGTTGTTTCCAGGTTAACGATGCAAATATAATAAATTTTGGGCAAGTCGTGAAAACCGTTGCTTTCGGAAGAGGGCGGAAAAGCGTAACGGCGTACAGATTCGCCCGAACGGAACTTGCGGCAGCCGGCGGGGCTGCAGAGCGAAAAAAGCGTGCCGGTGTACGTCCTGCGGCCTCCGGGGGCGGGCTGCCGCACGTAAACCGTTGATTTTTCGGATGCTGTAGCCGGTCGAATAATGCGTTGTCCGTCAAACGATTGTCCGGAGCGCTCCTCTGTTGCAGGGCGACAAGTTTCAGAATTATTTGGTAACTTGTTTAAAATGCGCTACATTTGTATGCTTGATCTGCCTTGTTGTTTCCGTCGGGATGCGATGCCCGACAGAACAAGTGCTATGAATGGGGCGGTGCCATGCCGGGCGGGACGTCGAGAGACCGAATGCCTCGTGAAATCGAAATTTTGCGAAGTTGAACGATTAGATACCGTTTTACGGCTTATGAATCAGATATTCTTGGCGCATGAATGGCTGTTGCCCGTCATTCCGTTCGTGGTGGCCTTTCTGTCGGTCAGTTGGATCCACCCGCGGTTGGTGAAGCTGGCCTACCTGAAAGGCATCGTAGACAATCCCGACCAACGCAAGTTGCAGCGGCGGCCGGTTCCGGTGCTGGGCGGCGTTGCCGTTTTCTTCGGTCTGGCGCTGGGGACGGGCGTCGTCAGCCCGTTCTACGATTCGTCCCAGATGGTGATGATTCTGGCTTCGATGACCGTGATGCTCTACATCGGGACTATGGACGACATCCTGGAGCTGTCGCCTGCTTTCCGGCTCTTCGTGGAGATTCTGTGCGTGCTTTTGCTTATCTTGGTCGAGGGGTTGGTGATCAACCATTTCCATGGTTTGTGGGGCGTCGGAGCCATCCCTTATTGGTTGTGCAGCGCTTTGTTGACGGTCTTGGCGGCCGTGGGCATCATCAATGCCATCAACCTGATCGACGGCGTGAACGGCCTTTCTTCCGGTTTCTGCATCATGGCCTGCATCGAGTTCGGCGGTTTCTTCTATTGTGCCGGCGACATCACCATGGTGTTGTTGGCCGCCGGTTGCATCGGCGCCTTGATTCCGTTCTTTTTCCACAATGTCTTCGGCAAGACTTCCCGGATGTTCATCGGCGACGGCGGGACGCTGGTCATGGGGCTGGTCATGTCGATCTTCGTCATCCATACGTTGGACAGCGGGTCGTTGTGCGCGGTTTTCGCACCCGAGGGCTTCGGGCTTATTCCCTTTGCGCTGGCCGTGTTGGCCGTGCCCGTGTTCGACACCCTGCGCGTGATGTCCGTCCGTGTCAAGAACCATGTTTCGCCTTTCCATCCCGACAAGACCCACCTGCACCATCTTTTCATCGACCTCGGGTTCTCGCATATCGGCACGACGCTCAGCATATTGTTCCTCAATGCGTTGGTCGTCGGTACCTTTTGGGTGCTCTATGTTGCCGGCGTGTCGGTTTCGGGGCAGTTCTATGCTGTCGTTGCATTGAGTTTCCTGGTTACTTTCGGGCTTTATTATCTGGTGCGATGGAACGAGCGACGCAATACGCGTTTCTACCGGATGCTGTTGCGGCTGGGCAAGGCGTCGCAGTTCGAGCGCAAGGGACTTTTTCTCCGATTCCAATTTTTCCTCGATCGCATATGATGTTGTAATGGACTGCGCAAGCAGTCCTTTTTTCATTGTGGGCGCAAGGATGCTGGCGCTTCGAGACCGCAGGCGTCGAGCAGGGCCGTGTCGCGGAAGATCGCCTGCGTGCGGTCGTCGGCTACGATGTTTCCGTCGTGCAGGACGATCGTGCGGGGGCATAGTTCGTATGCCATTTCCATGTCGTGGGTGGCCAGCAGCATCGTGTGGTCGAACCGGCGGAGCAGTTCGATCGTCTGGCGCCTGGCCCGGGGGTCGAGGTTGGAGGTCGGCTCGTCGAGCAGCAGCACCGAAGGCTCCATCGCCAGCACGGTGGCGATCGCGACGCTGCGTTTCTGCCCGCCCGAAAGATGATAGGGAGCTTGCTTGCGCAGGTGCAGCGCTCCGACCGCTTCGAGGGCTTCCGTCACCCGGTGCTCGATCTCTGCGGGTGTCAGCCGCATGTTGGCCGGGCCGAACGCTACGTCTTCCTCGACCGTCGGCATGAAGAGTTGGTTGTCGGGATTCTGGAACACCATGCCTGCCGAGCGGCGGATCGTCGCAAGCGTGCGGCGCGTCGAGCGGACGCCTCCGACGACCGCTTCGCCCGTCGTGGGCAGCAGCAGGCCCGCCAGCAGAAGCAGCAGCGTCGACTTCCCGGCTCCGTTCATCCCCATGAGGGCCGTTTTCTCGCCGTGCGTGATGTGGAACGTGGCGTCGCGCAACGCTTCGTGTCCGTTCGGATAACGATAGCCGACATGTTCGAAATGCAGATAGTGGTGGCTCATGGGAGCGGGGTTCAGCGGAGCAGACGGCTCAACGTCTCGACCGGCCGGCATAGCCGGGCAAGCAGCAGCGCCGTGCTCCAAGTTGTCAGAAAAACAGTGTCTTGCCTGCGCCACGGCTTGTCGGTGCCGGCGCAGTCGGGGATGCTGCCGTCGAAGCCGCGGGCGAGCATCGCACGGTGTATTTGTTCTGCCCGGTCGAACGTGCGGATCAGCAACTGGCCCACGAGCGGCCCCCACATCCGAAGCGGGAAGGTGCAGCGGCCGTAGCTGCGGGCTTCGCGCGCCTGCGCCATGCGGCGGGCCTCGTCGAGCAGCACATAGAGATAGCGGTAGACGAAAAGCAGCTGGACGGCCAGGATGCGCGGCATGCCGAGCCGCTGCATGCTGCGGCAGAGGGCATGGATGCCTGTGCTGCCGACCAGCACCAGCAGCGCCTGGGTTGCCAGCAGGCCGCGCAGCAGGATCGACAGAAACGAAATCCAACCTTCCGTCACCGTGAACGTGCCGAGACGGAAAGCCGGGGTGCGATCGTAGAAAAGGTTGAACATTCCGACCAGCGCCACGAATGGCAGCACCAACAGCGACTTGCGGAGAACCGAAGCGTAGCGCATGCCGCCCATGGCCGCAGTAAGGATCGGGAAAAGCGCATAGAGCAGGATTTCCGACAGCCGGGCGAGCGGCAGCGAAAGCATCGTCGCGAGGAAAAACATCGTCGTCAGCAGTTTGGCCCGTGCGTCCGTGCGGTGCAGCAGGCTCTCTTGCCGGGCGTCGTTTTCGAGCGATTCGAGGGCCAGGAGGGCGGATTGCAGGCGGTTTTTCATGTCTGCCTGCGTCCTGCGCGATGGAGCTGCGTGCCGCCCCAGGCCGCCAGCAGGATGATGCCGCAGCCGATCAGGCCGGCCAGCGAAGTGTCGTAGTCGGGGATGACCGCAGTCTGTTCCTGGAGCGTCGCGGCGGCGCGGTGCACGGCATCGGTGGCAGGGGCTGCGGCGCTGGCGTCGCTTGTCCGTTCGATCGACCATTCCAGCCCGTCGGGCTGCGGGGAGGCGAGCCACGAGAACGAGCCGCCGATCAATAACGCTGCAAGCGCGATCAGACCCAGCGATTTGCCGAGGTGCAATCCGGAGCGGGGATGCCGGTTGCGAACGTCGGCCAGCAACTCCGGCTTGCTGCGTTGCACGGCGCAGAGCACGGCGCCCGTGGCCGCTCCTTCGCCGATGCCGATCGCCAGGTGGATCGGCAGCATGAAAAGCAGGAATCGGACGAAAGGCAGCGCCGTGATGCCCGATGCTTCGGTCTCCAGTGTCACGGCCACGGCGCCCAGTCCCAGCCCGACGGTCGAAGCCAGCGCCGAGGCGGTGAAAATCCGCGCCGGCGAAGCGTTGCGGCGCATGATCGGTCGGAAAACGAGCGGGTAGGCCACCAGACATGAGAGCGCCGCCATGTTCAGGATGTTGCACCCCAGGGCCATGAATCCGCCGTCGGCGAAAAGCAGGCATTGGAGCAGCAACACCGACGATAGCGTAAGAAACGCTGCCCACGGTCCCAGAACCGCCGCCAGGAGGATGCCGCCGATGATGTGGCCGCTCGATCCCGTGCCCGGAATGGCGAAGTTGATCATTTGGGCCGCAAATACGAAGGCGCCCATGGCGCCCATCAACGGCACGATGCGTTCGTCGTGCCGCCTCGTGTGGTGCTGGGCTGAGTTCGAGGGTTGCATTTTGCGGATCGCCGTGCCCAGCAGGGCGAGCGATGCGGCCCCCGCGACGGCGAATACCG
>JAIECN010000058.1 GCA_029068505.1 Alistipes sp.
AACGACACGGCCATCGCCATCTGCAACATGGAGAACATC
Organism: Alistipes sp.; assembly: GCA_029068505.1. GTDB lineage: Bacteria > Bacteroidota > Bacteroidia > Bacteroidales > Rikenellaceae > Alistipes. The sequence continues at coordinate 40 of JAIECN010000058.1, forward strand.
GACCCCGTGGGCGTCCATACGGGCGATTCGATCGTCGTCGCTCCCAGCCAGACCCTCACCAACCGCGAGTACCAGATGTTGCGCGATTCGGCGCTCAAGATCATCCGCGAGCTGAAGATCGAGGGCGGCTGCAACGTTCAGTTCGCGCTCGACCCCTTGTCGTTCGAATATTACCTGATCGAGGTCAACCCCCGCGTCTCGCGTTCGTCGGCCCTCGCTTCCAAGGCGTCGGGTTATCCCATCGCCCGCGTCAGCGCCAAGATCGCCGTGGGCCTCACGCTCGACGAGATCCGCATCGCCAATACCCCCGCCTCGTTCGAGCCGACGCTCGATTACGTCGTTACCAAGATCGCCCGCTTCCCCTTCGACAAGTTCTCCGACGCCTCCAACGTCCTCGGTACCCAGATGAAGGCTACGGGCGAGGTGATGGCCGTCGGCCGTACGGTCGAGGAGTCGCTTTTGAAGGCCGTGCGGTCGCTCGAAACGGGCGTCTGCCACATCTACCACAAGAAATTCGACGATTGGTCGACCGACCGGCTCCTGGAGTATATCCGCACCGGCACCGACGACCGTCTTTACGCCATCGCGCAGCTCATCCGCTGCGGCATCGACTTGGTGTTGATTTACAACAATACCAAGATCGACATGTTCTTCCTCGAAAAGTTCAAGAACATCGTCGAGTTCGAAAGTCTCCTCCGTGCCCGCCCGCACGATGTCGAGACGCTGCGCGACGCCAAGCGCATGGGCTTCAGCGACAAATATATCGGGCAGTTGTGGGGTCTCTCCGAGCAGGAGATGTTCCGTCTGCGCGAGCAGCACGGCATCTTCCCCGTTTACAAGATGATCGACACCTGCGCCAGCGAGTTTTCGTCTTACGTTCCTTATTTCTACTCGACCTACGAGTTGGAAAACGAGTCGGTCGTCAGCGATAAGGAGAAGATCGTCGTCCTCGGCTCCGGCCCCATCCGCATCGGCCAGGGCGTCGAGTTCGATTACTCCACCGTCCATGCCATCTGGTCGATCCGCGAGGCCGGCTACGAGGCGATCATCATCAACAACAACCCCGAGACCGTCTCCACCGACTACACCACCAGCGACAAGCTCTACTTCGAGCCTTTGACCGTCGAGGACGTGATGAACGTCATCCGGTTGGAAAATCCCAAGGCTATCGTCGTCTCGCTCGGCGGGCAGACGGCCATCAACCTTGCCGAGCCGCTCGCCGCCCTCGGCGTACCCATCATCGGCACCGACTGCCAGGCCATCCGCAACGCCGAGGATCGCGGCTGCTTCGAGAAGATCATGGAGGAGCTGGGCATTCCCCAGCCCGAGGCCGAAGCCGTCACCGACATCGAGGCCGGCGTAAGGGCTGCGGCGCGCATCGGCTACCCGGTGCTCGTGCGCCCCAGCTATGTGCTGGGCGGCCGCGCCATGCAGATCGTCTCGAACGAGGAGCGCCTGCGGCATTACCTCCAGACGGCCGTCGAGGTCAACGTCGACCAGCCCGTCCTGGTCGACCGCTACATCATGGGCAAGGAGTTGGAGGTCGACGCCATCTGCGACGGCAAGGAGGTCTTCATCCCCGGCATCATGGAGCATGTCGAGCGCACAGGCATCCACTCGGGCGATTCGATCAGCGTCTACCCGACGTTCAGCGTTCCGGAGTCCGCCAAGCAGAAGATCATCGACTACACCGTGCGCCTGGGTTTGCGCATCGGCATCGTCGGGCTTTACAACATCCAGTTCATCCTCGACAGCAACAACGAGGTCTACGTCATCGAGGTCAACCCCCGTTCGTCGCGCACCGTGCCGTTCCTCTCCAAGTCCACGGGCGTCGGCATGGCCCACATCGCCACGCAGGTCATCTTGGGCAAGAGTCTCCGCGAGCTGGGCATCACGGAGGTCTGCGGCCGCGAGAAAGCCCGGTGGTACGTCAAGGCGCCCGCCTTCTCGTTCGCCAAGATCCGCGGCATGGATTCCTACCTCTCGCCCGAGATGAAGTCTACTGGCGAGGCGATCGGCTACGACGACAAGCTCACCCGTGCCCTTTACAAGGCGTTGCAGGCCACGGGCATGAACGTCTCGAACTACGGTACGATCTTCGTCACCATCGCCGACCCCGACAAGGAGAAAGCATTGCCGCTCGTGAAGCGCTTCTATGAGTTGGGTTTCAACATCGAGGCCACCACCGGCACCGCCGCGTTCCTGCGCGACCACGGCATCCGCACCCGCACGCGGCGCAAGCTCAGCGAGGGCAGTTCCGAGATCATCGATGCCTTGCGGCAGGGACACGTCAGCTACGTCATCAATACGATCGACATCAACCAGCACGACACGCGGCTCGACGGTTACGAAATCCGCCGCACGGCCGTCGAGAACAACGTGACGGTCTTCACGGCCCTCGAAACCGTGGCCGTGTTGCTCGACGTGCTCGAAGAAATCACGCTCCGGGTCTCCACTATCGACGCAGAATAGCAAGCCAATGTACAAGCAGGGAATCTATACCGTCCTTTCCAACGAGCCGCTTACGGCGTCGGTTCGCCGCATGCGTCTGGAGGGCGACACGCAGTGGATCGTGCGGCCCGGGCAGTTCGTCAATATCGCGTTGGCAGGTCGTTATCTGCGGCGCCCCATTTCGGTGTGCGACTACGACGCCGCGACGCTGACCCTCATCTATAAGGTCGTCGGCGAGGGCACCGCGCAGATGGCCCGCATGCGGCCCGGCGAGCAGCTCGACCTGCTCACGGGGCTGGGCAACGGTTTTTCGACCGACAACGGCGCCCGGCGTCCGCTGCTGGTCGGCGGCGGGGTCGGCGTGCCGCCGCTCTACAACTTGGCCAAGGTGCTTCTGGCGTCCGGCAAGCCCGTGCAGGTCGTGTTGGGTTTCAATACCGCCGCCGAGGTCTTCTACGCCGAGGAGTTCCGCGCGCTGGGTTGTTCCGTCACGGTCGCTACGGCCGACGGCTCCGAGGGGGTCGAAGGATTCGTTACCGATGCTCTCCCTGCTCTCGACTTCGACTATTTCTACGCCTGCGGCCCGCTGCCGATGCTTCGCGCGCTGTCGCAGGCCACGGCGTGCGACGGCCAGCTTTCGTTCGAGGAGCGCATGGGGTGCGGTTTCGGCGCCTGCATGGGGTGCTCGTGCAAGACCCTCACGGGCAACAAGCGCATCTGCAAGGAAGGGCCGGTAATGAACAAGAGCGAGATACATTGGTAAATGAATAACGGGGAATATGCGGACCGAAGGGTCGCGCGGGCCGCAGCTTCCCGGTGCGGAGGCCCGCAAGCGTGCTCCGCAAGTTGCGGCCGCACGATATTCGAGCAAACATAGATTTATGATAGATACTTCCGTTATACTTTCCGGGTTGAGGTTGGACAACCCCGTCATTCCGGCCAGCGGTACGTTCGGTTACGGCCAGGAGTTCCGCGATTTCTACGACCTCGACTTGCTGGGTTCCTTTTCGTTCAAGGGCACTACGCGCGAGGCCCGTTTCGGCAACCCCACGCCCCGCATCGCCGAGTGCCGCGAGGGTTTGATCAACGCCGTCGGGCTTCAGAATCCCGGCATCGACCACGTCATCGCCGAGGAGTTGCCGCGTCTGCGCGAGTTTTTCCACAAGCCCGTCATCGCCAACATCTCGGGCTTCTCCGTCGAGGAGTACGCTTATTGTTGCGAGCGCATCGACAAGGAGGAGCAGGTCGGGTTGATCGAGGTCAATGTTTCGTGTCCCAACGTGCGGCACGGCGGCATGTCGTTCGGCACTTCGCCCGAAGCCGCCGCCGAGGTCACGCGCGCCGTCAAGGCCGTGACGACCAAGCCGGTCTACATCAAGTTGAGTCCCAACGTCACCGACATCGTTTCGATCGCCAAGGCGTGCGAGGAGGCCGGGGCCGACGGTTTGTGCTTGATAAATACTTTGTTGGGCATGCGTATCGACATCGCGCGCCGCAAGCCCGTCATCGCCAATACGATGGGCGGCTTCTCCGGCCCGGCGATCTTCCCCGTGGCCGTGCGGATGGTCTTCCAGGTCGCCAAGGCGTGCCGCGTGCCCGTCATCGGGTGCGGCGGCGTGCAGTCGGCCCGCGACGTCATCGAGATGATGATGGCCGGTGCTACGGCCGTCGAGGTCGGCGCCGCCAACCTCGTCGACCCTCTCGCCTGCAAGAAGATCGTCGAGGCCCTGCCCGCCGAAATGGAACGGCTCGGCATCGAAAGACTGAAAGACATCATAGGAATCGTGCAAAGCGAAAACTAAGATGCGGAAGGCGGCGGGTGCCGCGTTTCTGTGTTGTATTTTGCAAGGCTTTTGGCCTTGCGCCCGGGGCCGGCTCGCACCGGAGGTGCGACCCCCGCAGCCGGTTCGGGCGAATGACAAGATAAAATTTTTTCGATATGAATAACAAAGACGTAATCATCGCCTGCGACTTCAAGTCGGCCGAGGATACTTTCCGGTTCCTCGATCTTTTCAAGGACGAGGCGCGCAAACCTTTTCTTAAGATCGGCATGGAGCTTTTCTACGCCGAGGGACCGGATATCGTGCGCGAGATCAAGCGCCGGGGCCACCGTATTTTCCTCGATCTCAAGCTCCACGACATCCCCAACACCGTCCGCAAGGCCATGGCCGTGTTGTCGCGGCTCGACGTCGACATGTGCAACGTCCACGCCGCCGGCACCATCGAGATGATGCGCGCCGCCCGCGAGGGTCTCACGCGCGAGGACGGCACGCGGCCCTTGCTCATCGCCGTGACGCAGCTTACCTCCACCAGCGAGGAGCGCATGCAGCAGGAGTTGTTGATCGGCGCTTCGATCAACGACACCATCGTCCGCTACGCCCGCAATACCCGCGAGGCGGGTCTCGACGGCGTGGTCTGCTCGCCGCTGGAGGCCGGCATGGTGCACGAGGCATGCGGCGCCGGCTTCCTGACCGTCACGCCCGGCATCCGTTTCGCCGACGGCGATGTCGCCGACCAGGTGCGCGTCACCACGCCCGCCCGGGCGCGCGAAATCGGTTCGGACTTCATCGTCGTCGGGCGTCCCGTCACGGCCGCTCCCGATCCCGTGGCTGCTTATCGCCGTTGCGTGGAAGAATTTTGTGGAAATGAATAATCGATAGGGAACAGGATTTGCCGGAACTCCGATTATCCACTATTGATTTGCATTGAACGTATGAAGTCCGTAAAACTTTTTTATCTGCGCGGTTGTCCTTTCTGCAAGCGCGCGTTGCAGTATGTCGCCGATGCCAAGGCCGCTTATCCCGAGTTGGCGGACGTCGAGGTCGAGACCATCGAGGAGTCGGAACAGCCCGAGGTGGCCGGTTTCTACGATTATTATTATGTCCCCACTTTCTACGTCGGCGAGGTAAAGTGCCACGAGGGCGATATCATGCCCGACGAGGTGGAGCAGGTTTTGCGGAAAGCATTGCAATAGAACGAAAACCGAATATACTTGATTTTATGGAGAAATCTATCGCCAAAGATTTGCTGTCCATCGGCGCCGTCTTTCTGCGCCCCGGACAGCCGTTTACCTGGGCCAGCGGCATCAAAAGCCCGATTTATTGCGACAACCGGTTGACGCTTACCGCTGTCGAGGTGCGCAAGCACGTCGAGGCCGGTTTGGCCGAGATCGTCCGCACGCATTTTCCCGGGGCCGAGGTGCTGATGGGTACCTCCACGGCCGGCATCGCCCATGCCGCCATCACCGCCACGCTGCTCGACCTGCCTATGGGTTACGTGCGTTCCGGGGCCAAGGATCACGGCCGCGGCAACCGCATCGAGGGCCGGCTCGAAAAGGGGCAGAAGGTCGTCGTCATCGAAGACCTGATCTCCACCGGCGGGTCGTGCATCGAGGTCGTCGAGGCCCTGCGCGAGGCGGGCGCCGAGGTCTTGGGCGTCGCGTCGATCTTCACCTACGGCATGCAGAAAGGCATCGACCGCATGCAAGCCGCCGGCGTCGTCAACTACAGCCTCTCCAACCTCGACGCTTTGGTCGAGGTCGCCGCCGCCGAGGGGTACATCCGTCCCGAGGACAAGGCGCGCCTGCTCCGTTTCCGCGACAACCCCTCCGACGAGCGGTGGATGAAGTAACCGAATTGCCAATCATTCGAGTTTATGCGTCATTTGATAGACCCTACCGATCTGACGGTCGAGGAGACCGGGCAGATCATCGCTTTGGCCGAGGAGATCATCGCCGACCGGGCCAAATTTAGCCAGGCTTGTCGCGGTAAGAAGCTCGCTACGCTCTTCTACGAGCCTTCGACCCGCACCCGCTTGAGTTTCACTTCCGCCATGTTGGAGTTGGGCGGCCAGGTCATCGGTTTTTCCGATGCCGCTTCGTCGTCGGTCTCCAAAGGGGAGACCGTCGCCGACACCGTGCGCGTCATCCGGTGTTTCGCCGACATCATCGCCATGCGCCATTTCAAGGAGGGTGCGCCGCTCGTCGCGTCGCAGTATGCCGGCATTCCCGTCATCAACGCCGGCGACGGCAGCCATGCGCATCCTACCCAGACTCTTACCGACTTGTTGACCATCAAGCGCGAGAAGGGGCGGCTCGACCGCCTCACGATCGGTTTCTGCGGCGACTTGAAGTTCGGCCGTACCGTCCATTCGCTCATCAAGGCTTTGTCGCGTTACCAGGGGATCAAGATCTTCCTCATCTCGCCCCAGGAGTTGCGCCTGCCTGATTACATGCTCCACGAAATGAGCGCCGGTTCGGGCCTGGAGTTCCGCGAGGTGCGCACTTTGGAGGAGGCGATGCCCGAGTTGGACATCCTCTACATGACCCGCGTCCAGAAGGAGCGGTTCCTCGACCAGGAGGAGTTCGACCGCGTGAAGGACAGCTTCGTGCTCGATCCCGAGAAGTTGAAGACCGCCCGCAAGGAGATGATCGTCCTCCATCCGCTGCCGCGCGTCAACGAGATCGCGCGGGCCGTCGACAACGATCCCCGCGCTGCTTACTTCCGCCAGGTCGAGAACGGCAAATTCGTGCGCATGGCTTTGATCCTCACTTTGCTGGGGTGGGCCGGCGAGAACCGTCCTTTCGAGCGCACGCCCGTCTTCGGCGAGCCGTTCGTCGTCGACGGCCCTGCTTGTTCCAATCCGCGGTGCATCTCCGTTTCCGAGGATGTCGACCGCCTCGCGCGCCGCGGGGACGACGGTATTTGCCGGTGCGCCTATTGCGAGACTATTTTGTGAATAAATTGTCGATAGAATCCGTCCGGAGTTGTTGAAAGTGCAGGCGGAATGCGTTATTTTTGCATCGTTGTTTTTCAGTGTTTTCTTGATTTCATCCGCACAATGATTGTTTTCGACCATATCGGATCGGGTAAGCGCAAGCGGCGCCGCGAGGGTGCCGGCGCCTTGTCGCCGGATCTGCAACAGGCTTCGCGCGTGCGTTCCCGGGAGCGGCGCGCGGCCGTGTGCAGGATGATCGGATAGATACGAACCGCCAGGACATGCGTGCCGTGGCGGTTCGCCTTTTATGGACTGAAAAGACGAATAGTTCGATAAGATGGAGAAACATTTGAAGGTAGGTGTGATCATGGGTTCGGCGAGCGATTACGAGGTAATGGCCGACGCCGTGCGGACGCTCGAATCGTTCGGCGTCGATTTCGAGAAACGGATCGTCAGCGCCCACCGCACGCCCGATTTGTTGTGCGATTACGCCCGCACGGCGCGTGAACGGGGCCTCGGCGTCATCATCGCCGGAGCCGGGGGCGCCGCCCACCTGCCCGGCATGGTCGCCGCCATGACTTCGTTGCCCGTCGTCGGGGTGCCCGTCAAGTCCCGGGCTTTGAACGGTCTCGATTCGCTCCTTTCGATCGTCCAGATGCCCGCCGGGGTGCCCGTCGCCACGACCGCCATCAACGGCGCCAAGAACGCCGCCCTGCTCGCCGTTTCGATTCTCGCTTTGCAGAACGAGGCTTTGGCCGCGCGGCTCGATGCGTTCCGTGCCAAGCAGACCGACGACGTGTTGAAAACCGAGTTGCCATGAAGACCGTCGGTATCATAGGAGGCGGTCAGTTGGGGTTGATGATCGCGGAGCAGGCCCGGCTGCTGGGCGTGCGTACCGTGGCGCTCGACCCGGCGCCCGACGCGCCCGCTTTCGCCGCGTGCGACCGGCGGATCGTCGCCGCTTACGACGATACTGCGGCGTTGGAGGAGCTTTGCCGCCAGTGCGACGCCGTCACCTACGAGTTCGAGAACGTGCCCGGCGAGGTGTTGATTCCCCTCGCAGAGAAATACAATATTCCCCAGGGTTTCCGGCCGCTCTACGATTCGCAGGATCGCCTGCGTGAGAAGGATAACGCCCGCAAGCATGGGTTCGATACGCCCGACTACCGCCCCGTCGACAGCGAGGAGACGTTGCGGCGCGCCGTTGCCGAAATCGGATTCCCGTGCGTCTTGAAAACCCGCACCTTGGGTTACGACGGCCACGGACAGGCCGTCCTGCGTTCGGAGGAGGATCTGTCGCGTGCGCTTCCGTTGCTGGCCGTGCCTTGTATTTTGGAGGCATTCGTCGATTTCGATTTCGAGGTCAGCCTCGTGATGGTCTCCGACGGGCGGCAGGTCGTCGTCTTTCCCGTCGGGTGCAACGTCCACCGCGACGGCATCCTCGACCTTTGTTTCGTGCCGGCCGCAGACGTTTCGCCGGAGTTGGCGGCCCGTATGCAGGCCGCAGGCAGGGATTTCATGTTGCAGTGCGGTTATGTCGGCATCCTCGCCGTCGAGTTGTTCGTCAAGGGCGACCGCTTCTACTTCAACGAGATGGCGCCGCGGCCCCATAATTCGGGCCATTGGACGATCGAGGGGTGTTCCACCAACCAGTTCCGCGAGTTGGTGCGTTTTCTTGTCGGCCTGCCGCTGGAGGAGCCGCGGCTGGTCGCCCCCACGGTCATGAAGAACATCCTCGGCCAAGACCTCGATGCCGCCCGGCGGATCGCTGCCGAGGGGTACGAGGGGGTCTTCGTCCACCTCTATGGCAAGTCCGAGTCCCGTCCCAAGCGGAAGATGGGCCACATCGTGTTCGTCGGGTCAGATGCCGCCGGGTATGCCCGGCGATGGAGCGATAAGTTTGTGAAATAAGAATAAACCAAGATATGAGTGATTATCGTATTTTCGTCGAAAAACTTCCCCGTTTCCAGGTCGAGGCCGAGAGCCTGCGGCGCGAGTTGAACGCCGATCTGGGGCTTTCCCTGCGGTCGTTGCGGTTGTTGAACGTCTACGACTTGTTCGGCTTCACGCCCGAGTTGCTCGAAAAGAGCCGTTATGCCGTCTTCGGCGAGGTCGTCACCGACACCGTGAGCGACACGTGCGATTTGAGCGGCCATCGGTTCGTCGCCATCGAGTTCCTGCCCGGACAGTTCGATCAGCGGGCCGCTTCGGCTGTCGATTGCGTGCGGTTGATCGACCCCGCCGCCGACGTGCGCATCCGTTCGTCGCGGTTGTTGTTGTTCGATCCCGACCTCTCCGACGCCGACTTGGCCCGGATCAAGCATTATTGCATCAATGCTGTCGAGTCGCGCGAGAAAGACCTCGCCGTGTTGAGCGACATGGAGCAGGCCGAGGTCAAGCCCGTCGAGGTGCTGGAGGGCTTCCGCGACATGGACGATGCCGAGCTTCATGCTTGTTGCAATCACTACGGTCTGGCCATGAACGCCGACGACTTGCGCGAGGTCGTGCGTTACTTCCGCGAGGAGGGGCGCGATCCGTTCGAGACCGAGTTGCGCATCCTCGATACTTATTGGAGCGACCATTGCCGCCATACCACTTTCACCACCGAGCTTACCGGCATCGTCGTCGAGGAGTCGTTCCTCAAGGGCGAGTTAGAGGATTCGCTGGCGCTCTACCTCAATATCCGCCGCGAACTGGGCCGCGAGCATAAGAGCCTTTGTCTCATGGACATCGCCACCATCGGCGCCCGTTGTCTGCGGCAGCGCGGCCTGCTCGACGATCTGGAGGTCAGCGACGAGAACAACGCTTGTTCGGTCTTCGTCGACGTCGATGTCGACGGCAGCACCGAGCAGTGGCTCTTGCAGTTCAAGAACGAGACGCACAACCATCCCACCGAGATCGAGCCGTTCGGCGGGGCTTCGACATGCCTCGGCGGCGCCATCCGCGACCCGTTGTCGGGGCGCAGCTACGTCTACCAGGCCATGCGCGTGACCGGCGCGGGCGACATCTACCGCAAGGTAAGCGAGACGCTTCCCGGCAAGTTGCCCCAGAGCGTCATTTCGCGCAAGGCGGCCGCCGGTTACTCCAGCTACGGCAACCAGATCGGTCTGGCGACCACCCATGTGCGCGAGATTTACCATAATAATTATGTCGCCAAGCGTCTGGAGGTCGGCGCCGTCGTCGGGGCCGTCAAGGCCGAGAACGTGCGGCGCGAGGCGCCCGCGCCCGGCGACCGGATCGTCATGTTGGGCGGACGTACCGGGCGCGACGGCATCGGCGGTGCTACGGGTTCGTCCAAGGAGCACGATTCGCGTTCGCTCGAAACGTGCGGCAGCGAGGTGCAGAAGGGCAATGCCCCCGAGGAGCGCAAATTGGAGCGGTTGTTCCGCCGTCCGGAGGTAACGCGGCTCATCAAGAAATCCAACGACTTCGGCGCCGGCGGCGTCAGCGTCGCCATCGGCGAGTTGGCCGACGGGTTGGATATCTACCTCGACCGCGTGAAGACCAAATACAGCGGATTGAACGCTACGGAGTTGGCCATCAGCGAGTCGCAGGAGCGCATGGCCGTGGTGGTCGAGCCGCAGGATGTCGCGGCGTTCATGGAATATTGCCGTCAGGAGAACATCGAGGCCGTCGAGGTGGCCGATGTCACCGATTCGGGCCGCATGCGGATGTTCTGCGGCGGCCGCAAGGTCGTCGACCTCAGCCGCGAGTTCATCGATTCGGCCGGTGCGAAGCATTTCGCCGAGGCGCAGATCGGCGCCGTGGAGGAGAAAAATCCGTTCGCGCGTGTGCTGGAGGGCGGCGACTTGGCCGCGCGTTTCGCCAACAACCTCAATGACAGCAACGTGCTTTCGCAGCGCGGTCTGGTCGAGATGTTCGATTCGACCATCGGCCGTTCTACCGTGTTGATGCCTTTCGGCGGACGTACGCAGCGCAGCGAGACGCAGGTCTCGGTGCAGAAGCTCCCCGTCGACGGTTTCACCCGCACGGCCAGCATCATGGCTTTCGGTTACAACCCGTTCGTGGCTTCGTGGAGTCCCTACCACGGCGCAGCTTATGCCGTGGTCGAGGCGGCCGCCAAGGTCGTGGCCGCCGGTGCGCGTTACGACAAGATGCGTTATTCCTACCAAGAGTATTTCGAGCGCATGACCCGCGATCCCCGTTCGTGGGGCAAGCCGTTGGCTGCTTTGTTGGGCGCCTTGCGTATGCAGGTCGAGTTGGGTCTCCCCTCCATCGGCGGCAAGGATTCGATGTCCGGTACGTTCCAGGATATCGACGTGCCGCCCATGTTGATGGCGTTCGGCATCACTACGGTCGATGCCGTCAAGGTCATCTCCACCGATTTCAAGCGGCCCGGCAACCGGATCTACCTCGTGCGCCATACGCCGCGCGAGAATTTCATGCCCGATACCGAGCAGCTCAAGCGCAACTTCGCGTTCGTCAGCGGGCAGATCGAGGCCGGGCGCATCGTCGCCGCCTGGTCGGTCGGTTTCGGCGGCGTCGCCGAGGGTCTGGCCAAAATGGCTTTCGGCAACGAGGTGGGCGCCTGCATCACGATGGACGAAGAGCGGCTCTACGAATACGCCTATGGTTCGATTCTGGTCGAGTGCGACGGCGAGCTGGAGTTCCCCGATGCCGAATTCCTCGGTCGGACCGTCGAGGATGCCGCTTTGACCGTCAACGGCGTGCGTCTGCCGCTCGACGGGCTTTATCGCGCCAATACCGAGCGTTTCGCCACGGTCTACCCCGACAAGGGCGACAACCGGACCGGCATCATGACCGGCGCACCCCGCACCGGCGCGGTCGAGTATCCCGGTCCCGCCGTCGAGCATCCGATCGTCTGCCTGCCCGTCTTCCCCGGCACCAACTGCGACTACGACACCGCCAAGGCGTTCCGCCGGGCCGGCGCCCGGGTCGAGACGAGCGTGTTGTGCAACATCGCCGGCGACGACATCCTGCGTTCGATCGACCGGATGCGGGCTTGCATCGACCGTTGCCACATCCTCGTGTTCAGCGGCGGCTTCTCTGCCGGCGACGAACCCGACGGCAGCGCCAAATTCATAGTCAACGTGCTCAACAACAAGGATATCAGAGAGGCTGTCCATGCGCTTCTCGACCGCGGCGGCCTCATCCTCGGCATCTGCAACGGCTTCCAGGCGCTGGTCAAGTCCGGATTGTTGCCTTACGGGCGTCTGGGCATGGTCACGCGCGAGTCGCCCACGCTCTTCCGCAACGACATCAACCGGCATATTTCCCAGATCGTCACTACGCGCGTCGTCTCGACCGCGTCGCCTTGGTTGAGCGGTTTCGCGCCGGGCGAGCTGCATAGCATCGCCGTGAGCCACGGCGAGGGCAAGTTCGTCGTCGGCGAGGAGTTGGCGCGCGAGCTTTTCGACGCCGGGCAGGTCGCTTTCCAGTACGTCGGCCCCGACGGGGAGCCTACGGCCGCCGCGCCGTGGAACCCCAACGGTTCGTCTTACGCCATCGAGGGCATCCTCTCGCGCGACGGGCGCATCCTGGGCAAGATGGGCCATACCGAGCGTTGGGAGGAGCATCTCTTCAAGAACATCGCCGGCAACAAGGAGCAGGCTTTGTTCGAGAATGCGGTAAAATATTTCAGAAAGAACAATACGACAATATAAAATTTCAAATTTATGAAACAGCTCGAAATGCTCTACGAGGGCAAGGCAAAACAAGTTTTCTTGACCGACGATCCCGACAAGATCATCATCCATTACAAGGATGCCGCCACGGCGTTCAACAACGTCAAGAAGGCGACCATCGAGAACAAGGGCGTCTTGAATAACGCCATTTCGACCTTGATTTTCAAGGAGCTGCACAAGGCCGGCGTTCCGACGCATTATATCGAGACCATCAACGACCGCGACCAGGTGTGCCGCAAGGTCTCGATCGTTCCCCTGGAGGTCATCGTGCGCAACGTCATCGCCGGGTCGATGGCCCAGCGTCTCGGCATCGAGGAGGGTACCGAGCCTTCGAACGTCATCTTCGACATCTGTTACAAGAAGGACGAGCTGGGCGATCCCCTGATCAACGACCACCACGCCGTGGCGCTCGGCGCCGCCACCTACGAGGAGCTGGACACCATCTATAAGATGACCGCCAAGATCAACGACGTGCTCAAAGGGTTGTTCGCGCGGATGAACATTCGGTTGATCGACTTCAAGATCGAGTTCGGCAAGACTTCCGACGGGCAGATCGTCCTGGCCGACGAGGTGTCGCCCGACACCTGCCGCTTGTGGGACGCCGCGACCAACGAGAAGCTCGACAAGGATCGTTTCCGCCGCGACCTGGGCAAGGTGCGCGAGGCTTACGAAGAGATTCTGGAGCGTTTGCGCAAAATCACGGAGTAGGGTAATGGTCAATCCTATGATCGACAGGGAGTTGCACGAGGAGTGCGGCGTGTTCGGCATCTACGGCGTGCCCGATGCGGCGTCGCTCGCCTACTATGGTCTGCATGCCTTGCAGCACCGTGGGCAGGAGGGTTGCGGCATCGTCAGCGTCGACAACGGCGGCAAGCTCCGCCGCATCAAGGGCGAGGGGCTGGTCACCGAGGTCTTCAAGGAGCCGGCTTTGTCGGCGCTCGCCGGCAGCATGGCCATCGGCCACGTGCGTTATTCCACGGCGGGCGGCGGCGGCATCGAGAACGTGCAGCCGTTCATGTTCCGCCACAATTCGGGCGACTTCGCCTTGGCGCATAACGGCAATATCGTCAACTCCGAACAGTTGCGCGATTACCTCGAAAACAAGGGCAGCCTTTTCCAGTCGTCGTCCGACAGCGAGGTGCTCGCCCATCTCATCAAGAAGGAGACCAAGTACCGTGACCGGCCGCGCATCTTTTCCATCATCGATGCGCTCAACATGCTCGAAGGGGCTTTCGCCTTTCTCATCATGACGGCCAACCGCATCTACGCCTGCCGCGACAAGTACGGCTTGCGACCCTTGTCCATCGGGCGTCTGGGCGACGGTTACGTCCTCTCCAGCGAGACTTGTGCGTTCGACGTCCTGGGTGCCGAGTTCGTGCGCGACGTCGAGCCGGGCGAAGTGGTGACTATCGACGCCCACGGCATCCGTTCCACCGATTATTCGCAGTACAAGCGGCGGCAGATGTGCGCCATGGAGTATATCTACTTCGCGCGTCCCGACAGCGACATCGAGGGGTGCAACGTCCATGCTTTCCGCAAGGAGTCGGGGCGCCTGCTCTTCGCCGAGGCTCCCGCTCCGGCCGACATCGTCGTCGGGGTGCCCGATTCGAGCCTCAGCGCCGCCATGGGTTATGCCGAGGCGAGCGGTCTGCCCTACGAAATGGGACTTATCAAGAACAAGTACATCGCCCGCACCTTCATCCAGCCTTCGCAGGCCATGCGCGAGAAGGGCGTAAGGATGAAGCTCTCGGCCGTGCGGAGCATCGTCCGCGGCAAGCGCGTCGTGTTGATCGACGATTCGATCGTGCGGGGCACCACTTCGCGGCGCATCGTCGGCATGTTGCGCGACGCCGGGGCTACCGAGGTGCATGTGCGCATCGCGTCGCCGCCCATGACCGATCCGTGTTTCTACGGCGTCGACACTTCGACTTACGACGAGTTGATTTCCGCGCGTCTCGATGTCGAGGGCGTGCGCCGGGAGATCGGGGCCGATACGTTGGCGTTCCTCTCCGAGAAGGCGCTCTTCGCAGCCGGCGGGCGCGGCGAGTTGTGCACGGCTTGTTTCACCGGGCGTTATCCCACGGCGCTTTATACTGCCCGCGAGGAGGCCAACAAGGACGGTAAATTTTAGGCGAATGTTTAAGTATAAGAAATAGAATTTTTTATGGCACAAAGTTATGAAAAGGCCGGGGTCAGCCTCGAAGCAGGTTACGAGTCGGTGCGGCGCATCCGCAGGCATGTCGAGTCCACGGCGCGTCTGGGCGTGATGGGCAGCATCGGGGCTTTCGGCGGCATGTTCGACCTCTCGGCGCTCCGGATCGAGGAGCCGGTGCTGGTCAGCGGCACCGACGGCGTGGGCACCAAGTTGAAGTTGGCCTTCGCCATGGACAAGCACGATACGATCGGCATCGACGCCGTGGCCATGTGCGTCAACGACGTTCTGGCGCAGGGCGCCGAGCCGTTGTTGTTTCTCGATTACATCGCCGTCGGGCACAACGAGCCGAAGAAGATCGAGGCCATCGTCTCCGGCGTCGCCGAGGGGTGCCGGCAGGCCGGCTGCGCTTTGGTCGGCGGCGAAACGGCCGAAATGCCCGGCATGTATGCCGAGGGCGAGTACGATATCGCAGGCTTTACCGTGGGCGTCGTCGAGAAGAAAAAGTTGATCGACGGTTCGAAGGTCAAGGCCGGCGACGTGTTGGTCGGCGTCGCTTCCAGCGGCGTCCATTCCAACGGGTTCAGCCTCGTGCGCAAGATCGTCGGCGACAACGGGTTGAGCTTGACCGAGAGTTATCCCGAGTTGTCCGGCAAGTCGTTGGGCGAGGTCTTGCTCACGCCTACCCGGATCTATGTCCGGCAGATGTTGGAGGTGATCCGCCAGTGCGATGTCCACGGCATCGCTCACATCACGGGCGGCGGTTTCGACGAGAACATTCCGCGCATCCTCCGCGGCAGCCAGGGCATCGAAATCGAGGAGGGCGCATGGGAAATCCTGCCCGTGTTCCGTTTCCTCGAAAAATACGGCAAGATTCCTCATCGCGAGATGTTCAACATCTTCAACATGGGCATCGGCATGGTCGTCGCTCTCGACCGGAGCGAGGCGCAGCAGGCCGTCGAGATCCTCGCCGCTTGCGGCGAGCGTGCGTCGGTCATCGGGCGCATAACCGACACCCCGGGTGTCACGATCCGATAGGGCCATGCACAGACTTGCAGTTTTCGCCAGCGGCAGCGGCACCAATTTCGAGGCCATCGTCCAGGCTTGCGAGCAGGGCGTGCTGGATGCCCGGGTGGTGTTGATGGTCTGCGACAAGCCCGGCGCCCGGGTCGTGGAGCGGGCCGCCGCGCATGGGGTCGAGACTTTCGTTTTCTCGCCTCGCGATTACGCTTCCAAGGCCGATTTCGAGCGCGAAATTGTGGCGTTGCTCGATGCTGCCGGCGTCGAGTTGGTCTGCTTGGCCGGTTACATGCGTATCGTCGGCGATGTCTTGTTGGGCGCTTACGGCGGGCGGATCATCAACGTCCATCCGTCGTTGTTGCCGGCTTTTCGCGGTGCGCATGCCATCGAGCAGGCGCTCGACTACGGTGTCAAGGTCTTCGGCGTGACGATCCATCGGGTCGACGCCACGCTCGACGGCGGGCCGATCGTCGCCCAGCGGGCCTTCGAGTACTACGGCCGCGACCTCGCCGAGTTGGAAGCCATGGTGCATGCCACGGAGTATCCGCTTTATGTAGAAACGATAGGTAAAATATTGAACAATAAATAAATATGCGTGCTTTAATCAGTGTAAGCGACAAAACCGGCGTCGTGGAGTTCGCCCGGAGCCTGCGTCAGCAGGGTTGGGAGGTGATCGCCACGGGCGGTACGATGAACCTGCTGCGCGACAGCGGCGTCGAGGTGGTAAATATCAGCGACGTGACCGGATTCCCCGAGATCTGCGACGGACGAGTCAAGACGCTCCATCCCAAGGTGCACGGCGGCCTGCTGGCGCGCCGCGACGATCCCGGACATGTCAAAGCCTTGAAGGACAACGGCATCGGTTTCATCGACCTGGTGTGCGTCAACCTCTATCCGTTCCGCGAGACGATCGCCAAGCCCGATGTCAAGATGGAGGACGCCATCGAGAATATCGACATCGGCGGTCCCTCCATGTTGCGTTCCGCCGCCAAGAACTGGGCCGACGTCACGGTCGTATGCGACCCGGCGGATTATGCCCAGATTCTGGATGAAATATCCGCCGGCGGCAATACCGCCAAGGAGACCCGGCTGAAACTTTCCGCCAAGGCCTATACTCATACCGCGCAATACGACGCCATGATTGCGACCTACATGCGCGCGCAGGCCGGTCTCGACGAGAAGTTGTTCCTCGAATTCGACCTCGTGCAGTCGTTGCGCTACGGTGAGAATCCCCACCAGTCGGCCAAGTTCTATCGCGAGGGCGCCTGCGTTCCTTATTCGCTCGCTTTCGCCCGCCAGCTCAATGGCAAGGAGTTGTCCTACAACAACATCCAGGATGCCAATGCCGCGTTGTGCATCGTCCGCGAGTTCGACGCTCCGTTCTGCGTCGGTCTCAAGCATATGAATCCTTGCGGTGCCGCCGTGGGGACCGATGTCGTCGACGCATGGCGCAAGGCTTACGAAGCGGACAAGGTGTCGATTTTCGGCGGCATCGTCGCCACCAATCGCACCGTCACCCGCGAGGTCGCCGAGTTGATGAAGCCCGTTTTCTTGGAGATCATCATGGCGCCCAAGTTCGACGAGGGGGCGCTCGAAGTGCTCTGCGCCAAGAAGAACCTGCGGCTTTTGGAGGTCGACATGACGCGCGGCGAGGGAGCGCCGCGGCAGTATGCGAGCGTCAACGGCGGATTGTTGGTGCAGGAGTTGGACGTCGCTACGCGTCCCGTTGCCGCCGACATGTGCGTCACGGCGAAGAAACCCACGGACGCGCAGCTGGCCGACCTCAATTTCGGTTGGCGGATCGTCAAGCACGTCAAGTCCAACGCCATCGTCGTCGTCAAGGACGGCCGTACGTTGGGTGTCGGCGCCGGTCAGATGAACCGCATCGGCTCGGCTGAAATCGCCTTGAAGCAGGCGCAGGCCGCCGGTTTCGCCGAGGGTCTCGTTCTCGCTTCGGACGGGTTTTTCCCCTTCGACGATTGCGTGGCCCTCGCGGCCGAGTACGGCGTTGCGGCCATCGTCCAGCCGGGCGGTTCGGTGCGCGACGAGGATTCGATCCGCAAGGTCGACGAAAAGGGTATCGCCATGATGTTCGTGGGCGAGCGTCACTTCAAACATTGATCTTATGAAAGTTCTTGTTATCGGTTCCGGCGGTCGTGAGCACGCCATCGTCGATGCGTTGACCCGTTCGCCGCAGGTCGACAAGTTGTTCTGCGCACCCGGCAATGCCGGTATCGCGCGGCAGGCCGAGTGCGTGGCCATCCGCGAGACCGAGGTCGAACGGTTGCGCGACTTCGCTGCGGCCGAGGGGATCGGTCTTACGGTCGTGGGGCCTGAGGCGGCGTTGGCTGCCGGAGTCGTCGATGCGTTCCGGGCCGCAGGGTTGCGGATTTTCGGCCCGACGAAGGCCGCCGCACGCATCGAGTCGTCCAAGGAGTTCGCCAAGGAGTTGATGGCGAAATACAGCATCCCGACGGCCGGCTTCAAGGCCTTTACGGAGTATGGCGCGGCCCGGGAATACGTCATGGCGCGCCCCTTTCCCGCCGTGTTGAAATACGACGGGTTGGCCGCTGGCAAGGGCGTCGTCATCGCGCAGAGTGCCGAGGAGGCCGACGCCGCTTTGCGCGACATGCTCCTCGACGACAAGTTCGGCCAGGGCAAGGTCGTCGTGGAGGATTATCTCGAAGGCCCCGAATTCTCGTTCATGTGCTTCGTCTCGGGGCACCGCGTGTGGCCGATGGTGCTCGCGCAGGATCACAAGCGGGCTTTCGACGGCGACAAGGGACCGAACACGGGCGGCATGGGGGCTTATTCGCCGGTGCCGTTCATCACGAAGGACGACGAACGCCATGCTTTGGAGCATATCATGCAGCCCGTGGCCGACGCCATGGTCGCCGAGGGGTGCCCGTTCCAGGGGGTGCTCTACGGCGGATTGATGAAGACCGCGCAGGGCATCCGGGTCATCGAGTTCAACGCCCGCTTCGGCGACCCCGAGACCGAGGTCGTGTTGCCGCGTCTGAAAAGCGATATCGTCGACATCTTTTGTGCCGTGGCCGACGGGTGCGATGCTACGTTGGAGTGGCACGATTTCGTCACTCTGGGCATCGTGCTCGCATCGAAAGGTTATCCCGAGGCTTATGAAAAAGGGCATCCGATCGAGGGGTTGGAGCGCATCGGAGGCTCGGTCTACCACATGGGCACCCGGGCCGAGGGCGGACGCGTAGTGACGGCCGGCGGACGTGTGCTTTTCGTCGTGGGGCGTGGTGCGACGCTGGCCGAAGCTCGCGAAAAAGCACTCGCCGACGTGGCCCGCATCGACTGCGACAACCTCTTCCACCGCTCCGACATCGGTCATTGGGCGTTGGAGGAAATTACGGTTCACCGTTAAGGATCGGAGGGGGTATGCTTCCCTTTCGGATTGCAAGGTCGCAAGACCTTGCGACCGGGGCCGGCTCGCATCGGAGATGCGACCCCCGCAGCCGGCCCGGGCGAATGCAGCGTGACAGGATGGAACGGCGTGCTGCTGCCGGGTATGAATAGAGCGAAGGAATTGTCTAATTATGTGATTACGATATGATTATCAGCGGTAAGGAACTTTCGGCCAAATTGAAGGCCGATATGGCGGCGGAAGTGGCTACTTTCCCCGCGAAATATGGGCGCGTGCCCCATCTGGCGGTGATTCTGGTGGGCGAAGATCCCGGCAGCGTCAGCTACGTGACCGGCAAGGCCAAGGCTTCGGCCGAGGTGGGCATCCGCAACACGACGATCCGCAAGCCTGCGACCATTTCCGAGGCGGAGTTGCTCGACATCGTGGCCGGGTTGAACGCCGACGCGGAGGTCGACGGCATTCTGGTGCAGCTGCCCCTGCCGAAGCATATCGACGAGGATCGCGTCATCGCCGCTATCGACAAATCGAAAGATGTCGACGGCTTCCACCCGCTCAACGTGGCGGCCCTGTGGCAGAAGCAGCCTTGTACGCTGCCCTGCACGCCAAAGGGGATCATCAAGATGCTCAAGGCGGCGGGCGTCGACATCGCGGGCCGCGAGGCGGTCGTCATCGGGCGCAGCAACATCGTGGGATTGCCCGTGGCGAAGTTGCTGTTGGATGAGAACGCCACTGTGACCGTCGCTCACAGCCGCACGCGCGATCTGCCCGGGGTGACGCGCCGCGCCGAAATCCTTGTTGTCGCGATCGGTCGTCCGAAGTTCGTCACGGCCGACATGGTGGCCGAGGGTGCCGTGGTAATCGACGTCGGGGGCAACCGCGATCCCGAGAGCGGCAAGCTGTGCGGCGATGTCGATTTCGCGGCCATCGAACCCAAAGCCTCCGTCATCACGCCCGTGCCCGGCGGTGTCGGGCCTATGACGATCTGCTGCCTGATGGAAAACACCATCGAATGTTTCCTGCGCAAGCGGAAATAGGACATTCTGCTGTGAGTGCGGCGGAAAGATGTTAAATCGTTTTTTAAAACGTTTTAGCCCGGCAGAAGCCGGGCTAAATTTTGCCCTAAATGTTTCGAACGGAGGGGCGAAAATGTTATAGACGAAAGGCGGTGCCCGCAATGTTACGGATGGGAGGGTGTACTCGAAATGTTGTGGTCGGGCTGGGAGTTCGCAAGGTCACGGTCGAGATGGTATGGTGCAACTCCGTCCTGCCCGTAAGTTTTGCTTGGAATTTCCCTATCTTCTATTTTTCTTGTTTTCGGCATTCCAATTTTTCCGGCAGGGGTGCGGCGGGATTGTGCAGCCGTACCATCGCTATGTCGGTTGCCGGATCGCCTGTGCCGAAGTCGAAGTCGTCCGGCGTGCGGAACGTCACCGGTACGGCGCCCTCGAATCCGAATCGGCCGTAGAAGTCGCGCAGCCACGTTTCGCCCGGTGTCGGGATGAGCAGCGCCATCGCACCGCGTGCATCGGCCCGCCGCAGGGCTTCGCGCAGCAGCTGCGACGCCAGTCCCCGGTTGCGGTATTCCGCCGCCGTCGCCACGCCATAGATGTAGTCCACAGGGCCTGCGTCGCTGTCGAACGGCAGCAGATGCAGCATCGCCGCCAGCCGTCCGTCGCGTTCGATCGAGAGCATGCGCCGTCGGTCGTAGTGGCGGATCAGGAATGCGTCGACGAACGCGTCGTCGTCGCCGAACGTCTCTTGCCACAGTTCCTTGCAGGCCGCTTCGTCGTCGTGCAGGCGGATCGCCGTATATTTGCGAAGCAGTTCCGTCGGGTGGTAGGAGAGTTTGGCGTGGCGCAGGCCCTCGATCCCCAGGTCTTCTTCGCGGTTGATCCGTATGAAGCGGGCCGGCAGATGTTCCGCAAAAAGTTTGTTGATGACCGTGAAGGCTCCGTCGAATGCCGTGTCGGCCTTCTCGACGTGGGTCACGAAGGTGGTCTCGTTCACGGCCGAGCCGTAGGTAAAGGCCGCCAGCCGATTGCCCGCATAGAGACAGCCGCCGCACAGCCCCAGAGCGTCGAAGTGTTCGAAAGCCCGTTGCATGGCCCGTTGTTCGGCGCACAGCTCCGAGGTGTGTCCCTCGTGGGTGCGGCGCCATTCGCGTTCGAGGGCCATGCACTCCGCGTGGCGGTCGGGTGTCAGTTCCTCGTAGCGGTAGTCGGGATATTCCGTCCGGAAGCGGTTGATGTGGTTGCGCTTGGGTTGGTAGCGGCGGCCCGGCAGGGTGCGCAGCTCCTCCGCATCGTAGATGTAGTCCTCCAGCGCACGATCCGACGCGAACGCGAACGCTCCCCGGTACATGTCGCGGATCATTCGGCACCCCTCGTCCGTCAGTCCGATGAGCCGCAGGCGCTGCCCGTGGGCATGGGCGTCTTCGCGCAGCGTCGGGACGATCTTCGCGAAGTCGCCCGGCCCGACCGGTTGCATGTAGCCGATGCGGGGGCCGCCGTCGATGCGGAAGCGGATCACGAGGAAACCTTCCACTTCGGCCCAGGCGCTGCGGTAGACCTCTTGCCAGCAGTACATGTTGGCGAACGCCAGGTCGCAGTTGCGGACGCCCGACGGCAGGGTGTAGCGTTCGATCGTCGTCCGGTCTTCGAGCCGCAGGGGTTTGAAATCAATCATCGATCACGTAGCTTTTGCGTTCGATATGGGCGTAGTATTGTTGCACCAGCGCCCGGAAGCGCAGTTCCGTCGGGTCGGCGTCGGGAGCCGGCGGCAATGCGTCGTCGAACGCCGCCACGCCCTCGCCGGTCAGTGCCCGGAATCCTGCGTCGTAGCTCACAGCCCACTGCGGCCGGTCGGGTTCGTTCAGCACGTCGCGCCCGAATGCGAAGTAGGGTTCGCGGTTGCCCAGCAGGCCCAGCACCGTGGGCATCACGTCGATCTGCTGGACGATGTCGTCCACTTGCCCGCGCAGCACCCCGTCGGGCGTGTAGAAAAAGCCGATGATGTGGTGGCTGCCGGGATATTCGTGCGTGTCGGCCGCCCATTTTTCCGACGATACATGATCCGCCACGAATACAAAAAGCGTGCGGCGGAACCACTCCGTGTCTGCGAAACGTTCGAAGAAACGGCGGAAAGCCAGGTCGTCGTAGGCTGCGCCTTTGTGGATGCGCGTGTAGCCCTCGGGCAGCGTGGTCGCATAGCGTTCCGGCACCACGAACGGGTGGTGCGCCGAGAGGGTGAACAGCGCACCGAAAAAAGGCTGCGGCGTCTTGCCCAGTTCTTCGCCTGCGAATTGCAGGAACTCCTCGTCCCAGATGCCCCAGTAGCCGTCGAAGTCGTTCGTGCCGTGGGCTGCTTCGTATTCTTCGCGGTTGACCAGACGCTCGATGCCTGCCGACCGGGCATAGGCTCCGAAGCCCATCGAGCCGCGTTCCGAGCCGCAGAAAAAGAGCGTCGAGTAGCCCTGCGACGCCAGGATGGCCGGCAGCTGGCGGCTGCGTCCCAGCGATTGGGGCATCAGTACGAACGGCGTTTTGAACGAGGGGATGCTCCCCAGAATCGAGGGCATGGCTTGGATCGAGCGCGTGCCGTTGGCATACATGCGGCTGAATGTCAGCCCCTCGCGCATGAGCGAGTCGAGAAACGGCGTGAATCCCGGTTCGTCCCGGCCCGCGTAGAGGTCGGGACGCAGGTGGGCCGAGTGTTCGGCCGACATGCTCTCCATGATGAAGATCATCACGTTGCGGCCGCGCAACATGCCGTTCGCCGTGCCGGCAGGCAAGGCGGAGTCGCGATCGGTTTGCAGCTCGTTCCCGATAGTTTCCTGGGTCGCAGGCCAGTGTTCGGGCGTGAAAAGCCGCGGCAGGTCATCGTCCGAAAAATCCTTGCGGTAACGCACTTTGCCCGCCTGGCCGACCGTGCGCAGGATGCAGAACGGGTTGCTCAAGATGAGGTTCGCCTTGGCCGGATCGGCCGTGTAGAGGGTGGCGTTGGAGAGCGTGACCGGACGCGTGGCGCGGGTGAATCCGCCCCGCATGCCCGCTATGCACAACCCGGCCGCCAGCGCGAAGATCGCCGTATTGGCTGCGTAGAAGCTCCAGCCCGGGCGCAAGATCGACTGGCAGGGCGCCTTGCGCCCGTAGCCATATATGAGCAGAGCCAGCAACGCCAGCGCCGCCAGCAGCAGCGGCCAGTTTTCCGCCATGAACTTGGCCGCCAGCAGCAGCGAGTTGTCGTTCTCTGCGAAGAATATTTCGTCGGCCGTGAAGCGTTTCTGCGTGTAGCGGAAATAAACCGCGTCGGCGAGGTTGGCGGCGACGATCGATAAGAAGTTGGCGACGACGTAGTACCAGAAAAGCATTTTCCGGTAGGCCGCACGGCACCTGAATTCGAACGGCACCAGCGACAGCAGGATGAAGATGCCGTTGGCGTAGATTACCGACACGGTGTCGAACAGCAGCGCTCCGCGCAGCAACGCTCCCGCTTCGTGCAGGCCTATGGCGCCGATCTGTTCCCTGTTGCAGAGGTAGAAGACCGTCCGGCAGATCCACAGCACTAAATAGACCAGAGCCATGCGGCGCAGCAGCAGCGCCGGCGGCGTATGAAGTATTCTTCGCATAGACCGGAAAGGTTATTCGCAGGCCTTGAGCGACATGTCGAGCGACTTGATCTGGTGGGTCAGCGCACCCACGGAGATGAAGTCCACGCCGCATTCGGCATATTCGCGCAGGTTCTCCAGCGTGATGCCGCCGCTCGATTCGGTTTCGCAGCGCCCGGCTACCTTGCGTACCGCTTCGCGCGTCATCGCCGGGGTGAAGTTGTCGAACATGATGCGGTCGGCGCCTCCTGCGGCGAACACTTCGTCGATATCCTCCAGCGTGCGCACTTCGCATTCGATCGGAATCGTCTTGCCCTTGGCCGCCAGGTATTCGCGCGCTCCGCGGATCGCCTTGCCGATGCCGCCGGCGAAGTCGATGTGGTTGTCCTTGAGCAGCACCATGTCGAACAGCCCCATGCGGTGGTTCTCGCCGCCGCCGATCTTCACGGCCATCTTGTCCAGCACGCGCATGCCGGGCGTGGTCTTGCGGGTGTCGAGCACCCGGGTGTGCAGGCCTTCCAGACGCGCTACGTAGACCGCCGTCTGCGTGGCTACGCCGCTCATGCGCTGCATGATGTTCAGGAGGATGCGTTCAGCCTGGAGCAGCGAGCGCAGGCGCCCCGAGACGTAGAACGCCACGTCGCCCGGCTTCACGCGGTCGCCGTCGCGGAGCAGCTGTTCGAATTTCGCTTCGGGATCGAGGCGCCGCAGTACCAGTTCGGCGATTTCGATGCCCGCGATGGTTCCCTCCTGCTTGCACAGCAGGCGCATGCGGCCCTGCTCGTCAGCCGGGATGCAGCAGAGCGACGTGTGGTCGCCGTCGCCGATGTCTTCCTTGATGCAGAGTTCGATCAACTCTTCGACAAAAGGTTTGTATTCGGGTTTCATAATATAAAAATGATCTGATTTATTATGGTCGCAACGATTCTCTCGGTTCTATTCTTTTAGTTTGCCCTCGTAGGTCACTTCATAGGTCATTGGGGCGCCGCCTTGTCCCGGTACGTCGCACGAAAAGCTCACGCGGCATGTCACGCCGTCGACCGAACCCTTGACGCCGGTGAGCGTGTAGGCCTCCATGGGTTTCCAGGCATATCCTCCTCCGACTTCGTTGGGCAGTCTCATTTCGGGCACGACGCGCTCCAGGTCGAACGAGAGGGCGTCGCCCGTGCCCGGGATGTAAGGTTGGGCGTAGAGACGTATTTCGAGGGCCGGCATCGCTGCGGCGAAGCGCGTGCGGTGCATATAGAGCGTGAAGTCGTTCAGCCCGGCGAATTCGAATTCGGCTTGCCGGTCGACGTAGACGCTGCCGTTGGCGGCCGTGGCGGTCGCCGTGCCGAAGAAGTGCATGTTGCTGCCCGTCAGCGAGCCGTTCTCGATCTTGGTGTTCGTCTCTGCAAAGCGGATTTCGTCGTCATCGTTGTTGCAGGCTGCAAAAGCCAGGGCTGCGCAGAGAAGCAGAAGCAGTTTTTTCATCTTAATCTATGTTTATCGATAATGTGATTCCCATGGTTCGGGGGCGTCCCCGTTGTACGAATTCGTTGCCCATCGAGCTGAAATAGAAGACGTCGTATCGCTTCCCGCCCAAATTGCGGCCCCAGAAGCCGAGCGTGTAGCGGTCGTGGCGCAGCCGGACCGAAGCGTCGGCCAGCAGGTAGAAAGGCTGCCGCAGCGTGTTGGCTTCGTTCCACTCGATGCGGCCCGCGCCGCGCGCACCGGCCCGCAGCACCACCTCGCCCAGCCAGCTCACGCCCGTGGGGATCGTCCATTCGGCCCCCAGCGACAGCGTGTGGGCCGGGGCATAGGGGATGCGGCGGCCGCTGAAATCCTCCCTGCCGTCGTCGTGACGGACGAAGCGGGCGTCGGTGTAACCGTAGGCGATGTCGAAAACCAGGTCGTTGCGGGGGACGATCTGGAGCGATGCTTCGCCGCCCCGCGAGCGCGAGCGTCCCGCGTTGGTCATCATGCGGCCTGTCGAGGCGCCCTGCGGGAATACGGTGAGCTGCTGGTCGCGGCATTCGATCCAGAAGAGCGCGAAGTCGCCCCGCACGATCCCCTCCGCACAGCGGAAGTGGCCGCCCAGTTCGAAATTCCAGCTGTGTTCGGGTTCGTACGACATCGTTGCAGGGTCGGAGGTGTCGAAGCCCGAGACCATGCGGCCTTTGAGCTTCTCCTGGAGGATGTCGGAGAACATCTGGGTGTTGAAACCGCCGGCCTTGTAGCCTTTCGCCACCGAGAAATAGAGGTTGTGCACCTCGTCGAAACTATACATGACCGCCGCTTTGGGCAGAAGCTCCAGGTAGGAACGCGCCAGGGCGTCGCGGTCGTCGATCGTCGCGGTGTGCTCTCCTGCGGGGCCGCCCCCGATGCTGAGCGAGTAGTCGAGCGACGCCCGGCTGCGATATGCCAGGCGCGTACGTTCGTAGTCGGCCCGGATGCCGGCCGTCAGCGTCCAGCGGCCCAGCTTCACGCTCGATTCGTGGTAGAGCGCCGCACCCCAGGCCGGATTGCGGAAATCCGAGGCCAGCAGCAGTTCCTGGGCGTCGGTGTCGTAGCGGAAGATCGGGCCGGAGTTGGCGTTCGCAAGAATCAGTTCTTCGATGCCCGTGCGTTTGAAGTGTACCGGTGCCTGCATCGTCGCATGACGGTAGAAGCCGAAGGCTCCCGCGATCCAGCGGTAGCGCCCCCTCTCGTGCGAGCGGAAAACCAGCTCGCCGGTCGCCGTGTGTTCGGTGCGGGCCTGGCGGAGCGTGAAGTAGGAGAGGGGCAGGAAGTCCTGGTCGAGCGTCATCGCGTCGTCCGAATATTGGTAGGAGAAGATCGAGGCGACCGAGTAGCCGTTCGCGTCGTAGCGCATCGTCACTCCGTCGCTCAAGGTCGTGCGACGATAGCCTGCCGGGTCGTTGTAGCGGATTTCGCCGGGCCGGATGACCGTCTCCCCGTCGCGGACGATCTCCTTGCCCGCATAGGCATAGGGGTAGCCCCCCTGGTCGAGCGCCGAAAAGGCCAGCGTGTTGTCGATGCGCAGACCGCTCTTGCTGCGCCATTGGAGTTTGAGCCGTCCGCCGCCCGACTGCTCGCCGTCGCACATGCGTCCGGTGGCGAGGTTCTTGAAAAACCCGTCCGACCGGGTGTAGAAGCATGAGACGGCTGTTCCCAGTCCGGGTGCCGGCCGGGCGTAGACTCCGGCCCGCAGACGCAGGGTGTTGCCGCTGCCGTATTCGGCTTGTATGCGCGTGCCTTGGTAGTTCAGGGGCGAGAGCGTGTAGATGTTCATCACGCCGCCCATCGTGTTGCGGCCGTAGAGCGTCGACTGGGGGCCGCGCAGCACTTCGATGCGCTCCACGTCGGCCAGTTCGCCGTCGTAGTTGTCTTTGTTCATCACCGGCACGTTGTCCACGTTCATCCCCATGACCGGCTGGTCGATCCGTGCGCCCAGCCCGCGTACATAGATCGAGGAGGTCATGCGCGACCCGTAGTCTGGAATGTGGAGGTTGGGCACGCGTTGCGAGAGGTTTTTCACGGCGTTCACGTGTTCCTGTGCTACGGCCCGGCTGCCGAGGGTCGTCGCGGCGACCGGCTGCGTGCGCAGCACCGGCCCTTGCTTGATGGCTGTCACCTGCACCTTGTCGACGACGATCACCGTGTCGGCGTCGGCGTTTTCCGCGACCGCACGGGCCTGGAGCTGCGATGCCAGCAGCAGAGCGGTTATGCAGGCCATGCGGCGCATCTTATTCGTGATGATAGGGTTCGTTGTTCAGGATCGTGAAGGCGCGGTAGATCTGCTCGGCGAAGATCGCCCGCACGATCTGGTGGGAGAAGGTCATGCGCGAGAGCGACAGCCGGGCGTCGGCCCGGGCGTAGACCTCGTCCGAGAAGCCGTAGGGGCCGCCGATCACCATCGCCAGCCGTTTCACACCGCTGTTCATGCGTTTTTGCAGCCAGCCGGCGAATTCCACCGAGCGCATCTCCTCGCCCCGTTCGTCGAGCAGGGTCACGTAGTCGCCGTCGGCGAGCTGGCGCAGGATCGCCGCGCCTTCGGCTGCCGACTGCTGGCGGGCGGTCAGCTTCTTCGTCTCCTTGAGGTCGGGCAGCACCGTGATCGAGAACTTGCAATAATGGTTCACGCGCCGGGCGTATGCCTCCACCAGCGCGGCCACTTCTTTCGAGTCGGTTTTGCCTATGACGATCAGTTCTAAAGTCATTTTTATAAGTCCGTGTTCCATTCCCCGTCGGCATCGACGCAGAGCACCGGACGGGCATGTTCTACCGACTTGAGCCATTGGTAAGCCTTGTACATGCAGTAGCCGTTGCCCGCTTCGCCGCCCAGCGCGTAGGCCGCCACGCAGGTGTGGTTGCGCGAACGGTAGTACATCGCCTTGACGCGCTCCAGGTATTCGTCGGCCAGCGCCGGGTCGTTCGACGGCGTGCCGCCCGCGCGGCGGTCGTCGCGTTTTTCCGGGGCATGGATGTTCGCCCGGTCGATGACGTAGAGTCCCAGTTCGTCGCAGAGACCGTAGAACCAGTCGGGCTGCGGATAGTCGGGCGCCACGGTATTGTAGCCCTGCTTGCGGAGCGCCAGCAGACGGGCGGAGGTCGTCTTGGCATCGGCGTCGGCATTGTAGCGGAAAGCATTGAGCTTTATGGGTTTGCCGAATCGTACAAGTTGTCCGTCGGCCAGCTCGGTCTTGCCGAAGCCGATTTTGAGCGGCATGTACTCCTTGTAGGTGCCGTCGCGGCGCGTGAAGAGCATCACCTTGTAGAGCGGCGGATTCTTGCCCGAGGGTTCCCACTTGTTGTCGTAGGCATGGTAGATGAAGGGCGTGAAGCGCACCGTGTCGGTCGAGCGGCCTGCGACCGCGACGGGCCGGATGTCGAAATCCAGCAGTTTGCCCTGCGGCGAATAGATGTCGTAGCCCACCTCGACCGTCTCGTCGTAGTTGAATCCGTTTTGCGCCACGATCTTCAGATCGAGCATGGCGAAGTTGCGGCCCAGCGTGTCGGGCACGAGCGCGATTTCGAAGTCGCGGATCGACCGCTTGTTCTGGTAGTAGAGGCAGCTGCCCTCGAACGCGGGACGGCGCACCGCACGGGGGGTGTCCAGCTTGGCGTCGCCGGGGCGGAGCGACACTTCGAAGTCGTTGATGCCCTGATGGATGCAGGGCGTGAGGTCGAATTCGGCAGGCGTCAGCGGATCGTCTGCCGCGGCGACTTCCCGGCCGTTGACCCGCAGCGTATAGGGCGCCGGGGCGTTTTCGATATGGAGGTAGACGCAGCCGTCCGTCCAGACATAGGGGATTTCGATCCGTTGTTGCAGTGCGGCAGGGCTTTCGGCCTCGGGCCGGAAGTCGATCGCGTGGCCCGAAGCGGCGCGGTTGCGGGCTTCGGCGTCGTGGCGCGTGGCATAGGGGAGGGTCTCGGTGCGATGGATGCGTGCGGAGGGCTGTCCTGCAAGGTTCCAGACTCCCGTCACCGCCAGCAAAAATAGTGTCGTCCGTTTCATCGTACGCTATAGGTATATAGATCGGACAAAGGTACTTTTTTTTTGACAAATCGCAAATAACGACTATCTTTGTGAATTCGGAAAAGCATAACACATCGTCATGAAAACGCAGAGAATTGCAGAGATTCTGAAGTCGGGCGTCGTCGACGCCGATATCGTCGTCAAGGGTTGGGTGCGCACCAAGCGCGGCAACAAGAACGTGGCGTTCATCGCCTTGAACGACGGGTCTTGCGCGGCCAACATCCAGGTGGTGGTCGATCTTGCGAAGATCGCCGAGGAGACTTTGAAACCCGTCACCACGGGTGCCTGCCTGAGGGTCGACGGACGCCTGGTTGCCTCGCCCGGTTCGGGGCAGGGCGTCGAGGTGCAGGCCGAGCGCATCGAGGTCTACGGCACGGCCGACCCCGAGAGCTACCCCTTGCAGAAGAAGGGCCATTCGCTCGAATTCTTGCGCGACATCGCCTACCTGCGTCCGCGTACCAATACGTTCGGCGCCGTGCTGCGCATCCGCCACGCTATGGCCTACGCCATCCACGAGTATTTCAACAAGAACGGCTTCTACTACTTCCATACCCCTATCATCACCGCCTCCGACTGCGAGGGTGCCGGCGCCATGTTCCAGGTCACGACGCTCGACATGGCCAACCCGCCCAAGACCGAGGAGGGCAAGATCGACTATGCGCAGGATTTCTTCGGCAAGCCCTGCAACCTTACAGTCTCCGGGCAGCTGGAGGGTGAGTTGGGCGCTCTGGCGCTGGGCCGCATCTACACTTTCGGCCCCACGTTCCGCGCCGAGAACTCCAACACGCCGCGTCACGCTTCGGAGTTCTGGATGATCGAACCCGAGGCCGCGTTCTTCGAGCTGGAGGACAACATGGAGCTGGCCGAGGACTTCCTCAAGTATCTGATCCGCTACGCGTTGGATAACTGCCGCGAAGACCTCGAATTCATGAACAAGATGTGGGACCCCAAGTTGCTGGAGCGCCTGGAGTTCGTGGTCGCCAACGATTTCAAGCGGCTGACCTATACCGAGGCCGTCGACATCCTCAAGGCTTCGGGCCGCAAGTTCGAGTTCCCGTGCGACTGGGGCTGCGACCTCCAGTCGGAGCATGAACGCTACCTGGTGGAGGAGCATTTCAAGCGCCCCGTGATCCTGATCGACTATCCCAAGGAGATCAAGGCTTTCTACATGAAGCAGAACGACGACGGCAAGACCGTGCGCGGAATGGACGTCTTGTTCCCCGGAATAGGCGAGATTATCGGCGGTTCGGAGCGCGAGGCCGATTATGGCAAACTCTGTGCAAGGGTGAAGGAACTCGGAATGAACGAGCGGGAACTCTGGTGGTATCTGGATACGCGCCGCTGGGGTTCGGCTCCGCACTCCGGATTCGGTCTGGGCTTCGACAGGCTCTTGATTTTCGTCACGGGTCTGACCAACATCCGCGATGTGCAGCCTTTCCCGCGCACGCCGCAGCACGCCGACTTCTAAAATTAAAAGTCAAGAATTAAAAATTCGGGGAATCGGCATGCCGCCCGGCCGGAAACCGGGGTTCGGGGGCCGTTTCTCCCGGCGGATTCCGCCTTTTCGGGTTGCGGCGCACGAAGAGATTTTTAATTTTGCGTTTTTAATTTTACATCCGGCAGCAATATGGCCATCAACCAGAAACAGGTTCTTTCGCTTCAGCAGAAACTCTCTCCGCAGCAGATCCAGATGATCAAGCTGCTGGAGTTGCCCACCGTGCAGCTCGAACAGCGCATCAAGCGGGAGATCGAGGACAACATCGTGCTCGAAGAGGAGGAGCGCACGGCCGAGGAGGAGACCGAGCCGCAGCAGATTTCGGTCGAGGAGTATTTGCGCGAGGACGACACCCCGGCCTACAAGAGCCGCATCAACAACTACTCCAAGGACGACAAGCAGCGTCCCGTCTTCCTTACCGGGGGGCGGTCGTTGCAGGAGTATTTGGTCGAGCAGCTCCGCTTCCGCAACCTTTCGGAGCGCGACATGCGCTTGGCCGTTTACCTGATCGGCAGCATCGACGAGGACGGCTATCTGCGCCGCGACCTCGAATCCATCGCCGACGACATCGCTTTTTCGGTCGGCATCGAGACCACGGCCGGGGAGCTGGAGCGGTTGCTGGGCATCATCCACGAGCTGGAGCCGGCCGGCGTCGGGGCGCGCAATTTGCGCGAATGCTTGCTGTTGCAGATGAACCAGATGCCCGTCGATTCGCGGGCACGGCGCCTGGCCCGCAAGATTCTGACTTCCTACTTCGACGAGTTCGTCAAGAAACACTACGAGAAGCTCATCGCCCGCTTGCAGATTTCGGAGGACGATTTCCGCGAGGCGATCGCCGAGATCCGGCGGCTCTCGCCCAAGCCCGGCAACCTCTACGCCGAGGGGGGCACCGACACCACGCCCTACATCATCCCCGACTTCATCCTCGATTGCCAGGACGGGCGTTTCCAGTTGTCGCTCAACTCCTACAACGTGCCCGAAGTGCGGGTCAACCGGCGCTATGTCGAGATGATCCGCGACATGGTGGCCTCCGACGGCAGCGTCAAGGAAAAGGACAAGGAGGCGATCCAGTTCGTCAAAAGCAAGATCGATTCGGCCAAGTGGTTCATTTCGGCCATCAAGCAGCGCCACGACACCCTGATGCGCACCATGCAGACCATCCTCGACTACCAGCAGGAGTATTTCCGCGACGGCGACAAATCCCGTCTGCGGCCCATGATCCTCAAGGACATCGCCGACCGCACAGGGCTGGACGTCTCGACCATTTCGCGCGTGGTCAACAGCAAATATGTGCAGACCCAGTTCGGCATCATCCTGCTGAAGTCGCTCTTTTCCGAGGCCATGCAAACCGAGTCGGGCGAGGAGGTCTCCAGCTACGAGATCAAGAACATCCTCCAGGAGTGCATCGACCAGGAGAACAAGCGCCGCCCGCTGACCGACGAGACCCTTATGGATATTCTTAACTCCAAGGGCTACCGCATCGCCCGGCGCACGGTGGCCAAGTACCGCGAGATGCTGGGCATCCCCGTCGCCCGGCTGCGCAAACAGATTTAAAACGTTTTAACAACTTCTCCTTCGAAGTTCCGAGGGGTTATTCCGATGTTCTGGAATACTTCGATATTTCGTCGATCTCTTGTTCCGGTTCCCCGTTTTTGTTTCTTTTTTCGATTTCCGGCCAATAAAGCGGCCGGTTTTTGCGTTGGTTGGCGTAAAAGCATTATTTTTGTACTTCAAAAAGCATCGCTATGGTTAAGATTCTCTGGGTCGACGACGAGGTGGAGCTGCTCAAGCCCCACGTGCTCTTCCTGCGCGGGAAAGGTTACGACGTGGAGACCTGCAACAACGGTTACGACGCCATCGACATGGCCGCCGAGGGGGCTTTCGACTTGATTATCCTCGACGAGATGATGCCCGGCATGACCGGTCTCGAAACCTTGCCCAAGATCAAAGAGGTGCGGCCCACGACTCCCGTCATCATGGTCACCAAGAGCGAGGAGGAGAACATCATGGACAAGGCCGTGGGTTCGAAGATCGCCGACTACCTCATCAAGCCCGTCAATCCCAACCAGGTCTTGCTTTCGATCAAGCGGATCGTCCATTCGCAGCAGCTGGTGACCGAGCAGACCACGGCCGATTACCGTTCGGAGTTCGGGCGCATTTCGCAGTCGTTGCAGATGGCCGATACGTTCCAGGACTGGTGTTCCCTCTACCGGCGGCTCACTTCGTGGGAGATCGAGTTGGAGGATTCCACCGACCGCAGCATCAAGGAAGTGCTCGCCTACCAGAAAAGCGAGGCCAACCAGGAGTTCTCGAAGTTCGTGCGGCGCAATTACTACGATTGGATCAACAAGCGTGCGGACGATACGCCCGTGATGTCGCACACTTTGATGCGTTCCCGGATTTTTCCCGTCGCCGACGAAAATCCGAAAACCACCTTGTTGTTGATCGACAACTTCCGCTACGACCAGTGGCGGGCCATTTCGTCGTTGTTGAGGGGGTATTACGACGTCGCGGCCGAGGATTTCTATTGCGCCATCCTCCCCACCGCCACCCAATATGCCCGCAACGCCATCTTCGCCGGCTTGATGCCGCTGGCCATCGACCGGCTGATGCCCGACAAGTGGCTCAACGACAACGAGGAGGGCGGCAAGAACCAGTACGAGGAGGAGTTCCTCCGGCGCCTGATGGCCCAGAGCGGCAAGCAGTGGAAATTTTCGTTCGACAAGCTCGTGCGGCCCGAGCAGGGACGGCGGTTGGTCGACAACATCCAGAAGGTCTACGATGCCGATTTCTCGGTCATCGTCTACAACTTCCTCGACATCCTCTCCCATGCCCGCACCGAGACCGACATCATCCGCGAACTGACCGAGGACGAGTCCGCGTTCCGTTCGCTCACGCGTTCGTGGTTCGAGCATTCCGACCTCTACACCATCCTGCGGCTCCTCTCCGAGCGGGGGCATACCGTCGTCATCACTTCCGACCACGGCACTATCCGCGTTGACAATCCTGTGAAGGTTACCGGCGACCGCGAGACTTCGGCCAACTTGCGCTACAAGACCGGCCGCAACCTTGCCTACAACGCCCGTGAGGTCTACGAGGTGCAGCGGCCCGAGGACATCCAACTGCCGTCGAGCAACCTCACGTCGAGCTTCATCTTCGCCTATAATACCGACTTCCTCGTCTATAACAACGACGCCAACCGCCATATCCGTTACTATCGCAATACGTTCCAGCATGGCGGCATTTCGATGGAGGAGATGATCGTGCCTTATTTAGTGTTGAAGCCAAAAAAATAAAGGAACAGCCCCGGAACGGACGTTCTCCCGCCTTTGCGGGCCGTCGCTTCCGGGAGCCGTTTCGCGATCCGAACTTTGTATCTATGAAGACCATCCACATAACTTCCCAAGAGGAATTGCCCCAGGTCGCCCGGGCTATCGTCGGGCTTCTGGGCCGCCGCACGGTCGTGGCGTTCCGCGGTGCCATGGGCGCAGGCAAAACCACCCTCATCCGTGAGATCGTCGCTTTGCTCGGTGCCGAGGATACCGTGACGAGTCCCACGTTCGCCATCGTCAACCAGTACGGGGGCGACGGGGGCCGGCGCATCTTCCACTTCGATTTCTACCGCATCGACGACATCCGCGAAGCCTACGATTTCGGTTACGAGGAGTATTTCTATTCCGGCGACATCTGTCTGGTCGAGTGGCCCGAGAAGATCGAGCCGCTGTTGCCCGACAATGCGGTCGAGGTGCGCATCGCGGTCGATTCCCAGACCGCTCGGACGTTCGAAATCGAATAGACGAACAGCAAACTACCTTCTTATGCAAGAATACATTTCCAAGCAGCAGCAGATTCTCCGGCCCGCGGAGCAGATTTTCGCCGCCATCAGCCGGTTCGACAACCTCACGCCCGCCGTGGCCGACCGTGTCGAGGAGTGGCAGGCCGACGAGGAGCATTGCTCGTTCAAGGCCAAGGGGTTCACCGTCAAGCTCCGCATGGACGAGCGCGTCGAACCCAAACACGTCAAGATCGTCGGCGACCAGGGCGGCGTGCCGGTCGATTTCGCGTTCTGGATCCAGCTGCACAAGGTTTCGGACGCCGATACGCGTCTGCGCATCGTGTTGCATGTCGAGTTGAACATGATGATGAAGATGATGATCGGCTCCAAGTTGCAGGATGCCGTCGATCGTGTGGCCGAGGGCGTCGCCCAGGCCATGAACCGTTAGTGCTGTCATGCTGCGCCGCGCCGCCGATGCCCTTTCCTGGGTGTTGCATCCTTTCTTTTTGCCGCTCTACCTGGTCGTCGTCTTGCTGACCTGCACGCCCTATGCCCATTATCCCGGCAGCATGAAGTTCTATCTGGCGTGGGTCATCCTGCTCTACGGCATGCTTTTGCCGGCTTTGTGTCTGGGGCTGTTGCGCGCTTGGGGGCGCGTCTCCGACTGGCGGGTCGACCGGCGGCGCGAGCGGATGTGGCCGTTGATCGTCGGCACGGTCTGTTATCTGTTGTGCGCCTTGACGCTTGCCAAGTTCCCGTCGGCCGTGTTTTTGCGCAAATTCATGGTCGCCGCTGCATGTTGCGAGGCGATGTGCCTCGTGGTTTCTTTCTATTGGAAAATCAGCCTTCACCTCACGGCTATGGGGGCTGCCGTCGCTTTGATGACGGTGATGAACTTCGTCGATCCCGGGTGCGCCGTCGGCCCCATGATTGCTGCCGTGCTGTGCGCTGGTGCGTTGGCTTCCGCCCGGCTGTATCTGGGGTGCCACAACGGCTGGCAGGTCGCCGCCGGTTTTTGCAGCGGATTCGCGGTCGCGGTGCTGGCATTGCTGTTCGCATGAAAAAATTCCCCGGCAAGCCTCGCAGGCACACCGGGGAATGATTGTTTTGCAGACGGGTGTCTACCTTGAGAATTGGAATCCGAGGTAGACATTTTCGTATTTGGCGAGCAGTCCGGTTACGGACGCGAGCGCCGGAATCTTGTTGCCGAGCGCCGTGATGAAGCGCACGAGCGCCGTGACGGGAAAGACCAGCTGCAACTCGGAGCCGCTGACGAACGCATGGCCGCAGAGGGTGCCGAGGTCGTATTGCCCTTTGGCGAAGTGCAGCGTCATGGCGTGGGTCTCGGGTTCGAATTCGTAGGTGCCGCTCAACGTGCGCGAACCGACGGTCGCGGTGAACGCATTGTCCTTGCCGAAAACGAATGCGCAGGCGCCGGGCCGGATGCCGACCAGCTTGTAGGCGGTTTCGAGTTTGGCCGAGACGGTCGATTCGAGTGCGGTGCCGCTCAACGAGCCGGCGAGGTCTTCGCTCTCGAAGCGGACGCCGGGCGCGGTGTAGTTCCAGTCGCCCACGATGGCCAGGCGGGTCAGTTCGCCGTCGGTCGCCTTGTCGGCGAGGGCCGTGCCGATCTTGGTCAGCAGGTCCGACCAATTTTGCGCTGCGGCGGTTCCTGTCGACAGCCACATCACGGACAGCAATAGAAGTTTCTTCATGGTGTTATGGATGGGGGTTACAAGTTTTCCAGTTCGCCGAGCCATGCCGCTGCCGAGGCGTCCGAGGGCATGCGCCAGTCGCCCCGCGGCGAAAGGGATACCGAACCCACCTTCGGGCCGTCGGGCATGGCCGAGCGTTTGAACTGCTGGGCGAAAAAGCGGCGCAGGAAGACGCCCAGCCATTTGAGGATCGTCGCCCGGTCGTAGCTCCCCGCGAATGCCGTTTCGGCCAGGAAGAGGATTTTCGCCGGGCCGTATCCCGAGCGCAGCAGGTGGTAGAGGAAGAAGTCGTGGAGTTCGTAAGGCCCCACCAGGTCTTCGGTTTTCTGGGCTATTTCGCCTTTCTCGTCCGCGGGCAGCAGTTCGGGGCTTACCGGCGTGTCGACCACATCCAGCAGCGTCGCGCGCGTCGCCGGGTCGGATTCGGTCTCCGCCGCCCGTTTTACCAGATGGCGCACCAGGGTCTTGGGCACCGAGGCGTTGACGCCGTACATCGACATCTGGTCGCCGTTGTAGGTCGCCCAGCCCAGGGCCAGTTCGCTCAAGTCGCCCGTGCCTACCACCAGACCGCCCTCCATGTTGGCCACGTCCATGAGTATCTGCGTCCGTTCGCGGGCCTGTGCGTTCTCGTAGGCCGCCGAGCGGTCGGCCGGATCGAGTCCTATGTCCTGCATGTGTTGCGTGCAGGCGTCGCGGATCGGGATTTCGCGCAGCGTCACGCCCAGGCGGCGCATCAGTTCCAGGGCGTTGTTGTGGGTGCGGCCCGTGGTGCCGAATCCCGGCATGGTGATGCCTATGATGCCTGTGCGGTTGAGGTGCAGCAGGTCGAACGCCCGCACCGTCGCCAGCAGGGCCAGCGTTGAGTCCAGCCCGCCCGAGATTCCCACCACGGCGCATTTGCATCCCGTGTGCGCCAGCCGTTGGGCCAGTCCGTGGGCCTGCATGTTGAAGATTTCTTCGCACCGTTCGTTGCGGTCGGCTTCGTCCCGAGGGACGAACGGCAGCGGATCGACGTCGCGGTCGAGCGCCGCGGCCCGCAGGCTCTCGGGAATCTCCATTTCGATCACGGTGTTCTCCGTCTCGGCTTCGTGGCGGCGGAACGAGGTGTTGCGGCGGCGTTCGAATTCCAGCCGTCGGATGTCCACGTCGGCCACGACGAGTTGTTCTTCGCCCGTGAAGCGGGGCGCCTCGCGCAGGATCGTGCCGTTTTCGGCGATCAGTCCGTTGCCTGCGAACACCAGGTCGGTCGACGACTCGCCCGGCCCGGCCGAACAGTAGACGTAGGCCGAGATCGTGCGGGCCGACTGCTGGGCCACCAGCTCGCGCAGGTAGGCATGCTTGCCTACCGCTTCGGGCGATGCCGAGAGGTTGAAGATCGCCTTGGCGCCGTTGAGCGCCATCTGCGACGAGGGCGGGATCGCCGTCCAGAGGTCTTCGCATATCTCGACGCCGAATTCTACGCCGTTGACTTCGAATGTCAGGTCGGCGCCGAAGTCGGTTTCCTGCCCGGCGGCCAGGATCTTCTCCTCGGCGATGCCTGCGCCCGAGGCGAACCAGCGGTTTTCGTAGAACTCTCCGTAGTCGGGGATGTGGATTTTGGGCACCGCGCCCAAGATGCGGCCCTGGGTGAATACTGCGGCGCAGTTGTAGAGCGTCGAGCCGTGGCGCAGCGGCACGCCCGCCAGGATCGTCAGCGGCAGCTTGCGCGTGGCCCGCACGATTTCGGCCAACGCTTCGTCGGCCGCGTCGAGCAGCGTCGACTGCAACAGCAGGTCGCCGCACGTGTAGCCTGTGACGGCCAGTTCGGGAAACGCCACGATCTCCACGCCCCGCTGTGCGGCCTGTTCGGCCAGGGCGACGATGTGCGCTGCATTGTATTCGCAGTCGGCGACCCGCACGCGGGGTATCGCTGCCGCTACTTTGAGAAAACCGAAATTATCCATAAATCGAAGCAAAATATAATGAATGATCGATTAGACCGAACAACGGTGCATGGTCATCATACATTATTGATTACTCGGCCCACAGTTCCGCCAAGTTGAGGATCACCTGCTGGGCCTTGCGCATCGTGGTGAGCGAGCAGTATTCGAACTTGCCGTGGAAGTTCATGCCGCCCGTGAAGAGGTTGGGGCACGGCAGGCCCATGAACGAAAGCCGGGCACCGTCCGTGCCGCCGCGGATCGGCCGCACGAGGGGTTTCACGTCCGCCTTTTCCATGGCTTGCAGCGCCTTGCCGATCACTTGCGGATGGGGTTCCACCATCTTGCGCATGTTGAAATATTGGTCACGGATCGTCAGCGTCAGCACGTCGTCGCCGTATTTCTTTTTCAGCAGGTCGACGGCCGCCCACATGAAGACTTTCTTCTGTTCGAACTTCTCTGCGTCGTGGTCGCGGATGATGTAGCTCACCGTCGCTTTCTCGACCGTGCCGTTGAAGCCCACGCAGTGGTAGAATCCTTCGTAGCCCTCCGTATATTCGGGTTTTTCGGCCGCAGGCAGCATGTTTTGCAGGTCGCAGGCTACTTCGATGGCGTTGATCATCTTGCCCTTGGCGTAGCCCGGATGGACGTTGCGGCCCTGGATTTCGATCTTGGCGCTCGCGGCGTTGAAATTTTCGTATTCCAGCTCGCCCTCCATGCCGCCGTCGACCGTGTAGGCGAAGTCGGCGCCGAAGGCCGCCACGTCGAAGAAGTCCACGCCGCGGCCCACCTCCTCGTCGGGCGTGAAGCCGATGCGGATTTTGCCGTGCTTGAGTTCGGGATGGGTCAGCAGGTATTCTGCCGCGGTCATGATTTCGGCGACGCCCGCCTTGTCGTCGGCGCCCAGCAGGGTCGTGCCGTCGGTGTGGATCAAGGTGTGTCCCTTGAAGAAGGCGAGTTCCGGGAAGTCGGCCACGCGCATGGTCAGGTGGCCGTTCAGCACGATGTCGCCGCCGTCGTATTCGTCGACGATGCGGGGCTTGACCTCTTTGCCGCTCATGTCGGGCGAGGTGTCGACGTGGGCGATGAAGCCGATGGTGGGGGCGTTTTCGCAGCCCGGCGTGGCAGGGACGGTGCCCATGACATAGCCGTAGCGGTCCATCGTCACCTCGGTCATGCCGAGTGCCGTCATTTCGTCGCGCAGGTCGGCCAGCAGCGTTTTCTGCTTCTCGGTCGAGGGGTAGGTCGCGCTCTCCTCCGACGACTGGGTGTCGTAGGAGACATATTTGAGGAAGCGGTCTTTCAAGTCCATTTTATCTCGAAGTGAAAGGTGAAACGAAAAGGGTAGGGCCGGGCTTCCGTAGGCCCGGCTCCGGAATCGTGCGTCTTTATTTCTTTGCTTTCATCGTGTGCCATGCGAAATAGCCGATCAGCAGCACGTACATCGCCAGGCCGACCCATTCGGCCGCGTTCGACGAGGCCCAGCCGCTCAAGAACCAGTCCACCTCGGCGAATTTCAGGATGGCGCTCACCACGCCCATCAACGCGCCGCCAGCTATGAAGCCCGAGGCGATGAGCGTGCCGCGGTCGAAGCGCGCCTTGTTGAGCGCCTCGTCCGTCGAGCGGGTCGACACGAACCATGCCACCAGACCGCCTGCGACCAGCGGGGCGTTCAGCTCCATGGGGATGAACATGCCCAGCGCGAATGCCAGGGCCGGCACGCCGATCGCCGTGAGCAGCAGGGCCAGCATCGCGCCGCAGAAATAGAGCATCCACGGCGTGTGGCCGCCCGTCATCAGGGGCTGGATCACTGCCGCCATGGCGTTGGCCTGGGGAGCGACGAGCGCCCCTTCGCCCACGAAGCCGTAGGATTTGTTCAGCACGATCATCACCCCGGCCACCGTGGCTGCTGCCACCAGCGTGCCGAGGAATTTCCAGGTCTCCTGCTTGCGGGGCGTGGTGCCGAGCCAGTAGCCGATTTTCAGGTCGGTGATGAAGCCGCCAGCCATCGAGAGGGCCGTGCAGACCACGCCGCCGATGATGAGCGCCGCCGTCATGCCCGTCGTGCCGCTCAATCCCACGCTCACCAGAATCAGCGACGAAAGGATCAGCGTCATGAGCGTCATGCCCGACACCGGGTTGGTGCCTACGATGGCTATCGCGTTGGCCGCCACCGTGGTGAAGAGGAACGCGACGACGAACACCACCGCGATGGCCGTCAGCGACTGCGCCCAGCCGTCGAGCAGCCCGAAGTGGAAGAAGACGAAGATCGAAACGAGCGTCGCCACAAGGAGCGTCAGGATGCGTTTCATGGTCAGATCGCGATCCGTGCGTTCAGCGGCTGCGGGTTGTATTCTGCTGCCTTTCAGTTCGGTCACGGCAAGTCCCACCGCCTGGCGGATGATGCGCGACTGCTTGCAGATGCCGATGATGCCGGCCATGGCTATGCCGCCGATGCCCAGCGGTTTGCCGATGAACTGGAAGAGGTTTTCGGCCGTCAGCAGTTTTTGCGGATCGGCCAGCAGATCGTCGCGCGTCACGCCCAGCAGGGCCGCCATCGCCGCCGGGTCGAGCGCTTCGGCCAGCGAGCCGACCACTGGCACGATGATGAACCACACCAGCGCCGAACCGGCCGTGATGATCATCGCATATTTCAGCCCGATGATGTAGCCCAGGCCCAGCACTGCGGCCGAGGTGTTGAGGCTGAATACCACCTTGAACTTCTCTGCGGCCATCGCGCCCCATGCGCAGATGCGTGTCGACACCGATTCGGTCCAGAGTCCGAACGTGCCCACTGCGAAGTCGTACAGACCGCCGATCATGCCCGCCACGGCCAGCAATTTGGCCTGCGCGCCGCCCTTTTCGCCCGAGACGAGCACTTCGGTGGTCGCGGTCGCCTCCGGGAACGGGTATTTCCCGTGCATCTCCTTGACGAAATATTTCCGGAACGGGATCAGCAGCACGATGCCCAGCACTCCGCCGAAGAGCGACGAGAGGAAGACTTGCCAGAACGCTGCGTCCAGTCCCAGGATGTAGAGGGCCGGGAGGGTGAAGATCGCCCCGGCGACGATCACGCCCGACGAGGCGCCGATCGACTGGATGATGACGTTTTGTCCGAGCATGTTTTTCTTGCTCAGGATGTTGCCTGCGCCTACGGCGATGATGGCGATCGGGATCGCCGCTTCGAAGACCTGGCCCACCTTGAGTCCCAGGAAAGCCGCTGCGGCCGAGAAGATCACCGCCATGGCCACGCCCATCGCTATGGCGTAGGGCGTCGCTTCGCGCGGCGCGGTCGAGGCCGGCATCAGGGGCGTGTAGGTTTCGCCCGGCTTGAGTTCGCGGTAGGCGTTTTCGGGCAACGAAACAATGGGGTTTTCCTGCTTCATATTCATCATGTTTACTATTTGTCTATAAGAATCGGCCCGGCTTCCGTGCGGCTTTGCCTTGGGTCTTGTTTTTGCGGGCTGCAACCTTTTTTATCTGTTGTCGCCGCTGCCCGAGATGATGTTGCGCTGCATGCGCGAGCGGAGTTTCTCCACGTTCATCCGAGCCACGTCGTCCAGCTCGTAGCCCAGGTCGCGCGAGAGCGTCGCGCAATACCACAGCACGTCGCCGATTTCCTTGACGATTTCGAGTTTCTTCTCCGGCGTGAAAGCGCCTTGCGCGTCGCGGATCACCTTTTTCACCTTGTCGGCTACTTCGCCCGCTTCGCCCGTGAGTCCCAGCGTGGGGTAGACGATGCGGCTGCTTTCGGGGTAGATGGCCGTTTCGAGGGCATGCTGTTGGTATTCGTTGAGTGTCATGTCGTTTGGTTTTTGTGGATTGATCTTGCAAAAATAGCGAATAATTTCGGAAATCCGGAGGATGCGGAGCGTAAAGATGCCGGAAATCAGGGGTTGCAGATCCATGCGAAACGGCGCACCGGATTCCGGTGCGCCGCAGCATGTCGTCGGGTGCCGTGTCAGAGCAGCCCGATCAGTTTTTCCAGCCCGATGCCGTGCGAGCCTTTCAGCAGCACGGTCGCGCCGGTCAGCGGGTGCGCTTTCAGCTCGGCTTCCAGCTGTTCGCGTGAGCTGTAATATTTTGTGGAACGTAGATTCGCATGAATATCCGCTTCCGTCGAGCTTTCGAGCGTTTTCCCTGCTTTGCAGAATTCGTTGCCTACCAGGTATATTTCTGCCGAGGGGATTTGCAGCGCCAGCCGCAGGATCGCCGCATGTTCTTCGGCCGACCAGGCGCCCAGCTCCAGCATGTCGCCCAGAATCATGACGCGGCGGCTGTATTCGCCGGCCGGATGTTCGGCTCCGAAGTCGCCGATCGCGGCCCTCATGCTCGACGGGTTGGCGTTGTAGCAGTCTACGATCAAGGTGTTGCGTGCCGTTGCGAGCCGCTGCGAGCGGTTGTTTTCGGGCGTGTAGGCGGCGATCGCATGGCGCATGCGTTCTTCGTCCACGTCGAAGTAGCGGCCTATGGCTATCGCTGCCGCGATGTTGTAACGGTTGTAGTCGCCCGCCAGACGGCTCTCTGCACCCTCGGCCAGCCGTTCGGAGTAGCGTTCGGCAGCCAGTTCCGGGCGTTCGGCGGCCATCTCCATGAGCACGGAGTCTTCTTCACGCACGAAGATCCGGCCGCCGTGGGCCGCCAGGAAGTCGTACAGCTCGCCTTTGCCGCGGCGGATGCCCTCCGGGCCGCCGAATCCCTCCAGGTGCGAGCGGCCTATGTTGGTCAGTATGCCGTAGTTGGGTTCGGCGATTTCGGCCAGCCGGGCGATTTCGCCGCAGGCGCTCGCGCCCATCTCCACCACGCCGAACTGCGTGTCGCGGGTCATCGCGAGCAGCGTCAGCGGAACGCCTATGTGGTTGTTCAGGTTGCCTTGCGTGGCGTGCACCTCGAAACGCTCGGCCAGCACGCGGCTCACCAGTTCTTTGGTCGTCGTCTTGCCGTTGCTGCCCGCCACGGCAAGGATCGGGAGACCCAGCGCGCGGCGATGCGCGCGCGCCAGTTCCTGGAGCGCCCGCAACGTGTCGTCGACCAGTATGATGCGTTCGTCGGTGACGGCCGCCGGGTCGTCCACCACGGCATGCGCGGCCCCTTTGTCCAGCGCGTCGGCGGCGAAGCGGTTGCCGTCGAACGTCGCGCCCCGCAGAGCGAAGAAAAGCGAGTCCGGCGCGATCCGCCGCGTGTCGGTCGAGATGCGGGGGTGGGCGCAGAAAAGATCGTAGAGCGTATGGATCGGGCAGGTCATGATGCGGAAAGGGAAAATAGCGGGAGGTCGGGAACGGGTTGTCGCCGGCCTGCAACCCCTCTTGCGGGAAATCCGGCCTGCGACCGCTCGAAAAGGTGTCCTATATG
The DNA here is from genome assembly GCA_029068505.1 of Alistipes sp. Classification (GTDB taxonomy): domain Bacteria; phylum Bacteroidota; class Bacteroidia; order Bacteroidales; family Rikenellaceae; genus Alistipes. Next base: position 43,816 of record JAIECN010000058.1, read on the forward strand.
TGTTTTTCGCCGTTGTTGTATTTCACTTCGTCGATGAATTTCTTGATGTTCTGTTCTTCGGCCAGGGGGCAGATCATCAGTACGTCGTCCGTGTCGACCACGATGTATCCTTTCAGCCCGCTGATGACGGCGATCTTGTCCTTGGGCAGCGAGACGATCGACGAGTGCGTATCGTAGAGGTAGCATCCTTTCTCGGGCGCAGCGTTGGAATCGGGGTCCTTTCCATTGCGCAAATGCTGGTAGGCCGAACCCCAAGTCCCCACGTCGCTCCAGCCGAACTCGCCGCAGCGTACGTATACGTTGTCCGCCTTCTCCATGATGCCGTAGTCGATCGAAATCGCACGGCATTCGGCGAAGACCATCTCCACGATGTTCTGTTCGGCGTCGGTGCCCAGGGCGTTCATCAGGCCGCTGAAAAGCATGTGGTGCTCGGGCAGGTATTTTTCGAACGCCTCCACGATGCTGCGGACTTTCCACACGAAGATGCCCGAATTCCAGAAGAACTCGCCGCTTTGCAGGTATGTCTGCGCCAGTTCGAGGTTCGGCTTTTCGGTGAAGCTCTTTACCTTGCTGATGGGCTGCTTGTCCGACACCTGGATGTAGCCGTAGCCCGTGTCCGGACGCGTGGGCTTGATGCCTACGGTCATCAGCGCGTCGTTCTTCGAGGCGAACTCCAGGCATTCGCCGATGATGGCGCGGAAGTCGTCTTCGTTGAGGATCAGGTGATCCGACGGGGTGACGATCATCTCGGCCTGGGGGTTGCGCTTGAGCAGCGAGTAGGCCGCATAGGCGATGCAGGGCGCCGTGTTGCGGCCCGCAGGCTCGCACAGCACCTGCTCCGGAGCCAGCTCCGGAAGATGCTCCAGCACCAGATCCTTATATTTGCGGTTGGTCACCACGAGGAAGTTTTCCGCGGGGACGATCTTTGCGAAGCGCTCGTAGGTGTGGCGGATGAACGATTTGCCGCTGCCCAGGATGTCGAGGAACTGCTTGGGCATCGACTGCCGGCTTTTGGGCCAGAACCGGGAGCCGATTCCGCCGGCCATGATGACGCAATATTTGTCGTTTGCCATAATGTTGTCAGCGTCTTGTTTCGGATTTTTGTTGTTGTTCGGGTTCGCCGGCCGATGTTTTGCCTTGCCGGCCGGTGTTTCGAGTTTGTGTTTACAAAGATAAAAATATTTTCGTAACTTTGCCGCCTGCGTGGAATGAAATTTTTTTCACATCCCCTATGAAAGCAAAGCTCTTTACCATACCCAACTCGTTGACTCTGGCCAACCTCCTGTGCGGGGCCGCAGGCGTCGTGGCGGCCTTGCGGTCGGGCGCTCTGGCGAACGGTTTGGTGCGGGAGGTCGCCCCCCCGGGATTCGGTTTGTTAGCCCGGCGGGGGGCCCGGGGGCGGCGCCGGCGCCCGCGGCCCCACAACACGGCCGGGCTGGCGGAAGCGTGACCAGCGCCGCGATTCGCAGCGGGGCCTATGCCCGGGCCCTTCAGGGGCTTTGCGGCGCCCTGGAGGTGTACCC
>JAIECN010000059.1 GCA_029068505.1 Alistipes sp.
GCCGATGAGCATGCCGCCGCCCATGCCGCCGCCGTCATCCTTGAAATGAGCAGTCCGGCGCTTGAGCGTATATCCGCAGTCGGGACACACGAACGTATATTCGACGACATCTTGCCGCCGCGTAGACTCCAACTTACGCTGGCTCTGCAACTTCATTGCTTTCGCACCGCAACGGGGACACCGCTTGCTCCGGGAATGGACCACGATGGAGATCAACATGAGCGCCCCCAGAAACACCCCGAACAAAGCCAGAGCCACCCACAACGGCAAGTCGTCCTCGGTTTCGGGCCGGGCCTCCAGCTCGCCGCCCTGCAACACCTGCGCCACGGCCTCGACGCCGGCCACCATGCCGCGGCCATAGTCGCCCTGGCGGAAGTAAGGCAACATATAATCCAACTGGATGCGCTTGCAAAGGGCATCGGGCAACACGCCCTCCAACCCGCCGCCCGTGACGAAGCGGATTTCGCGCAAATCCTTGACCAGAAGGATGCCCAATCCGTTGTCGACCTCCTTGCGACCGACGCCCCAACGCCGGAACAACCCGATAGCGAACGAAAAAGGATCGCCGCCCTCGATATCGTCGACGGCCACGACAGCCACCTGGGCCAATCCCTGACTTCGCAGGGCGGCACACAACGAATCGAGCCGCGACACGGCCGCAGCAGGAAGAATCCCGTCGGGATCGGAGACATAACGCATCCGGTCGGCGACCTGCACGTTGGGAATTTCGTCCGCACGCCACGTACGGGCATCGGCCGTCGCACAGACAAGCGACAACAATATTGCAAGGAAAAAACACTTCATAATACAAAGATACGAATAAGCCGAATACAAAACCAAACTTGTTTGGATTTTGTTGAGGCGGAAGTATCTAAAACAAAGTTAAAGATACGAAAAGTCGAGCGCAGAAGCAAACCAAAGGTTTGATTATGCCGAGACGGAGTATCTTGGGCGTAGCCAAAGTACGAATAAGCCGAATATAAAACCGAATATCTTCGAAGATACGGTCGGCATTGCAAAACCCGCAATATCATTTACCTTGCAAAAAAAGCGCCTCGATGAGACGCTTTGCAAAAAAACGGAGCGGCCGGCCGCCCTACGGGCGGACATTCCGCCGGAACTCGACGACCAACGCCGAACGCGGAGCGACGACCGTGCAGTCGTTTACTTCGACCGTCTCGCCCGTGAGCACATCGCAGCCCTCCCGGAACAACGACTGCGTGATCTCGGCATAATGCGACCAGGGCACCTGCTTGCGGCCGCGCGAATTGTTGATGAATACGAACACGGCATCGGTATCGTCGTAACGAAAATAAGCATAGGTATTGTCGCGTGCGGCGAAGTGGAGCGTACGTCCGGAATGGATGACATGTTTGGTCTTGCGCCAGTTGAACAGCCGTGCAGTATGGTCATAGAGTTCGGCCGCCGCACCCTTGCGTTGCGCCGGGTCGAAAAGGTCGACGGCATCCCCTGCCCAGCCGCCGGGGAAGTCGACGCGCAAGCCGCCGTGGCCCTGCGAGAGGTCGGCGGAACGGAACATCAACTCGTCGCCGGCGAAAACCTGGGGTATGCCGCGCAAGGTAGCCAGCAAAGTCATGGCGATCTTGGCCCGCCCGAGGTCGCCGCGCACGATGTCGGCCACACGCTCGGTGTCGTGGTTGCCCGCGAAGATCATCATACGCGAAAGGTCGTGATAGACGAAATCGTCGGACAAGGCGCCGTAGACCCGGATCATCCCCTCGCCCCAACGGAGCGAATCGGAGGGCAGCGCGGCGCAAATGGCATCGCGCAACGGGAAGTCCATGATCGAGGGGAGGTGCGAATCGAAGCCGTCGCGGTTGGGGTTGCCGCCCTGCCAATAAGCCAGCTGCGGGACGTCGGAGGTCCAGCACTCGCCCACGATATTGAGATTCGGATACTCGCCGAGCACGGCGGCGCACCACTCGCTCATGGGCACCTTCTCGTTGTAGGGATAGGTGTCGACCCGCAATCCGTCGAGGTCGGCGAACTCGATCCACCACACGGCCCACTGCTGGAAATAACGCAGCAGGAAGGGATTGTCGAGGTTCATGTCGGGCATCATCCGGTCGAACCACCCGCCCTCCTGCACCCGCAGGTCGTACTGCGAGGCGTTGGGGTCCATGTTGGCGGAAAAGAGGTTGTTGGTCTGCGTATAGTCGGGAAAACGGTGCACCCAGTCGTCGAACGGCAAATCCTGCATCCACCAATGGGCGGCGCCGCAATGGTTGGTGACCACATCCATGATAACTTTCAGCCCATGACGGTGGCAGGCGGCCACGTAATCGCGGTAGAGGTCATTGGACCCGAAACGCGGATCGATGCGATAATAATCGGCGCAAGCATAACCGTGATACGACGCGGCCGGCTCGTTGTCGAGCAGCAAGGGCGTAGACCAAACGGCCGTGGCGCCCAGACCGGCGATGTAGTCCAAATGGTCGATCATCCCCTGCAAATCGCCGCCGTGACGACCGAAGAACGCACGGCGGTCGGGTTTCTCTGCCGTGTCGGGCGTCGAGTCGATCGCGGGGTCGCCGTCGGCGAAACGGTCGGGCATCAACAGATAGATCATGTCGGCCGTAGTGAAACTTTTGCGCGCCGCGGAACCCGCGCGCCGCGCCGCAAAATCATAAGGCCGCTTGAAAGTCTCGCCGCCGCGCGAAAAGAGCAGATAACGGGTGCCGGGATCGGCCGAGGCATCCACTTCGACGTCGACAAAGAGGTAATCGGGGCTGTCGGCCTTGTGCACGCCGACGACGCGCACGCCCTGCGGCCCCTCGATCCGCACCTCGCAAGCGGCGATGCTGTCGCCGTGGATCATGAGCTGGAGCGGGGTGCGCATGCCGACCCACCACGACAGCGGCTCGACATGGGCCACGCGGCCGCCGGCATCGGCGACCGTCTGCGGGTCGAACTGCGGAACGACATTGCAGGAAAAAGCGGCCATAGCGACAAAGGAAATCAGAAAACGAAGAGGTTTCATACGATTTTATCGGGTCAGAATCCGGTAACTCCAAGGCGCCATGTCTTCGACGACCCGCTCCGGAAGATGATACTCGGCCCCGGTCATCGCATCGGTATACGCTCCGGCATAGATGCCGGTATTGTATTCGGCATGGATGGCATAGGGCGAAAGGTTCATGATGGCGATCACGCGGTTGTCGGAAGTCTCGCGCACGGCGATCATCAGGCAATCCTCGGCATTGTTGCGTATCTCGATCATCTCGCCCCCCTGCTCGCCGGCGGCCAGCGCGGCATTCTCGTGCCGCAGGCGGGTGAGGCGCCGGTAAAAACGCGTGAAGTCGTTCAACTCGTAGGCCGGGATGGGATCGCGGTCGAAGAAAGCGAACGAATGGTCGTAGCCCACCTCCTGCCCGGTGTAGATCAGGGGCAGGCCGCGCGGCACGACGAACGAGAAGACGGCCATCGCTTCGCGCGCGTCGCCGAAACGGTCGAACTCCGAACCCGACCACGAATTCTCATCGTGGTTGGAAGTGAACGCCAAGCGCATAGCCGAACGGGGATAACGCTCGCTATCGGCATAGATATAATCGCGCAAAGCGGTGAGGCGGGTACGCTGCTGCGCGACATCGACCATCAGATGGTGCATCTCCCAAGCATAGCAAGCGTCGAAAGCCCCCTCCTCGAAGAGGTTGGTCTCCTCGGCCTCGGCCAACATGAAAAGTTCGGGATTCACGCGCTTGAGACGCCGCACGGCAGCGTTCCAGAACTCGACGGGCACCAACATGGCCATGTCGCACCGGAAGCCGTCGACGGCATGGTCGCGCAACCAAAACTCCATGGCCCCGATCTGGGCATCCCATACGGCGGGATTGGCGTAGTCGAGCTTGGCCGTATCGGTCCAGTCCCAAGGCACGGCAGGGCGCCCCTCGCTGTCGTAGACGTAGAAATCGGGATGCTCCGCGATCCACCGGGCATCGCGGGCGGTATGGTTGGCCACCCAATCGAGCAACACCTTCAGCCCCAGGCGGTGCGCCTCGGCGACGAAAGCGTCGAAATCCTCCATCGAACCCAATTCGGGGTTGACGGCGCAATAATCGCGGATCGAATAATAAGACCCCAACGACCCTTTGCGCCCCTCGGCGCCGATCGGGTAAACGGGCATGAGCCACACGGCGTCGATGCCCAGATCGCGCAGGAACGGAAGCCTTGCGGCGGCGGCACGCAAAGTACCCTCGGGCGTCAACTGACGCACGTTCAACTCATAAACTACAGCACGGTAACTCCAATCGGGATGCAACATAAATCAAAAAAGAATTGTAATGAATAATCGACGATGCACCTCCCGCACCCAACAACCATTCACTATTCGTTCATCAATTGTTAACCAAAATAAAATATTCCCACGGGCCGAGCGAGAACTCCTCGCCGGGCACGATCGAATGCGGCTCGCCGGTCATGGCGTCGATGAAGTCGCCGCCGACCTGGACGGTCGGGATCACGGACTGCGAAGCGCCCGAAAGGTTGAACAGACACACAACCTTGTTATCGCCCGCCGTGCGCGTGAAAGCCATCACATCGGCAACGGCGCCGCCCATGTAGGTCATATCGCCGCCCCGCTCGCCGCCGGCCAGCGCCGGATTGGCGTGGCGCAACGCATTGAGCCGCTTGTAGAACTCCGACCATTCGTTCGGCTCCCAAGCCGGAACGGGGTCTTTCTCGAAGAAAGCGAAGCGATGATCGTAGCCGATCTCCTGCCCCGTATAGATCAGCGGCAGGCTCTGGGGCAGCACATAAGTCAAGGCGGCCATCGTTGCGGCGGCATCGCCCATACGCTCGAACTCGGTGCCGTTCCACGAATTCTCATCGTGGTTGGAGGTAAACATCATGCGGTAGGCCGAGGCGGGAAACTCCTCGCCGTACTTGGCCAACAAGACACGAAGATCGGCCGCCGACTTCTTGCCCTGCGCGATGCCGTTCAACACGTGGTGCAAATCCCAGGCATAGGTGGCGTCGAAACCGTCGGCATGGAACTGCGGCCCCTCGGCCTCGGCCAGCAGGAAGAGGTCGGGACGGAGGGCGCGGATCTGCGCGAAAGCATACTCCCAATAATCATGCGGCACCTCCATAGCCACGTCGCACCGGAAGCCGTCGACACCCTTGCCGACCCAGAACTTCAACACGTCGAGCATGGCATCCCGCACGCCCGGGGTCTCATAATTGAGCTTGGCGATGTCCGTCCAGTCGTACTGCACGGCAGGGGCGCCCGTCGAATCGCGCACATACCATTCGGCCGGCTGCTCGGCAACCCAGGCGGCATCGGGCGAGGTGTGGTTGGCGACATAATCGAGGATCACGCGCAGCCCCAGCTCGTGGGCGCGGTCGAGAAACTGCTCGAAATCGGCCATCGTCCCCATCTCGGGGTTGACGTCCATATAATCGCGGATCGCATAGTAGGAACCCAGCGAACCCTTGCGGCCCTTCTCGCCGATGGGATGGATGGGCATGAGCCACACGATGTCGACGCCCAGGTCGCGCAGGCGGGGCAGCTGCTGCGCGGCGGCAGCGAACGTACCCTCGGGCGTGAACTGGCGCACGTTCATCTCGTAGAGCACGGCATCGTAAGTCCAGTCGGCATGGGCATCGGACGCGGATCTGCCGGTGCAGGCGCCGGAAGCGAGCAAAAGAAAGAAGCACAGCACCCCCAGGGCGCCGAAGCGGGAAGCAAGGTTGAAAATCCGTTTCATCGGTCTATTCGGTTTTGGTCAGTATTTCGAAACCCGCGGGCGCCAGCTCCACGAAGAGCCGCCCGTCGGGACGGAAGCCGAATCCGGCTCCAAAGTTAGCTTTAAATTTTTGATTTTCGCCCATCGCGGCAGGCAGAATGCACTCGACCGTCTGCGGACCGTCGCCCGTATTGAGCGCCACGACAACCCAGTCGCCCATGTAGACGCGGGCGAAGACCCACACCCGGTCGGTCAGAGCGAGCGTGGTCATGTCGCCATAGAGAAGCGGCATGGAGGAACGGCGCAGGCGGGTCAGGGCGCATGTCAGCTCCTTCTGCGCCTGCTCGCGGGACGAGTAACCGTCGAAACGCATCATCCGCCGGTTGTCGGGGTCGTTGGCCCCCGGCTCGCCGTACTCGTCGCCCTGGTAGATGCAAGGCACGCCGGGGAGGGTGCAGTTCAGGGCCTGGATCAGAGCCAGCTTCCGGTAACCCACCGGATCGCCGACGCCGATCGCACGCGTCCACCCGGCGGCCTTGTGATCCTCGTCGGGCGAGAGGGCGCCGCCGGCCAGAGAAATCAAGCGGGCCTTGTCGTGGTTGCCCGTGATGTTGCCCATGGTGTGGTGGGCACCGTAGGCGGCGAGCGAACGGTCGACCTCGGCAGCCAAGTCGCGGAGCGAACGGCCGCGCACCAAGACATCCAAAGCCGTATGGTAGACGTTGAAGTCGAACTGCGCGTCGATCATGCCGCTCTTGACGTAGGAGCCGATCAACTCGGGCGAACCGTAAGTCTCGCCGATCTGCCACAGATCGCGGTCGGGGAAGCGCGTTTTCATCTTGCGGGTGAGCATGCGCCAATAATTCTCGGGGATGTGCTTGCAGGCGTCGTGGCGGAAGCCGTCGAGGTCGTATTCGGCGACCCAATAGAGCGCCGAATCGGTCATCGGGCCGCACACCTCGGGCCGCTGGAGGTCGAGCGAGGGAATGTGCTCGTCGAACCAGGTGGTCAGGCGCTGTTCGTCCCACAACTCCAGGTTCTTGCGGCCGTCGGGCAAGTAAAGCGGCGTCACCCAGTCGGGATGGGCCTGCAAGACGGGCGAATGGATGTGGAGATGGTTGGCCACGTAATCGAGGATGACGTTCATGCCGTGGGCATGGGCCGTATCGAGCAAGGCGTGCAACTCCTCGGACGTGCCGAAACGGTCGTCGACCCGGGTGGTGTGGATGGGCCAATAACCGTGATAACCCGAGAAACGGGTGAACGGCTTCTTGTTGAGTCCCCATGCGTCGCGCGGATTCTGCGTGACAGGCGAAATCCAGATCGTGGTAATGCCGAGCGAATCGAAGAAACCCTGCTCGATGCGCCGGGCGATGCCTTTCAGATCGCCGCCCTGGTAGTCGACCTGCGGCAGCACGTCGGGCCGGTTCAAGGGCCGGTCGTTGGAAAGGTCGCCGTTCTCGAAACGGTCGATCATCAATGAATAGAGCACCTGGGCCTGCTTGTCGCGGCGCGTGAGCTGCGAAGCGTCGAGGACGGGGCGTCCCTTTTCGAGGGGAATGAACAAGTCGTTGAAGCGGGCGCTGTCCGAAGCGGCGAAAAGGCGCAGCCACGAACGCCGCACGCCGCCGGCATCGGCGGGAACGACGACCGAAACCCCGTCATCGGCGACCGAAACGCAAGCGTCGGGCAAACGGCAATTCTGCCACAAGGCAACGACCTGCCGCGGTCTCTGCGACGTGCGGACGAAGAGTTCATCTCCGTGGCACCCCTCGGAGAAAGCCCACGCCGCGGCCTTGCGCTCGCCGCCGAGCGCCGCAACGGAGAGCCGGCGTCCGTCGCGCCACGCTTCGAACGTGGCGGCGAACGGTCCCTCGGGAGCCGAGACAACAAACTCCGACCAATCCTCGGCCACGGCGGCGATGCGCAGCGTTGCGGAAGTCACCGAATCGGCCCGCTCCCACTGGGGAAAATAATCGGTCAGGAACAACCGGTTGGCACCGGGCTGCAAGAGCGCCGGCACGACGGGCTGCTCGTTGCCGACAGCGGGCAACTCGGGGAAAAGCCGTGTACGGCAGCCGCTCAACGAAGCGACGGCGGCCAAAAAGAAGAAAAACCGTTTCATCGGGACTGCATTTCAAGGATGATCGACGAATAAGGCGGCATGTCGAGGGTATGGCGGTCGTCCTGCGAGGAGATCGCAACGCCGTTCATGTCGGCGACGGGCCGGTCGATCGTCGCGGTGAAAGTATAGGTTGTCTGCGTATCGGAAACGTTGTGCACGACCAACAACTTCTCGCTGCCGGCGATACGGTAGAACGCCATGACGGACTTGTCGCTACTGTCCGCATCGTCGAACCATTCGGGCAGCTCGATCGCACCCCCGGCCAAGGCGGGATAGGTATTGCGCAGGCGCATGAACTTGCGGTAGACGTTGTAGAGCGACGCGACGTTCTCGGCCTGCGCAGCGACGCTGCCCACGCCCAGATCGGTGTTCTTCGTCGATGTGATCCATGTCGAACGCTCGGCATCCTCGGCCTTGGGCTTCCAGAGCATCGGCTCGCGCACATTGCGATCGCCGCCCTTCTCGGTCTTGTCGCCGAAGAAGCCGAGTTCCTCGCCGTAGTAGATGTAGGGCGATCCGACGGAAGTCAACAACACGGCCGCCGCGATCTTGCAACGTTCGAGCGACACGGCGTGCGAACCGCCGACCGCCGTACGGGCGCGGTTCTCGTCGTGGTTGGAGAGTTTGGTGGCCTGGATGAAGCCGGCACGCTTGGCCGCAAAAACCTCGCGCTCGGCGATCATGTCCTTGGGGAACCATTTGGCATGGCTGTTCTGAATGGCGTAGAGCAGACGATCCTGCCATGCGGTGAAGTCGAACAACGCAGGCAAGCCCTTGTAATATTCGGCCATCCGGTCGGTCGCCAACCAACACTCCCCTACCATGTAGACATCCTCGAAACCGAGCTGCGACTTGCCTTGGAAGTAAGCATTGACATCGGTATAGAACTTGTCGAGCCAGGTGGGATTCTCGGCGGACGTCTCGTTGTCGTAGATATGTTTCACGGCGTCGAGGCGGAAGCCGTCGACGCCCTTATCGACCCAGAACTTGGCGGCGTCGGTCAACGCGAGGAACGCGCCGCTCTGCTCGCACGAAGCGGCGGGGCCGTAGTTGAGGTCGGGCATCGACCGGTCGAAGACGCCCTGGTAGAACCAGCCGTCGGCACCCGGCACGGCGATCCACCCCGGCTTCTCGGCCTGGGAGAAGTGGTAGAAATCGCGGTAGGGACTATCGACGCTTTTGCAGGCTTCGAGGAACCACGGGCAATAATGCGAGGTGTGGTTGGGCACGAAGTCGAGGATGACGCGGATCCGGCGCTTGTGGGCCTCGGCGATGAGGTTTTCGAGGTCGGCCAGCGTCCCGTAGTCGGGGTTGACGGCCTTGTAGTCGATGACGTCGTAACCGTGCTCGGAGTCGCAGGTGTAAATAGGCAGCAGCCAGATGCCGGCGACGCCCAGGTTGTCGAGGTAATCCAATTTGGCCGTGACGCCGTTCAGATCGCCGATGCCGTCGCCGTTGCTGTCGGCGAACGAACGGACGTAAATCTGGTAGAAGACCCCGGCGCGCTTCTCGCCGTCGAAAGGCCGGGCCTCATACTGCGACACCTGGTCGACGACATCCGGATTGTCCGGGCAGGGGCCTACCGGAGCGTCGGGATCGGAAGAACAAGCGCCCGCCCACAGCAGGGCTGCGGCAAGGAAAAGTCGGAAAAATTTGTTGAAAAACATGGTTTGCAGTTTTAGGAACATTAGAAACCGGCGTGCCGGTCAAAGCACGCCGGTCAAAACAACGACATGCCTACTCGGCCGCCGTCAAAGTCAATTTGTAAGGCGTATGCGTCAGATCGAGCGCGATATCGAACTTACCGGCCTCAACGGCAACATCGGCCCCGTCGTGCACCATGTTCTCCAGTGCGCCGCCAAGATTATAGGCCCATCCGCCGTTGAAACGGACTTTGACAACGCCGGCAACCAACGTGACGCCCGCAGCCTTGTAGAGACCGTCCGCGGGATCGCGCACCAGCTCTACCTGGTCGTCGCTCCAGCCGTCGGCACCGAAAGCACTGCCGATCAAGCCAACTTTAGTGAGCGGCGTAGCCGTGGCCGTCATGGCGTCGAGGTCGACATCCCAACGGTAGAGACCCTCGGCGATCATCATGTTGTCGCCCGCACCGAGCGTGAACTCGGTCGTGCTCTCCTCGACAGCCTGTCCGGGCACCCAAATGCCTCCGTAGGTAAACTTGAAGCCGTGGGTCAGGCCGTACATCGAAACATAACCCCAATATTTACCGGTCTCGATATCGCCCTGCAACTGCGGCGCGGCCTCGGGTTTCCAGTTGATGTCGCCGAAGTCGCCCGTTACGCCGAGGGTTTCGGGATAAAGCTGCAAATCGGCGATCTCGCCGTCGATCCCAAGGGTCATGACTGCGCCCGAAAGGTCGAGCACGAGCGTATGTTCGCCCTTGGTCATGTTGAGCGCAGCGCCGTCGAGCGACAAACCGGTGCAGCTGCCGCCCAACACGGCAGGATACTCCGTACCGCCGCACTCGATGGTGCCGCCGTTGAGCAAGATCGAAATCTTGCCCGACTTGGCGAAATCGTGGGTCAAAGTCCATTTGCCCGTACCGTCGGCCGTCATTTCGACGGGAGCATCGGCTCCCTTGGGCAAAACGGCGGCGGAGGTAATTTCGGTGTCGTAAAGCACCATGGCATCTTTGTCCGAGAGATCAACGGCATAGAAGCGCAAACCAGCATCGGCCGCAATCGGCGCAGCTGCAACACCACCGACGAAAGACTTCAGTGCAGCGGCCGTACCGCCGAACTGCGTACCCAGCGGAGTCTGCAAGCGGGCGAACAAGACTTCGGGGGCATCGACGCCGACGAAGTTAGCGAGGCTGTAGAACTTGCCCTCCTTGAGGAGATTCATTTTCGGAGCCTGGAGGTAGTCCCAACCGTCGACCGAGCTGACGAGGTAGAGCACGTCGTCCTTCTCCTCGACGGCACCCTCCCCGATGGTATAGGGATAGTCGAAGATCGAGAGCGTGAAAGCCGTGATGCCGCCCTCGCCCTCGACGGAGAGGTTATCCAGACTGGCGAGTTCCAGAGCCTGGGGATCGCCGCCCAGCGAACAATTGTAGTTCTTGTCGCCGATCTCGATGTCCCAGGTCTTGTTGAAACGCACCTTGTACTCCTTGCCGGAAACGGCATTGGCGAAGCCGACCCACGTTTTGGCCGAAGCGTCATAGATCATCTCGACGTCGTTCTCCCAACCGCCGACGCCCTCGCCGATGAGCGACACGCTGGTCAGCGGCACAAGCGCATAGGAGAGGTTGTCGACATCGACCTCCATGTAATAGAGGCCGGGATCGACGGTGAAGTTCGGAGCATCGGCGTCGAGCAACGTGCCCTCGGTCTCGCCGGGGCCGTAGCCCGTACCGCCCCAGTTGGGCTGCGACGAGAGTTTGAACTGGTGTTTACCGGCCTCGGTGATCTGGACGAAGCCCTTGAAGATGCCGTCCTCGTCCTGCAACAGCCGCGACATCGAACCGTTTTCCTGCCAGCCCTGATAATCGCCGAGTGCATAGAGGTAGGTAATCTTCGAGAACTCGAACACCACAGTCAGGGTCCGCTGCTTGGTTTCTCCGGCAGCGGAAGCAGCCGTAACGCGGAACTCGATATCGTAGTTACCAGTGAGCGAGATGCCGAGCGCATCGAAGAGCTCGGAGTTGCGACAAGTGAAATGAGTCGACGACGTAGAACCCAACATGGCGTAATCGCCGTCCGACCGAGCTTCGACGGTATACTCGACCTCGGCAGGCGAAGCGAAGCGTACCGCCGACCAGGTCAGCGTGAAGTCCTCGTCGAGGGTCGACCCGTTGACGATGACCTTGCCGTGGCTGGCGATCGAGAGGTCGGAAGCCGGCAGAACAAGTTCCTCGGGATCGTGGTTGCAGGCCGCGGCCAGCACCAGAAGCGCAGCGGCCGACAAGAAATATTTCAGAATTTTCATAATATTCACTATGTTTTAAGGTTTCGAAGGCCGGCGGCAGTCGAACCGCCGCCGGCCCGGCCGATGGCTATTCGACTTTCGCTACGGTAGCCGATATGGGCGACGGGTTGGTGGCGTCCTCGGCCAACGCGGCAATGTCGCCGTGGAAGTCGATGGCGAAACGCACGCTGCCCATCAGATCGGTCGAGCAATCGCCGCCGTTGTAATCGAGGTGCTCCAGGTTGGCTCCGCCCCAATTGTAGCCCCAATCGTGGTTGAAACGGAACTTGAACCCGCCGCCCGTGAAGCCGGGGATCGTACATTCCCAAATCTGGGCGTTGACGGCGGCAATGTGCGCAGCCTCCGCACCCTCGGCCGTATAATCCTCGGGCAGCCCGGCGAGCGTCATCTCGACGTCGTCATCGCCCCAGCTGTTGTACGCACCTATGACGCTGATGGCCGAAACCGGAGTCAGCTTGACGCTGCCGGTCGAATGGTCGGCGGCCAACGTCACCTTGACCCAATAGGTACCGGGTTCCGTGGTCAAGTCGCTCGAGCCGCCGCTGTTCTCGAACGCATCGGGATTGCTGCCGAAGTTGCCGCCGTCCCAGCCGGGCTGGTCGGTAAACTTGAACCCGCAGACCTTGGCTTCGGTATCGGACGGAACGAGGTAGACCAAACCTTCGTAAACGTCGCTGTTCTCGCCGTTCTCCCACAGCACGGGAGCCGTCGCAGGCGTCCAGCCCTGATGCCCGCCCGGCACGTAGAGCGGCCGGCGGATCCAAGGCGCGGAAGTCGACTTGACGGTGGTAATGTCGAGCGCGACGACGTTGGACTTCTTGGTATAGTCGCTCTGCGGATCGGTCGAAATCGACGACACCACATAGAAGAAGACCGTGGAAGTCTCATCGGCAGGCACGTTCAACCCCTTGCTGTTGACCAGCGCGTTGTTGAGCGCCTCCTTGGTGAGCGTATAGTAAGTGGAGGCGGACTCGCCTACCTGCCAGGGGTCTTCCTCGCCATAGACGCAGTAAAGCGCATAGGAAACGGCGGCGGGATAACCGTAATCGGCGGCACGCCATGTGAAAGTGACCTCCGTCGAGAGGTTGTCGGCGTCGACGAGGATATCGGAATGCTCGTCGAGAACGGGCGCGACGACCGCATCGGGCGCCACGGCGCAGGTCTTCTCGACTTCCTGGCATGCGAACAAAGCCAGAGCCGCGGCCGCGCAAGAAACATATCTTAAGAATTTCATGGTATGCAATATTTAAAATGGATCACTAATAGCCGGGGTTCTGCTCCAGATTGTCGTTGACCAGACGGTCGTCGGACGGGATGGGGAAGAGCT
>JAIECN010000006.1 GCA_029068505.1 Alistipes sp.
ACCCCCCCCCCCCAACCCCCCCCTGCTCGGGCGTCTGGTGGCGCGGGTTTTGTTTATACGCCCCCGCACCACCACGGCGCAGCCGACGGCAGCTTCCTGATCTTCATCACGACGCTGCTGCCGGCCACCAGCCCCAGCGCATTGCCTGCGAAGCAGACGCTGTATTCCAGCGGCGTCAGCCCGAAATGGTTCTGGAAGATGAAGGGCGACGCCGCGATGTAGGAAATCAGTGCTGCCGACGAAAAACTTTGCAGTAGATTCATCGCCATGTATTTGCCGTTGGTCACTACGGGGATGTAGCACCGGAACGTTTGCCATACGGGCATCCGCAGGCGGTCTTTCGGGGCCAGCGTCTCACGCAGCCGGCGGCATGCTACGAGCAGTCCCAGCGCCCAGGCGCCCAGCACGGCGAAGGTTCCCTGCCAGGAGGTCAGGCTGAATGCCACGCCGCCGACAACCGGCGCCACAATGGGGGCCGTGCCCTGCACGGCGGCGAGTACGGCGAAGTAGCAGGCCACGTCGCGCCCCGTAAACGAGTCGGCGATGATCGTTTTCGAGATGACCAGTCCCGCCGCGCCGGTCAGCCCCTGCCACATGCGGAAAAAGACGAATGTCCGGATTCCCGTGGAGAACATGCAGCCCGCCGTGGCGAGCACGAAAAGCGCCAGGCACCACAGCAGCGGCCCTCGCCGCCCGTACTTGTCGGAGACGGGACCGATGAGCAGCTGCCCCGCAGCCAGGCCGAGCATGCCGGCTGTCAGGCTCAGCTGAATCATGGAAGCCGACGCCGAAAAATAGTCGGTCAGGCAAGGCAGACACGGAAGATAGAAATCAGTGATGAAAGGCCCGAAAGCCGTCAGATTGCCCAGTATAAAAATAAGTGTTTTCTTGCCCATCGGTCAATGGTTTCCATATTCGGCGAGGACATGGCCTTGTTCATCCATCTTCACTTTGATGCTTCGTTTCGACTGTGCGGATTTCAAGCCTGCTTCGTAGTAGTTGCCGCTCGACGCTTGTTCGACATAGTTCAGAAAGCTGAGTTCATAACCGGCATACGCATCGTCCACCGTTTCCCGGACCGCGGCCGGAACAGCCGACGGGCGGCGGATGTCCAGCTTCCATTCGCTCTCGCTCCAGACATAGCCCTGCGAACGAAGTTCGAACCGCACCTTTATTTCGGCTCCGGTGCAGGTCAGTTTCACCTCCAATTCTTTGTCGTCGCTGGACTGGGCGACGATCGTCGCGTCGGGATAGCGCTGGTGGACGAATGCGTCGATTTCCGTCTTCGAGAGATAATCGGCGCTGCCGCTCCCCTCATCGCCAGGCTGCGAGGGAGTGTTCCCGTTCCCTTCGCCGTCCAGCGTGCCGTCTTCGCCGATGCGGATTTCCAGCTTCTTGCCGGAATGCTCTTTTACCGTCAGCACATAGTAGTGTCCGTCGTTCGCCGTAAGGTATTCTGCGGCATCGTCGATCCGGCAGTCGGCATATTCCGAAGCGCGGAATGCGGCAAGAATTTCTTCCGGCAACTCGTGGGCATGCAGCTGCGTCTGCGTGGAGAGCCAGTTGCCCGCGGCATCGAACAGCAGCAGACGGGCCTGCCGTCCGTCGAGGATTTTCACTTTCGTCAGACTCTTGCCTGCATATATATAGAGGTATTCTGCCTGCGGATAGTTGCGGCTCACGAATTCGGCCACCCCGTCGGGCGAGGTCTGCGGCAGCCAGTCGCGGTAGTCCGAATTCAGATCGCTGTAGCTCCCGTCGTAAATCACTTCGGTAGCCAGCTTCACCAGCACGCCGTCGGCCGTGTAGTACAGCGTCGTTTCCGTCGTTCCGGCACCCTTGTCCGTCGTCACTCGCACAAAGTAAATAGTCTCCACCGTGCCGGTCGCGTAACGCATCAGCAGACCGGCCGCCGCATCCGTCGTATCGGCTCCGTATTCGCTCTCGGCAAAAGCGGTTTTGACCGCTTCGGGCAAGGCATCGTATGCGATAGCCCGGCTCTGCATCTTCTTCTGCGCATCTTTCAGCGCATACCATACCGATGTTTTGCCGGGCGCAGCGCTTCGGGTCTTCGACACCGTGAAGGTCGCCACGGCATAACCGTCGGCCACCGACCAGTCGACATCCGCGGCATCCGGAAAACAGGCCCGGAAATCTTCATAAACGGCCGCAGGCACGTTCTCGGGCAGATCCCCGTACTCCGCAATCGGTTGTGCGTCGTTGTTGCAAGACGACATCGCAAGGATACATGTCAACGACACGCCTCCTACCATCTTTTTGATCCAAGATTTCATGTCCGTTGTTTATTTTATTGATTGTTAATGTGTTGTGTAAAAAAGAGTGTTCGAACACGGGAAAGCCAATTAGACTTACGTGTTCGAACACTACATATTGCTTTTTCAGGTGCGAAGTTATAAAAAAAGATCGTTGCTTGTTCGATTTTTTTTTCGAAAATTAATCGGCTCGACAAGATTCCCGGCATCGTTCCGAAACGGGAATCGCCCGGAACCCGGTCCGGAATCCTTCCTATTCTTTTTTGGCCAGCAGCGCCGTCACCTCTTCGGCATACGTTTTCCCGACCGGCAGACTCTTTTCGCATTTCGACAAGATCACTTCCGTACGCGAAAATCTTTCGATCCGGTTGCGCGGCACGACGAACGAGCGGTGGATGCGGATGAATTCTCCTGGCGGGAGCTGTTCTTCGACGGCACGCAAGGGTATCTTCGAACTGACGGTCGCTCCGTCGGCGGTGTGTATCTTGACATAGTTGTCGAACGATTCGATATAGAGGATCGTATGAACGGCGATCGCCACATTTTTGTAGTCCGCTTTCAACAGCAGCCGGCGGGATGTCGATTCCGAGGCTTGCAGCAGGTCGTGCATCCGGAGCCGTTTTTCGGCTTTCTGCATCGCTCGGTCGAAACGTTCGTAGAAATAGGGTTTGTGCAGGAAGTCGACCGCATCGGCTTCGAATCCGTCGAGCGCATAATGGGCATAGGCTGTGGTGAAGATCGGGCAGCAGGACGGCGGCAGTTCGCGGGCAAGTTCGAGACCCGACGTGCCGTTCATTTCAATGTCGAGAAACACGATGTCGGGCCGCCATTCTTGCACGCGCCGCATACCGCGGCTCGGCGAGCTGAACGTTTCGAGTTCGATGCCGCCGCGGCGTTGGCAGTATTGCCGGATGATGCTCAAGGCGATCGGTTCGTCGTCTATGGCGATACATTTTATCATAGGGCAGCGTTTCGGAGTTCGAGCCGGACGCGGAACACCTGGTTTCCGTCTTCGCCGACTTCCAGCCGGTGACGGTCAGGGTAGAGCAGCGACAGCCGCTTGCGGCAGTTTTCTATGCCCATGCGTTCGGAGGGTTTCGTTTCGCGTGCGAAAACCCTGTTTTCCGTCTCGAACCGCAACATGTCTCCTTGCTGGCGGAGCCGGATGCGGACAAAGCAGGGAACGTTGGACGAAATGCCGTATTTGAAAGCGTTTTCGATGAATGTAATAAGTAGCATGGGAGGCAGGTGCATCGCATCGTTTTCCACTTCATGCGTGAAATCTACATCGGCATATTCGTTCAGCCGCAAGGATTGCAGGGCTATGTATTGGTCGATGTATTCCAGCTCCTCGGCCAGCGGTATGAAGTCGCGGGCTGCATTATTATACATGTATTTCGTCAGATTGATGAAGCGTTCGAGCGTCGCTTCGGTCTTGTCGGAGTGCGTGATGAGCAGCCCATAAAGCGTGTTGAGCGTATTGAACAGAAAATGCGGGTTGATTTGGGCCTTGTAAAGGGCCAGTTCAGCTTTGTTGCGTTCGTATTCCACTTCTTCGCGAGCCAAGCGTTGGCGATAGGCTTCGGTCAGCGTGCCGACGGCAACGCAGAAGATCGTCACCACGATGTAGTGCAGCCATACGGCCTGCTGGTTCTGCCGCACGCCCCAGACCGGATAGGGGAGCGATTCGAGCGGCCGATGCAGGTGGTAGAACGGCGAGGATATCTCGTAGCTCGAAAACAGAAAGGTCACCAGCAGCGAAACGGCCGCTGCGGCGATTGCGCAGAGCCGTTTTTTGTTGCCGTGGAACAGCATGGGGACAATAAAATACTTGTAGAGAAAGTAGGTGAGGTACAGCCATCCGACGAACGCTCCGAAAAATAGCGGATCGCTTCCCCACCACCGCTCCACCGGAAAGGCGAAGATCATCAGCGGCAGGAATACGAGGCAGAAAGCCAGATCGATAAGCAGGGAGGCGTTCTTCATCGTCTGCAAAATCCTATCGGTGCTGTTCGAAAAGCCAGTCCTGCACCCCTTCGATGCCATAGGCAACGAACCAGGTCGCTCGATGATTGCCGCCCGTAAGGTGGGTGAAAAGCAGGTGGCTGCCCTCGGCGCGCATCTTGTCGGCTTCGGCGGAAAGCGCTTCGGGCGAGAGGGTCATATCCCATGTCGCTTCCGATACGGTACTTCCCTGCTCGCGCCATTTCGCCACGGCTTCGCCTTGCAGCGTGTTGGACGATACGTCGCCTTCGCACGAGATGATCCATATATTCTGCCGGTCGAGCGGTCCCATCAGTTCCGGGTTCCATTTGCCCGCCACCAGCAGCGCTCCGGCGAAGAGGTCGGGTTCTTTAAGCATCATCACGATGGAGGACATGCAGCCCATCGACTGGCCTGTGGCATAGATGCGGTCGGGGTCGACGGAGTAGCGTGTCTGCAATTCTTTCAGCAGTTCGATCGTCGTGTCGAGGTGGTGGCTGTAGTTCCAGTCGTCGTCGACCGTGATGACCGGATATTCGGGTGCTACGACAATGCACTTGTGGCGGGCCTGCGCTTCGGGTTCCGCCCACGAAGTGGCTCCGTTGCCTTGATAGAGCGTTTGCGTGACAGGGCCGCTCGCCACGCCCGCATCGTGGATGAACAGTACCAGCGGATAGCGTTCCGCGGGATCGTAGTCTTCGGGCAGATAGATGTTGTAGGGCAGTGTCTGGCCCGTATAAGGGCTTACGAATTCCTCTTGCCGGAAGTCGTCGGCCACCAGACAGATTTCCTCGTTCGTCTCGATCGGGGCATCGTTCGCCGCATAGGTTTTGCCTTTCGTCGTCTTGATGGCTGCAATTTGGCAGACGGTGGCGCCGCCCGGATACTCGTCGTTGCCTCCGGTGCTCCATCCGGCCCGCAGTCCGGGGCCGCCCTGCATCTTGTCGCGTTCCCGCTTCTTCGCCATGTCGGCTTCGGACGGTTGCTTGGGTTGCGCATGAAGATCGACTTCCGCTTTCACTTCGATGATGACATATTGCCCGTTCGTGCCCCGCTCGGCCCGTTCGGGTGCTGTGTTGGCATAGACGCGCGTCACTTCCTTGCCCTCGACTGCATAGCTTCCGGACGTCAGGCTTTTGTCGCTGATAGGAGAGTCGTACTCCAGCACGACGGTTTCCACTTTGCGGCCGTCGCCCAATACCCGGCTGACGGCCGTCGCCGACTTCACATGTCCAATGGGTGCAGCCTCGTTTCGGGCGTGTGCCGCCAAGCCGAGGAGTCCTGCCAGAACCAATGTAAAATACGCTTTCATATCCATAAGATTTCGTTTCCGATTTCGAACTGCTCCCTTGCAAAGATACTTCCTTTTTTTATCAAGACGACAATGCTGCCGCATCGTTCGCCGCCCGATCCGGTGCTTTCACCCCCGGATTCCGCGCCGCAGCACCGTCCTGCCTTACTTAATGATTACATTTGTTACAAATACAGCATCGAACCATGAACGTCCGCACTTTCATCGACCGCCCGATTCTTTCGGGCGTCATCTCCGTAGGCATCGTCATCGTCGGATCGATCGGGTTGAGCCGTCTGCCCGTCGAGCAGTTTCCCGACATTGCGCCGCCCACTGTGCGTGTCAGCGCCACCTATACGGGCGCCAATGCCGAAACGGTGATGAAGAGTGTCGTCACGCCCCTCGAAGAGCAGTTGAACGGCGTGGAAAACATGATGTACATGACCTCTACGGCCACCAACACCGGTGCGGCCACCATCAATGTCTACTTCCGCCAGGGCACCGATCCCGACATGTCGGTGGTCAACGTGCAGAACCGCGTGGCATCGGCGCAGGGGCTTCTTCCGGCCGAGGTCACCAAAGCGGGCGTCACGGTGCGCAAGCGCCAGAACAATGCGCTGAAAGCCTTGTCGCTCTATTCGCCCGACGACAGCTACGATGCCAATTTTCTGACCAACTACATGAAGATCAACATCGAGCCTCGGCTGTCGCGCATCGCAGGCGTGGGCGAGGTGAATATCTGGGGTGCCAGCTATTCGCTGCGCATCTGGCTCGATCCGTCGAAGATGGCGCAGCACGGATTGATGCCCTCGGACATCGCTGCCGTGCTGGCCGAGCAGAACGTGGAGTCGCCGACGGGTACGCTCGGCGCCGAGTCCGACAATACGTTCCAGTACGTGCTGAAATACCGCGGGCGCTACGAGGACGAATCCGACTACGAAAATATGGTCATCCGTTCGTTGCCCGACGGCGGCGTGCTGCGGCTCAAGGACGTGGCGCGCATCGAACTCGGGGCCGAAAACTATTCCATGTTCAGCCAGACAGGCGGACATCCCGGCGCCAACTGCATGATGGCCCAGACTTCGGGGTCCAACGCCAACGAAATCATCGAGCAGATCGACGCCGTGTCGGCCGACATCGCCTCGTCGCTGCCCAAAGGCATGGTGCTGACCGACATCACGAGCATGAAGGACTTTCTCGACGCTTCGATCGCCAACGTGGTCGAAACGCTCCTCATCGCCATCGTCTTGGTGGTGCTGGTGGTCTACCTTTTCCTGCACGACCTGCGGGCCACGCTCATCCCGTCGCTGGCCATCGTCGTCTCGCTGGTGGGCACGTTCGCATTTCTCTACGTCGTCGGCTTCAGTCTGAATCTGCTGACCTTGTTCGCCCTCGTGCTGGTCATCGGCACGGTGGTCGACGACAGCATCGTGGTCGTGGAAGCCGTGCAGGCCAAGTTCGACGAGGGGTGCACTTCCGCTTATCGGGCCGCAGTCGATGCCATGGGCGGCCTGACTTCGGCACTGATGACTACGACCATTGTTTTCATGGCCGTATTCATCCCCGTAAGTTTCATGGGCGGCACCACGGGTACTTTCTACACCCAGTTCGGACTGACCATGGCCGTTGCCGTCGCCATTTCTCTGCTCAATGCCCTGACCCTCAGCCCGGCGCTCTGCGCTCTGCTCATGCGTCCGCGTGCCGATGCCGCAAAGGGGGAGAATCCCGGCTTCTCCGACCGTTTCCACTATGTTTTCGACCGTTCGTTCCGCCATGTTCAGCAGAAATACCTGCGGGGCGTCTCGTTTCTCTTCCGCCGCAAGGGGATCGTCGCTGGCAGCATCGTCGCGGTGTGCGGGTTGTTGATTTGGTTGATCGGAATCACCAAGACGGGGCTCGTGCCGCAGGAGGACATGGGCACCATCAATGTCAACGTGCAGACTTCGCCGGGCAGCAATCTGGAAACGACCGACCGCATCATGGATGAAATCGAAGCCGCCATCCGTGACATCCCGCAGATCAACATCTACTCGCGCGTCACAGGCAAGGATACCCGCCACAATCAGTCGGCCTCGGCCGGATCGTTCTCCGTCCGGCTGAAAAACTGGAGCGAGCGCACCGGCAAAGGCGACGATATCGCTTCGGTCATGGAGGAGATCTATCGGCGCACCGACCGCATCAAGGCGGCGCAGATCCGTGTCTCCACCAGCCCGATGATCTCCGGCTATGGCCAAAGCGACGGTTTCGAACTTTACGTGCAGGACAAGAAGGGCGGCAGTGTCGAGGAGCTGCTCGGCCGCACGCGCGCATTCATCGACGCCCTGAACCGCCGGCCCGAAATATCGCGTGCCTACACTACGTTCGAGACCAGCTATCCGCAGTTCATGGTCGAAGTCGATGCGGCCCGCTGCAAGCGCAGCGGCGTATCGCCCGCCGAGTTGCTCAATACGCTCGCCGGCTATGTCGGCGGCAGTTATTCGTCCAATTTGAACCGCTTCACCAAACTCTACCGCGTCATGGTGCAGGCTTCGCCCGAATACCGGCTCGACACCGACGCATTGGACCATATCTTTGTCCGCAATGCCTCCGGCGAGATGTCGCCCGTTTCGCAGTACCTCACGCTCACGCGCGTTTACGGTTCGGAGAGTCTCTCGCGTTTCAACCTTTTCTCGGCCATCACCGTCTATGGGGCGCCTGCCGAAGGATACAGTTCCGGGCAGGCCATCCAGGCTATCGAGGAGACGGCGCGAACCACGCTTCCCGAAGGCTATGGCTATGAATTTGGCGGTATGTCGCGCGAAGAGGCTGCTACAAGCAATACCACGACGATGGTTTTCGTCATCTGCATCGTCTTCATCTACCTCATTCTCTGCGCTCTCTACGAAAGTCTGTTCATCCCCTTCGCCGTCATTCTTGCTGTGCCGTTCGGCCTGGCCGGCAGCTTCGTTTTCGCCCAGTTGTGGGGCTTGGAGAACAACATCTATATGCAGACAGGCTTGATCATGCTTATCGGCCTGCTCGCCAAAACCGCCATCCTGCTCACCGAGTACGCCTCCGACCGCCGTCGCCAGGGCTTGGGTCTCGCAGCGGCCGCCATGTCGGCAGCCAAAGCCCGTCTGCGTCCCATTCTGATGACTTCGATGACTATGATTTTCGGCATGCTGCCGCTCATGTTCGCGCATGGCGTCGGTGCCAACGGCAACATTTCGGTCGGTGTGGGAACCGTCGGCGGCATGCTGGCCGGAACGATCGCCCTGCTGTTCGTCGTCCCCGCGCTTTTCATCTTTTTCCAGGCCCTTCAGGAGCGTTTTTTGCCTGGCCGTGCCGATGGACAGGACATTCCCGAATAACCGACTTCACGAAAAAAAGGGTTGATGCGATCTTTTTCGCGGCAGCCAGGGCCATCCGACAGCCGCAGAATCGGAGGGACTGCAAAGAACTTGCAGCCCCTCCTGCTTCTGCTTCTGCTTCTGCTTCTGTTCCGGAGTAGGTAGTGAACAACTATCCGGCCGCATTGCATAGGGTCGAAAAGGAGTCCGGCGGCGGGTTGCGCGGGTTAACTTATAATGCGGGTGAAGCGTTTGAATAGGGTAGTGGAACCCGGCGTTCGATCGGGCCGATATCTGTTATCGAATCGGGCGATTTATCCGTGCAGATCGTTCGTTCGAAACGGTTGTCTTGGGGTTCTTCTTCGGTGTCCGATAAAATGTCCGGCGAGGAGCTTTTGCCCTGTTCGGCCTACGGAAACGGATAAATAAAAAAGTCCCGAAAGATCGACTTCCAGGACTTCGCTCGAAATTGCTTCGATGATCGCGGTGCGTAGGGGACTCGAACCCCTGACCCCGTGCGTGACAGGCACGTATTCTAACCAGCTGAACTAACGCACCGTTTTGCTGATTGCGAATGCAAAGGTAATACAAATTCCGTTAACTCCAAATTATTTTGTCACTTTTTGAAGAAAGAAAATTGCACGCTTCCGTAACTTCTTAATTGCCAGAATGCAGGAATGTGCGAAAAATCGGCCTTCCGGGAGTGTTCGAAAACGAATATGCCCTCCGGGCGCAACAATTCGCCTTCCAGCACCGCATCGACGATCCGTTCGCTGCCCTCCAGATCGTAGGGTGCGTCCGAAAAAACCACGTCGAATTGCTTCGTGCAGTTCTTCACATAGAGGAATGCGTTCGCCTTGACCGGATAGAAGTTTTCCAGCCCCAGCCGTTCGGCTGTCCGGCGGATGAAATCGTGGTGTACCGGATTGATCTCTACCGATGTCACGCTCCGCGCTCCGCGCGACGCGAATTCGTAGCTGATCGACCCCGTACCCGCGAACAGATCGAGCACGTCGCACTCTTCGAAGTCGATCAGGTTGCCCAATACGTTGAACAGATTTTCTTTGGCGAAATCCGTCGTCGGGCGTGCCCGCAAGTTGCGCGGCGGATCGATGATCCGGCCCTTGTATTTGCCGCTTACGATTCGCATGTCGTTTGTTTGAATCGTTTGCCTATCGATTTGCGCAGGGCTTCCGCGTCGTCGCCGGCGATGTGCAGCCGCATTTCGGACAGCGGAAAGACTCCGCCGATCCGTTCGATAAAATACAATACGTCCGCTTCGTTGATCGCGGGAATCGCTTCGGCCATGCGCAGCATGCGGTCGAACACCTTTATATATAGGACACCCGCCTTGCGGCAGAGCCAGAGCGTCGGTTTGCCGCTCGTCGGCCCTTCCAACAGGGGGGAGGTGAACTCCACCCGGTCGCCCGCACGTTCGAGCAGTTCCTGCAAAATATGGGCATCGACAGCCATCACAGCTACTGCTTCCGCATCCTTCCCCAACGGTCGCGGAACGCTCCACACCGCTTCTTGGTTGCCCCTGCACGCCAGTCCGGCTGCAGCCAGCAGTTCCGCCGCATTCGCCGCATCGAACAGTTCGCGCGGCACCAGCAGCGTCTGGGGCGTCACGACCTCGGCTTCGATGCGCTCGGCCTCCGGCGGAATACGTCCCGGCTTCGGAACCGAAAAAGAGTGTCCATCCAACGATTGCTGAATGGACACCTTGTTCGCTGCGTGCGGTGCGTTATTCCCAGTTGCCCGCTTCATTGTTGCCCGCTTCCATCGATCCGAACTTCACGCCAGGGTAGCGGTTGAAGTTGTTCACTTCGTCGTCGATCAGATTGATGATGTCTTGACGGTATTCGATCGTGTCCAGGAACATCTTGTAGGGTGCGCGGCATTCTACCACGGGGATCACCACCTTCGATTCGGTCGTGATGATGCCGGCTTCCATGATGTACTGGGCCTGGTCGTCCGTGCCGGGGATGTAGCGCAGTTGTGCCACTTCGTCCGCCGTCAGCACTTTCGGTGCGAAGATCGTGTCGATCACGGCCACCTTGAACTTCTCCACGTTTTTCTTGCCCGCTTTCTTGAGCAGGGCCATGCCCACCGAGTCGTCTTCGTCGACGATCTTGCGCTCCAGTTCCAGCGTGTCGGTCAGGATGAATGCGGTCAGCGAGTCGAAGTCGCCCGTGAAGCGCTGATACTTCGACTTGAACGCACGCTGTGCCGTACGGATGTCTTTGATGCGTTCGATGACCTGCGCTTTGCGGGTTTTCAGCTCGTTGTCGAAACGGATCGGGGTGGAGATCTGGTCGTAGATCACATAAACCAACGCCACGATCACAAGAGCAAGAACGATTTGGATGCTTCTTTTCATTTTTTAATTCAAGTATTTGTTACTAATTTTGTCGAATAATAAAATC
>JAIECN010000060.1 GCA_029068505.1 Alistipes sp.
CTATGCGGAGGTTCGTTTTTTTGTGGGTCTTTCTGTTTTGCGGTTGTTTGGGCGCCTGGGCTGCGTCCGACGATCCGCGTCTGCATATCGGCCGGGGGCGGGAGTTGTTCGACCGCGGACATTGGAGCGATGCCCGGCACGAGTTTCTTGCTGCGCAGCAGGCCCTCGCTCCGGTCGACAAGGCGGCTGCCGAGGAGGTCGAGTTCTTGTTGGCGGCTTGCGCCGTCGAGTTGGGCAGCGCTGATGCCGAGGGTGCCTTGCGGCGCTTCATCATCCGCCATCCCGGTTCGGTGTACAACAACGATGCGTTTTTCGCTTTGGGTTCTTATTATTGTGCCAACGGCGACATGAAGCGCGCCCGCGAGTCGTTCGCCGCCGTCGATTATCGCGCCTTGGATGCTCCGCGGCGCGAGCAGTACGACATCCGCATGGGGTATGTCGAGTTTTTCGACAAGGATTTCGCCCAGGCCTCCCGTTATTTCGGCCGTATCGGCAGCCGGAGCAAATATGCCGACCACGCTTTGTATTACAAGTCCTATATCGATTACGTGCAGGGCGATTACGAGCGGGCCAAGCAGGGGTTCTTCGCCTTGGGCCATAGCGAGGCCTATGCCGAGCTGGTGCCTTATTATTTGCTTCAGATCGAGTACCACCAGGGCAACTACCAATATGTGGTCGATACCGGCGACGAGCTGGCCCGGCGTGCCGTGCCGCGGCGGCGCGCCGAGTTGGAGCGCGTGATCGCCGAGGCTTGGTTCCGCTTGGAGGATTTCGGCGCCACGCTCGACCATTTGCAGGCTTTCGAGGATGCCGGCGGGCAGTACGACCGCGAGACCGATTATTTGAGCGGTTTTTCCCTCTACCGCACGGCCCGGTATGCCGAGGCGGCCGATCGGCTGCGCCGCGTGTGCGGGGCCGAGGATGCCATGACGCAGAACGCGTCTTATCATTTGGCCGATTGTTATTTGCGTGCCGGCGACAAGCAGGCTGCCATGCTCTCTTTCGCCATGGCCGCCGACGAGCGGTTCAATGCCGAGGTCGCCGAGGACGCGTTGTTCAATTACGCCAAGTTGCAGTACGAGTTGGGCGGCGGCGCGTTCAACGGGGCCATCAATCTGTTGAGCCGTTACGTGGAGCGTTATCCTTCGTCGCCGCGGGCCGATGAGGCTCGGGCTTTGTTGGTGGCTGCTTATTATAATTCCCACGATTACGATGCCGCCTATCGGGCCATCAAGTCGTCGTCGTCCATGAACGCCGACGTGCGGGCTGCCTTGCAGAAGATCGCCTATTTCCGCGGTCTGGAGGCCTACGCTGCCGGCGACATGAAAGCCGCCCGGCGCAATCTGGAAGAGTCGGCAGCCGTCAACGTGAGTCCCAAGTATACGGCGCTCAGCGCTTTTTGGCAGGGCGAGATTGCTTTCGCCCAGGGCGACCACGCCGTTGCCGCTGCTAAATACAATGCCTACATCGCCCGGGCGCCGCGCACCGAGCGCGAATATGCTTTCGCCTGGTACAATCTGGGTTATTGTTCGTTTGCCCGGGGCGATCTGGAGCGTGCCGGCGATGCTTTCGGGAAGTTCCTCGCCGTTTACAGTAGCCCGGATCGTTATCGGGCCGATGCCCACAACCGCATGGGCGACGTCTGCTATGCCGGGCGGCGGTTCGAGGCCGCCGTCGAGGAGTATGCCCAGGCGATGGCTGCGAACACCCCCGAGAAACATTATGCTGCCTACAAGCGGGCCATAGCGCTCGGTCTGCTGGGGCGTGCCGAGCAGAAGCAGCAGGCCTTGCAGCGCATCGTCGCTTCGGGTGCCGGCGACTATGCCGATGCCGCTTCCTATGAGTTGGGCCGTTCCTACGTCGAGCAGGAGCGTTATGCCGAGGGCGCCCGGCAGCTCGAACGCTTCATTGCCGATTACCCTTCTTCGCCCCAGCGGGTGCAGGCGCTTTCCGACCTGGGATTGGTCTATCTTAACTTGGGCGACCGGAAGAAGTCGTTGCATTATTACGATTTGGTTGTCGCGGCTTCGCCCCAGTCGTTCGAGGCGCGCGAAGCGATGCAGGGCATCCGCGAGATCTATGTCTCCGAGGGCGATGTCGACGGTTATTTCGAGCATGCCGCCCGCGTCGGCATGGAGAGCGATCTCACGGCTTTGTCGCGCGATTCGCTTTCGTTCGCCGCTGCGCAGAAACTCTATCTGTCCGATCGCCACGAGGTGGCGGCCAAGTCGTTGCGCAGTTATGTCAAAAGCTATCCCAAGGGCGGTTACCGGGTCGAGGCGCTTTATTATTTGAGCGATTGTTACTTGCGGCTCGGGCAGCGGCGCAATGCCATCGAAACCCTTTCCGATCTGGCCAAGTTGGGCGTCAACCAGTATTCCGTCACCGTGTTGGAGAAGTTGTCCGAGATGACCTATGCCGACAAGCTCTACGACCGGGCTGCCGCGGCTTATCGTCAGCTCT
Source organism: Alistipes sp. (assembly GCA_029068505.1). Classification (GTDB taxonomy): domain Bacteria; phylum Bacteroidota; class Bacteroidia; order Bacteroidales; family Rikenellaceae; genus Alistipes. The sequence goes on from JAIECN010000060.1 coordinate 2,464, forward strand.
ACGACGTGGCGCCGACTGCCGCCGACCGGCAGAAAGCCATGACCGGTTACGTCCGGGCTACGATCGCCGGCGGCGATGCGCAGCAGATCGAAAAGATGGCCGCCGACGTCTGTGCCCATCCCGATGCCGGCGCCGATGCGTTGCGGGAGGCGCGTTTCGCCTGGGCCGAGCAGCTGCGTGTCCGCGACAAGCGCGACGAAGCCGCCAAGCATTACAAGAAGCTCGCTTCGGAGGTGCGCACGCGCGAGGGTTCGGCCGCCGCTTATTATCTGATCGAGGATATCTTCGCCGAAGGGGATATGGATCGCGCAGAGAAGGCCGTTTTCGCCTTCTCCGAGCGGGAGCCGCAGGCTTATTGGCTCGCCAGGGCCTATATTCTGTTGGGCGACGTCTATGTCCGCAAGGGCGACAATTTCCAGGCCCGTGCCACATGGCAGAGCGTCGCCGACGGTTATTCGCATGCCGACGACGGCATCGTGGAGGAGGCCAAGGCCCGGATTCGAAAAATGAAGTGATATGAAGAAAGTGTTCACAGTCCTTGTCGCGGCGGTCGCTTTGCCGGGCTTCGTTTCGGCGCAGGTCGGCAAGCAGGTCGAAGTGACCAAGGCATATGTTCCCAGTTTGGAGAGCGCCGCGAAGTTGCCCGTGCAGCCCGTGATGACCGACACGGTCAAGATGTACCCTGAGTTCGAGTACGCCATCACGCCGTTGCCCATCGGCATGGAGTTGCAGATACGGCCCATCCGGCCGGCCACGGTCACTTATTGGGAGTTCAACCGTCCGCGGACTTGCTACCTCAAGGCCGGGGCAGGGTATCCCCTCAATTCGGTCGTCGACTTCTATGCCTCGACCCAGCATCCCGGTACGGGTTATGTTGTGGGCTACCTCAATCATCAGGGGAAATATGCCGACGTGCGGAATACCTTCGGGCAAAAGATCAATTCCATCCGGATGCACAACCGTGCAGGCGTCGCGTTGGGCAAATATTTCGGCCGCCGTGTGTTGGAAGGCGGGTTGAGTTACGACAACCGGCTTTATCACCGTTACGGCGCTGCCCGGCCCAAGGCTCCGTTGGGCAGCGGGGGTGCCGCTCCCGGGTCGTTGGTCGACTACGGCGATGCGAACCTCGATCTGCGGTTCGGCGACGACTTCCAGAACATGGAGCGGTTCAACTTCGAGATCGCCGTGCATGGCGGCGCTTTTTTCGATCATTCGGATGTCGCGCAGCGGGCATGGCAAAGCCGGCTCGGGGCCGATGCCCGCATCGGGCGTGCTTTCGGGCGGCATCATTTCACCCTCCAGGCCGGTTATGAGTGGACGGACGGGCACAAGACCTTGTTCGACTACGAGCAGCAGCAGATTCGCGCAGGCGCCCGTTACGGTTTCGACGGCGATCTGTTGCGTTTCGTCGTGGGGGCCGATTATTGCCACGACAAGGTGTTGGGCGAGGATTGCAAGAATTATGTCGTGCCTTTTGCCCGGCTCGATTTCGACTTGGGCAACCGGCGGTTCATGCCTTTCGTCGAGGTCGACGGGGCGGTTCGCGACAACGGGTTCCGGTCGCTCTCTTTGTTGAACCCTTATGTCGTTTCCGGATCGCGGCTCGCCAAAAGTTCGGTCGATTACAACTTCCGTTTGGGGTTGGGCGGTACGGTGTGGCGCGATCGCTTCGATTATCGCGTCTATGCTGCTTTCAGCATTCGCGACAACCATGTTTATTGGTACGGCATTCCCTACGCCGCACCGCAGGCCGGGTTGTTTTCGGGGGTCATGGCTCCCGCCCAGGCCCGGCAGACGGTCGCTTCGATCAACGGAGAGGCCGTCTATCGTCCGATCAGCGGTTTGCGGATCGATCTGGACGTGCACGGTTATCTTTACAACGACGAGGCCGTGCGTCTCTACGACCGGAAGGTCAAGTTGAAGGGCGGCGAACCGCATTTCCGCGGCCGTGCGGGCATCCGTTACGAGGGGCGCAAGATCGTGTGCGGCGTCTCCGCCCGGGCCGAGAGCGTGTGGCGGTGGTCGATGCCCGTTTTGCAGCAGGATGCGTTGTTGGCCGAGGAGTTCCGGGTGCCGTTCGCCATCGATCTGGGCGTCGATTTCGAGTGGAGGATTTCCGGCCGCGTGTCGGTCTTCGCCGAGGGGCGCAACCTGCTCGACCGCAGGCTCTACGATTATCCTTGGTATCCCGATTTCCGGGTTGCTTGCACCGTGGGCGCCAAGGTGGTGTTTTAGCATCGTTCGAACAGCAAGAACTCGACCTCCCGGCGGCTTTTGTGTCAAGAGAGACGGCGTGTTCGTCTCTTCTCGTTCGAATTTCTGCTGGCCGTCCGGATGCCGCTCCGGTTTCGGCGCGGCGGTCGGTGCCTTGCAAATGAAACGGCGGGTCGTTTTTCAAAACGACCCGCCGTTTGCATAGGGGTACGAAAAAAGGGTGAGCTACTCATATCGCACCGCTACGACCGTATACCCTTGCTCGATTCCTCGCCTGGGGGATTCTACGGGAGCTGGTCGTATGAGACTCACCCGGGCACAAAAGTAGGAAAATTTTATATCTTTGCAAAAAATTTCATGCGATGCGTAGAAAAATCCTTTTTTACATAGTCTTGGTTTCGCTTCTTGTCGGCACCGTGACGGTGGCCATGGGAGTCGTGCAGTTCAAGGGCAATGCCGTGCCCGAGCAGAGCGAGCTTTTCGTCGGTGCGCAGACCGATTACGACGGGTTGCTCGATTCGCTGAAGCCCCGCATCAAGCATCGGGCCGCATTCCGCCGCTACGCCCGGCGCATCGGGTTGCCCGAGTCGTTCAAGCCTGGGCATTACGTCTTGGAGCCGGGGATGAATGTGCTCGGCGTGGCGCGCATGCTCAAGTTCGGCATGCAGACGCCCGTGCGCGTGACGATCAACAATGTCCGCACGCCGGGCCAGCTGGCCCGCAAGCTCTCCCGGCAGATCGATGCCGATTCGGCCGCTTTGATGCGCGTCTTGACTTCCGAGGAGGCGGCCGCGGCCGTCGGTTTCGACAGCCTGACGCTCTTTTCGATGTTCATTCCCGATTCCTATGAGTTTTATTGGACGGTTTCGCCCGAGGAGTTGTTGCAGCGCATGCGGCGCGAGTACGACCGTTTCTGGACGCCCGAGCGCGACGCCCTGCGCGAGCGCAGCGGGTTGAGCCGCCTGGAGGTGATGACCCTGGCGTCGATCGTCTACGAGGAGACCCGCAAAAGCGACGAGATGCCCCGCATCGCCGGTGTCTACATCAACCGCCTGCGCAAGCGCATCCCTTTGCAGGCCGACCCGACGATCAAGTATGCCATGCAGGATTTCTCGTTGCGCCGCATCCTCTACCGTCACCTTAAATATCCGTCGCCTTACAATACTTATATTAATAGAGGATTGCCTCCTTCGCCCATCTGCATGCCCGGCAAGGATGCCATCGAGGCGGTACTCGGGTTCGAGGAGCACGACTACATCTTCTTTTGCGCAAGGCCCGAGTTCGACGGTTACCACAACTTCGCCCGCACATTGCGGGAGCACAACGCCAACGCCCGGGCCTATAGTGCCGAATTGAACCGGCGCAACATCAAATAGCCGGCCGGAAGCCGCAGACCATAACAAGAGCAGCCCGAATATTTCGGGCTGCTCTTTTCGTGGGTTTCAACGCTCCGCTTGCCATCCGTCCGTCTGTGTTTTGCCGTTCTTGCAGTGACTCTCCGTAATGGTTGCGATGTTCGTGCTCATTTCTTTATTGTGTCGGAATTTTGATTGTAGGCTTTCGCCACGCATTTCCATTCGCCGCCGATTTTCAGCAGCAGCAGGTAGTCGGTGAAGTCGATGCGCCCTCCCCAGCCTTCTTCGAGAACGCGGACTACGGCCAGCGTCTCTTCTACGGCCACCACATCGATGCGGGCCTTGAACCCCTCGCCGCCGCTGACGGTGTCTACGTTGCGGTAGAATTGTTCGATGGAGCCGCGTTCCATTTTTCCGTCGAGAAAGCCGAACAGCACCGCATCGTCGGTGAACAGTTCGCGGGCGTGGCGGCTGTCGCCTTCGGCCACGCTTTTTACGAATTTCAGGGCAGCCGCTTCGACTGCTTCGTATTCCTTGATCGAATCGCGCATGTTGGTTGTGTTGTTGGTTTGACCGTTGCAAAATTACTTGGCGGCGGTCTTTTGCGCAAGTACCGAAAAATGATTCGGGTACCGAAAATTTTTTCGGTATATATTCGAATTTGGCTATTATACTTATTTTTGCATCATATAAGAGAACCATGTTATGTACGAAAGAAAGATACCGGTCGATTTGAGTTGTCCGTTGCGGTTGACCATGAGTTTGATCAATTCCAAATGGAAATCCTGCATCCTCGATGAGTTGCGTCACGGGCCGATGCGTCCCAGCGAGTTGCACAAGGTGCTTCCGGAAGCTGCGCCGCGCGTGTTGGATCTTCAACTCAAGGAGTTGGCCGAGGACGGGTTGGTTGCGAAAACCATCTTCGCCGAGCTTCCGCCGCGATCGGAATATGCCGTCACGGCGTTGGGGCGGTCGTTGTTGCCGATCATCGACGCCATGATCGCCTGGGGCGAGGAAAACAGGGCGCTGTTCGAAAGGAAATTCGGCGCAACGGATTGACGGGAAGTGTTTTGTGCTCTGATCCGCAGGGCGTTGCCGTCGCTGTCCGCCGTCCGGCCGATGACGCATTGCGTTTTATTTGCGGATAGTTTCCTGTTTTCCGGCGTTTTTGCGTATATTTGTAGTCTATGCTGACCAAAATCTACGGACAGAATCCTTCCGAGCGCGAGTTGCAGCGGGTGGCCGCGGTGCTCGCCGACGGCGGGGTGGTGATTTATCCCACCGACAGCCGTTATGCCTTCGGGTGTGCGGTGCGGTCGGTCAAGGGCATCGAGCGCCTGCGGCGGTTGAAAGGCAAGGAGACGCAGTTCGCCTTGGTTTTCGCCGATCTGGCGCAGGTCGCCGAGTTCTGCCGCGTGGACAACGCTGCATTCCGCATGCTCAAGCGCAATCTTCCCGGGCCGTTCACTTTCGTACTGCCCGCTTCGTCGCGCGTGCCCGACAAGACGCTCGGCAAGCGCAAGACCGTCGGCGTGCGGATTCCAGCCCATCCCGTGGCCCGGGCGATCGTCGGGGCGTTGGGGGAGCCTCTCGTGACGGCTTCATTGCCCGAGGAGGAGTGCGCACCCGAATATGCGACCGATCCGGAGTTGATCCACGAGCGCTACGGCCGCGACGTGCAGTGGGTCGTCGACGGCGGCATCGGGGAGACGGAGCCTACGACGATCGTCGATCTTTCGGGCGGGGAGCCGGAAATCTTGCGCGAGGGCAGGGGCGAGTTGGATTAGCAGGCGCCGCTCGACCGGCTTCGTCCGGATTATGCCAAGGCGGCGAGAGCTTGGATATGAATATGAAACATATGTTTGTCATGAAAAATTCTTTTTGGAGCGATGCCGCCCGGTGCGGTGCTTACGTCGGGTTGTTGTTGGCCGCGTCGTCCGTTTTGGAGACCGGCGCTGTTCTTTCCGGCAAGATGGGGCTTTATGCGGTCGTCATCTTCGAGTGGTTGGCCGTCGTGGCGTTGCATATCTATCTGTTGCTTCGTTTCACGCGTCGGCGTTCCGCGTTTTATGCCGCCGAGGAAGGCTTCTCGTTCGGCCAGGGTTATGGGTACGTGCTCGCCGTGTCGTTGCCGGCCGGCGTGATTCTCGGTGTGGCCAATTATATCTTCGTCCATTTGGTTTTGGGCTACGAGCGTTACGTCGATAAGATTTCCGATATCTTGTCGCAGTTCGTCAGCATGAGCGGTGCGCAGAATGCTTCTTTGACGATGCTTGTCGAGCAGTTGCAGCAGACGCCCGAGCCGTCGTTGCTGGCTACGATCTGGAGCGGCATCTGGTCGAGCCTGCTGTTCGGCGCTGTCTTCGGGCTGATCGTCGCCGGGGTCTCGGCGCGCGCTCCGCAGCTCTTTTCCGACAAGGGTTCCGACCATGAGTAGCATCGATGTTTCGGTCGTCGTGCCGCTCTTCAACGAGCGGGAGTCGCTGCCCGAGCTGGTCGCCTGGATCGACCGCGTGGCTGCCGGTCATGCGTTTTCCTACGAAATCATCATGGTCGACGACGGGTCGACGGACGGTTCGTGGGAGAGTATCGAGGAGCTGAAGGGGCGTTATCCCGCGCTTCGGGGTATCGGATTCGCGCGCAATTATGGCAAGTCGGCTGCGCTTTATTGCGGCTTCGAGACTGCCCGGGGCGAGGTCGTCATCACGATGGACGCCGACTTGCAGGATTCGCCCGACGAAATCCCCGAGCTGCGGCGGATGGTGCTCGAAGAGGGTTTCGACTTGGTGTCGGGGTGGAAAAAGCAGCGCCACGATCCTGTCGGCAAGCGGTGGCCCAGCAAGTTTTTCAATTGGACGGCGCGCGCCGCGTCGGGCATCCGCCTGCACGATTTCAATTGCGGATTGAAGGCTTATCGGCGCAAGGTCGTCAAGGCCATCGAGGTCTACGGCGAGATGCACCGGTTCATTCCCATTCTCGCGCGGCAGGCCGGTTTCCGCCGCATCGGCGAGAAGGTCGTCGAGCATCGCGCCCGTAAATACGGCCATTCGAAATTCGGTCTCGAACGCATGGTCAAGGGATACCTCGACTTGATCACCGTCTTGTTCATGTCCCATTTCGGACGTTCGCCGATGTATTTCTTCGGCAGTCTCGGCACCTTGATGTTCCTTTTGGGCGGCGGTACTACGGTGTGGATCATCGCCGGCAAGTTGTGGAAGCAGGCCCATGCGCTGCCTTTGCGGCCCGTCGCCGAGCAGCCGTTGTTTTACCTCGCTATGTTGGCCGTCGTGCTCGGCGTCCAGCTTTTTCTGGCCGGATTCTTGGGCGAGTTGATCAACCGCGGATCGTCCGACCGGAACAAATATCTGATCGATAAAAATCTTTGAGTTATGATACAACGTATCCAGACGCTCTATTTGCTTGTCGTCTCGGCGCTTCTCGCCGTCACGCTTTTCGCTCCTCTGGCTTGGTTCGGAGGCGATGTCGGCGAGTTCCGGCTCCATGCTTTCGCGCTGCGCACGCTCGGCGGGGAGTCCGTGCAGCCTGCTTTCTATATGGGGGTGCTGCTGGCGGCGGCTTGCGCCTTGCCGCTGGGCGTCGTTTTTCTTTTCAAGCGGCGCATGTTGCAGTTGCGGCTTTGCGTCGTCGAGGCCGTCTTGTTGGTCGGTGCCGCCGTCATGGAGGGGGTTTATTATTTCCTCAGCTGGCGGGTCTTCTCCGAATTGACGTTCCGGGTGCAGGGCCTGCGTCCGGCCATCGCTTTGCCGTTGGTCGCTCTCTTGTTCGTCTGGTTGGCCGCGCGGGCCATCGTGCACGACGAGGTGTTGGTGCGGGCGGCCGATCGGATCCGCTGACGATCGTTTTTCCGGCGCCGGTTCTGAAATAAGACCGGCGCCGGATTTTTTTTGTCGTTATAAAAGCCGTTTCGATGCAGTATATTACGATTCGACCCGTTCAGAACAGAAAAAAAGGTGGCAGGGACTTTGTTCGTATGTAAAATAATTTTAACTTTGAACATCAATATTACTA
>JAIECN010000061.1:0-3507 GCA_029068505.1 Alistipes sp.
GCCGCCGACGTCGATCCCGATCCGGAGCAGCTGGGACTGACGGGGTCGCCCACCAAGGTCAAGAAGATCGAAAACGTCGTGTTCCAGGCCAAGGAAGCCAAGCGTCTGACGGCCGCCGACGAAGATATCAATTCACTGATGGTCGAACTTATTGCGAGCCATACGCTCGGTTAAATCGTTTTAACGCATGAACAACATATTCGTCTATATCGAGATCGAAGAGGGCAAGATCGCCGACGTGAGTCTCGAACTGCTGACCAAGGGCCGCGAGCTGGCCTCGACGTTGGGCGTCGGTCTGGACGCCGTGGTGCTGGGCGAGAACCTCGCAGGCATCGAAAAAGAACTCGCCAAATACGGCGCCGACACAGTATGGAAAGCCGACGACAAGACGTTCGCTCCCTTCCGCACGCTGCCCCACACAGCCGTGCTGTGCGGGCTGATCGAGCAGGAGAAGCCCCAGATCGTGCTTTTCGGCGCCACGTGCATCGGCCGCGACTTCGCGCCCCGCGTGTCGTCGGCCCTGCACAGCGGTCTGACGGCCGACTGCACCCAGCTGGTCATCGGCGAACACAAAGACCCCAAGAGCGGCAAGGAATACACCGACCTCTTGTACCAGATCCGCCCCGCTTTCGGCGGCAACATCATCGCCACGATCGTCAATCCTGACCACCGGCCCCAGATGGCCACCGTGCGCGAGGGCGTGATGCGCAAGGAATACGCCGCGCAGCCCGGCAAGGGCGAGGCGAAAGCCATCGACTGGAAGAAATTCGTCAAGGACACCGACCTGGCCGTGCGGATCGTCGAGCGGCAGATCGAAGAACGCAAGATCGACATCAAGGGTGCCGGAATCATCGTTGCCGGCGGCTACGGCATGGGATCGAAGGAGAACTTCAAGCTCGTGCACGAACTGGCCGACGTCCTGGGCGGCGAAGTAGGCGCCAGCCGCGCCGCGGTAGATGCCGGATTTACGGAGCATGCGCGCCAGGTGGGCCAGACCGGCGTCACGGTGCGTCCCAAGCTCTACATCGCCTGCGGCATCTCGGGCCAGATCCAGCACACGGCCGGCATGGATCAGTCGTCGATGGTCATCTCGATCAACACCGACCCCGAAGCGCCGATCAACAAGATCGCCGACTACGCCATCACGGGCGACGTGAGCGATATCATCCCCAAAATGATCAAGTACTACAAACAAAACTCGAAGTAATGGCTAATTTCTTTTCAGATAACAAAGATTTGCAGTTCCACCTCCAGCATCCGATGATGCGCAAGATCGTGGAACTGAAAGAGCGCGGCTTCGCCGAGAAAGACCTCTACGACTACGCACCGCAGAATTTCGACGACGCGATGGACTCCTACCGTCGTGTGCTGGAGATCGCCGGCGAAGTGTGCGGCGACGTCATCGCGCCCAACGCCGAGGGGGTCGACCACGAAGGCCCGCGTGTGGTAAACGACCATGTGGAATATGCCTCCGGCACCGTCCAGAACATGAAAGCCATCGTCGATGCCGGGCTGAGCGGCCTCACGCTGCCCCGCAAGTACGACGGTCTGAACTTCCCGCTCGTGTGCTTCGTGATGGCCAACGAAATGGTGGCCCGCGCCGATGCCGGCTTCGAGAACATCTGGGGCTTGCAGGACTGCGCCGAGACGCTGAACGAATTCGCTTCCGAGGAAATCAAGCAGAAATTCCTGCCGTGGGTGTCGGCCGGCGCGACCTGCGCGATGGACCTTACGGAACCCGATGCCGGATCGGATTTGGGCGCCGTGATGCTCAAGGCCACCTGGTCGGAGGAGAAGCAGACGTGGCTCCTGAACGGTGTAAAACGTTTTATCACCAACGGCGACGGCGACGTATCGCTGGTGCTGGCCCGCACCGAGGAGGGCACCACCGACGCCCGCGGCCTGTCGATGCTGGTCTATGACAAGCGCGACGGCGGCGTGAAGGTGCGCCGCATCGAAAACAAACTGGGCATCAAAGGCTCGCCCACGTGCGAACTGGTCTTTACCAACGCACCGGCCCAGCTGGTCGGCGACCGCAAGATGGGTCTGATCAAGTATGTGATGTCGCTGATGAACGCCGCCCGTCTGGGCATCGGCGCGCAGTCGGTCGGCACGTGCGAAGCGGCCTACCGCGAGGCGCTGAAGTATGCCCACGAACGCGCCCAGTTCGGCAAGCCCATCATCCGTTTCGCGGCCATCTCGGAGATGCTCTCCAACATGAAAGCCAAGTTGCAGGGTGCCCGTGCGCTGCTCTATGAAACGACGCGCTTCGTAGAAATCTACAAGCAGTACACCCACATTTCGCACGAACGGTCGCTCGAAGCCGAGGAACGCCAGGAGATGAAGTTCTACACCCGTCTGGCCGACGGTTTCACGCCGTTGGTGAAACTTTTCTCGTCGGAATACGCCAACCAACTGGCCTACGACGCCATTCAGATTCATGGCGGCTCGGGCTTCATGAAAGACTACCCCTGCGAACGCATCTACCGCGACGCCCGCATCATGAACATCTACGAGGGTACCTCGCAGTTGCAGGTCGTGGCGGCCATCAACGCCGTGACCAAGGGCACGTTCCTGGAGCAGATCGAACGCTATGCGGCCGAGAACTACTGCGAAACCATGCAACCCGTGGTGGCGAAGCTCAAGGAACTGACGGCGAAGTTCGTCGAGATGGTCGAGCGCGTCGAAGCCGGCGACAAGGAGAAGCCCGGATTCAAGGACTTCCATGCACGCCGTCTGGTGGAGACTGCGGGACACATCATCATCGCCTACCTGCTGGCCCGTCAAGCCGGCGAATGCGAGGAATATGTCAACTCGGCGCTTATCTTCCCGAAACTGGCCGAAAGCAAGATTGCGGAAGCATACACCTACGTGATGAACTCCTCGCTGGAGGATGTCGACCTGTTCAAGGCGGTCGAAGCGGAGTGTTAGTATTCCCGGGACGGCGCGCATGTTCCGCGACCGCTCCGTTGCGAAAAGCGGGTCTGAACGACAGACCCGCTTTTTTTCATGAGACGCCGCATCCGGAAAGAACGTCCGCGCGCCCCAACGTTCGGGAAAACAAGGCTCATGCGTTTTTTTCGACCATAAAATCGCAGTTATTGACTTTTTGCAGGAATTGGCAAGATACGTGTGCCGGAATCCGGAAAATTGGATTACCTTTGCGCCGTTAAACCATCACATCATAATGAAAGAGAACAAAAACGACTCGACTACGGTGCTGGCACGATTCGGCCGCGACAAACGGCAGCGCACCGTGACCGCCACGGCGGAACGCGTCGAGCGTCGCCCGCGTTTGCAGCGCGATGCTGCCGATGCGGAGCAAACGCCCCGTCCCAAACGGGCGTCGTACAACCCCAACTTCACGCACGACAACCGTCCGACGTTCGAACAAAAACCGTATCGCAGCACGCGAAACCGCTACGATGCGGCTTCGCAAGAAAACGGCGACCGCCCGTTCGGCAAAAAAACGCATCGCTCGTCCGAAGAACGACCGTTCTCCGGCAA
>JAIECN010000061.1:3517-13115 GCA_029068505.1 Alistipes sp.
CAACAAACAACGCTACGACAGCGATAAAACCAACTACGACGAACAACGCGGCCCGAAACGTTTCGGCTCCAAGCCGGGATTCAAATCCGACGACGATCGCAAGGCCGGCCCGAAGAAATTCGGCCCCAAAAACCACGGCGACAAATACGCCTCCGGCAAAAAAGGCGTCCGCCCCTACGGCGACAAACCGGCATTCCGCAAACGCAACGACAAACCGGTATCCTATCCGAAATACGATCCTGCGAAGCAAACCGGCGAAATGCGCCTGAATCGCTACCTTGCGCAATCGGGCATCTGCTCGCGCCGCGAAGCCGACGACTTCATCACGGCGGGTCTGGTGTCGGTGAACGGCCGCATCGTCACGGAACTGGGCACCAAGGTGCTGCCGGGCGACGAAGTGAAGTTCAACGACAGCCGTGTGGAGGGCGAAAAGAAAGTCTACCTGGTGCTGAACAAGCCCAAGGGCTACGTGACGTCGCTGGACGACCCCCATGCCGGCAAAACGGTGATGGAACTTGTGGCGAATGCCTGCGAAGAACGCATATACCCGGTAGGACGGCTGGACAAAAACAGCCTGGGCCTGCTGCTTTTCACCAACGACGGCGATCTGACCAAGCAGCTCACCCACCCCTCCTACCGCAAGAAGAAGATCTACCAAGTGTCGCTGGACAAACCGCTGACGCGCGCCGACATGGATCGCATAGCCGAAGGCATCACGCTGGAGGACGGAGAAATCTTTGCCGACGAAATCTCGTACGTCAAGGAAAACAAGCAGGAGATAGGCATCGAAATCCACTCGGGCCGCAACCGCATCGTACGCCGCATTTTCGAATTCCTGGGCTACACGGTGACGAAACTCGACCGCGTATACTACGCGGGACTGACCAAAAAGAACCTCAAGCGCGGTGCATGGCGGTTCCTGACGCGCGAAGAAGTGGAACGGCTGAAATCGGGCCGCTACGAATAGAAATGCGAAAGGTTTCCCTATCGAAACACGCCCCGGGCTACAGATCGGCCCGGGGCATTTTTTATCTTTTGCAGATGATGTTGAAATCGCAGAACTTGCAGGTGTCGGCATCCTCGCACTGGACGAATGGCACGGCGGGATCGTACAACTCGGCCAAAACAGTCCGCAGCGCCTCCTCGAAAGACCCGGCGTAGAACGAATAAGGCGCGCCCCTGACACCGGTCTGCTTGTCGTCCAACTCGGGCGCATAATCGTCGCGGTGCATGTTGCGCACGTAATAAAGCACCGGCCGAACGTCGCTGCCGCGCGAACGGAAAAGCATCATCGAATAAAGCAAAGTCTGGAGGATGTTCGACAAACGCTGCTTGCCCTCGCCGAAAAACAAACTCTCGATACCGTCGAACTCCAGATGCGGCGCTCCGGTCTTGTAATCGACCACGCGCAGGGTGCCGTCGTCCAAGCGGTCGATGCGGTCGGCGGTGCCTGCGAACTTGAGTTCGAGCGTGCGCCCGGCCGCCTCGAACGGAAACGCATGGGCCACCTCCTGCTCCAGACCGATGGTCGTGAAAGCATCGTGCGCCGCGTCGTAACGGATGATGCTGCCGCGCAGATAACGCTCGACAATATCCTTGACCAACAAGAGGTTGCCGGAATAATCAGCCACCGCAGCATGCTCGTCGCGCAGATAATGGTCGTTGATGGCCCCGACGACAGCCGCGGAGACCTCGTCCGACCGCAACATCTGCTGCAACCGCCTGCCGGGATGCGCCTGCCCGACGACGGCCGCATAGAGCCGCTGGGCCGCGGCGTGCAGGATCGTACCGAACATGGGCGCATCGACCTCCTCGGAGACCTCCTCGTCGGACTTGAGCCGGGCCACGGAGTGGAAATAAAAACGCAATGGACAAGCCACATAACGGAAAAAAGCCGTAGGCGACAAGGCTGCCTCGATTGCAGGATCGACGAAGCGCTCCAAACGCTGCATGATCTGCCCGTCCTTGGGCACGACGATAGGCCGGGCGGAAGCCAGATTGACGTCGACGCCCACCTCGACCCGCCGCACGGGATGTCCGCTTTCGTAATCGAGCTGATAGACATAACGGCTCGGCTCGCCGGTCGACTTCTCGTCGGCATGGGCGCAATAGAGCATGTGTACGCGCCGGGCGCGCTGGATCAACCGATAGAAGTAATAGGCATAGACCCCCTCGTGGTGCTCGGGCGTAGGTAAGGCGAAAGCCGCCCGGAGGTTGTAAGGCACGAACGAAGCCTGCGACATCCGGTTGCCGGGGAAGTTGTCGTCGTTCATCGAAAGGATGATGACATTCTCGAAATCGAGGTTGCGGGTCTCCAGAATGCCCATGACCTGCAACCCTTCGAGCGGCTCGCCCTCGAAAGGAATGCGGATCGTCTGCAAATGACGCCGCAGAAGCGAAGTGTAGACCTCTGTGGCGATGTCGATATCGCACGCGTCGAGCGAATTGCGCAACTTGACGATCTCCTCGGACAACACAGCCAAGAACTCGATGCGCTGCCGGGCGTCGTCGCCCCGATAAGGAATGCAGGCGACGGCCTGGATGACGTCGAGCAACTGCCCGGACAACTCCTGCCATGTAGCGGCCGGCGCGAAGATACTGCGCAACAACTCGTTGCGCCCCAACCAAGCGGCATCGACCGAAATGCGCCGCTGGCGCACGATCTCGTCGGCGAGACTGCGGGTCGACGCCTCGTCGCAAGCCGCGACATAGGGATGGGTCAGCAAACCCACGACGTCGGCATGGTAGAACGTGCACCCCTCGCCTTTGGTCCGCCGCCGGGCCTGCAGCTCCACGAGCCGCTCGACGAACGTATAAGCCAGGCTCTGCTTGAGGGGATAACCCATTGTGACGTTGACCTTGCCGGCCTCCTCGGGCAACGCATAGAGCAAGGGAAGCAACAGATTCTCATCGGTCAACACGACGGCGGTACGCTTGTCGAGGGGCTGCTGCCGGGCATAATCCCGCAGAATCTCGGCGGCATACTTGCACTGCACAGCATTGGAGACGGTCGAAACGAGGGTCAACTCCTTGGGCTGCGCCATGCTGTCGTGCGACAACTCGGCACGCGGGGGAAATGCCGCGATATTTTCGCGCACGAACATGCCGGCCTCCTGCTCGGGAGCGTTTTTATAATAATCGTCGTAATCCCAATAAAAATCGGTCTCGGCAGCGGTCGAGAGGAAGCGGAAAAGCACCTTCTCGCACTCGGAGAGGGCGTTGAAGCCGGCGACGACATACTGCCGCGGCTCCGGGAAAGCGAAGCCGCCCGCAAGAATACGGTCGGCGGCGGCGCGCTGCACCATGCCGCCGTAGGCGATGCCCAGATCGGAAAGACGCTGACGATAAGCGTGATAAATAGGCCCCAAGGTTTTCCAAAGCGCGAGAAAACGCCGCTTCTCCTCGGAGAGGTCGGCTTCAGGCCCCAACGACGACCAGAAATTGCTGAGCAGCTGCAGCTGGGCAGGCGTCAGATAAGAAATATCGGCCTCGATCTCCTTGATTTCGGCCAAGTTGCGGAACAACTGCGAAGCGTCGATACGATACTTGTCGATGGTATCGAAGTCGGCAAGGAGCATCTCGCCCCAAAAATAGAACTTGTCGAACGGCTCGTTGTGGAACTGCGAATAGACCTTGTACAACTCGGTGATCAAACGGATGCGGTCGCCGGCACGAAGTCCGGAAATCTCGCTCATCAACTCGTCGATCGTACACCAGGCCGGCTGCCACATGGGCCGCGCAGCGATGCGCGTCAAGGCATCGACGAAGAACAGACGCGCACGGCGCGACGGAAAGAGCAAAGCCCGCCGGCTCAACTCCTCACCGTAACGCGCATAAAGATCGCGCGCCAACTCCTCCAGGAAACCGGTCATCGACGCTCGTCGCCCTCCTCGTCATCGAGCAGGCCGACGCTGCCGGCCAGGAAATTCTGGGCCACGCGCAACAACTCGGGCGTCTGCTTGTAACGGATCGACGCACCGGTCGACGTCTTGGCCTCCAGACGCTCCGAGACGTTCAGACGCACCCGTGCCCGCGACTGGGCATTGATCCGGGCGGCCACGCAATAGAGGTCGAGCGCATCGACCCGGCCGGCCGAAGCGGCGAGCGTGAGATAATGGGCGCAACCGGTCAAGGTAGCGCGGCTCTCGCCGGCAAGGTGCATGTTGAGGTCGCGCACGTCCATGCCGAGCACGAGGCTGGCCCGCGAATCGACGGTCAAGTCGAAGAGATCGGCGATCAACACGTCGTCGAACGACGCGACGGCCTGGGCCACGGAGAGCGCCCGCAACGAATTGTAATACAAAGTGACGGTCGTACGCTCGGGACGGCGCGAATCGCTCTGCTCGCGGATGCGCAGCTCGCGGTCGTGCACATCGACGCGGAACTTGGTGGTGTAGGAACCTTTCGTATCGTAAACGATGTGGGGAGCTTCCGATTCGGGCACGCGGACGAAACGGATGTCGAGGTCGCCGTCGACCGACACGGCATCGAACGATGCCAACCAATCGCTGCGCTCGGTAGACGAAGCGGCCGCAGGCGCATCGCCCGCAGGCGCCTCGGAGATGCGGCCCTCGGAAGTCGCCTGGGCGAAGCCGACGGAAAGACCGCAAATCAGAAGGAGACTCAGAATCGTTTTTTTCATGCTATTTAAAATCTGTTTGTTTGCTGCTCGCAAATTTAAGAAAATTATCCCGACAAACGGCTGGCCATTCAGAATTTGTTTCGTACTTTTACCCGCAGAGAGCGAAAAACGGATTATGCAAGCTAAAATTCTGAATGCGAGCGCCGGATCGGGCAAGACCTACCAGCTGGCCTACAAATATGTACACGACGTGGTGCAGCAGCCCACGCTCTACCGCCACATCCTGGCCGTGACCTTCACCAACAAGGCCACCGAGGAGATGAAGTCGCGCATTCTGAAAGAAATACACCTGCTGGCCTCGGGCGGCGAAAGCGCCTATCTTGCACGCCTGTGCCAAGAACTGAAACTGGACGCCGCGACGGTGCGCAAACGCGCTGCGGAAGCCCGCACACGGATTCTGCACGACTATTCGCGCTTCACGGTGCTGACCATCGACACGTTTTTCCAACGCATCCTGCGCGCATTCATCAAGGAACTGGGCATCGACCTGGACTACAACGTCGAAATCGAAACGGCATCGGTGCTGGCCAAGAGCGCCGACTCGCTCATCGAAGCGATCGCCACCGACCGCGACCTGCTGCACTGGATGACCGGATTCGTGGAAGAACGCATCGACGAAGGACGCAAATGGGACGTCCGCGACGGCATCCTTTCGCTGGGCGGCGAACTCTTCAAAGAGAAAAACCGGGCGACGCTCGTCTCGCCCCGCTCCAAGAAAGAACTGCGCCGCATCGTACTGGAAGCGACGGCCCACGCGGAAGCGACGAAACAACAAATGCGCGCGGCGGCGACCGAAGCCGTAGAAATCATAAGGACAGCAGGCCTCGCAGCAACCGATTTCAACGGAAAAAGCCGCAGCTTCGTCCACTATTTCTACACGGTGGCGGCGGGCGAACTGAAAGCCCCCACGGCGACGGCACAACGCCAAAGCCAGACCATGGAGGGATGGTGCGCCAAAGGTTCGCCGGCCGAGACGCTGGTGCCCCGGCTGCAACCGCTGCTGGCGACCCTCTGCGACATTTATGCACGCAACATCCGCGCATGGAACACCTGCGACCTGCTGCGCGAAAACTACCGCAGCTTCGCCCTGCTCTCCGATCTGTATGCCCAAGTGCAGCGGCTCTGCGACGAACAGAACATGCTGCTGCTCTCGGAAACCAAATATCTGCTCTCGGAATTCATCGGCCGCAACGATGCGCCGTTCATCTATGAAAAAGCCGGCACGCGCTACGACCGCTTCATGATCGACGAATTCCAAGACACCTCGGTGCGCGAATGGGAGAACTTCCTGCCCCTGCTGAAAAACGCGATGGCCCAAAGCGAGGAGACCTCGGTATTCATCGTGGGCGACATCAAACAATCGATCTACCGCTGGCGGGGCGGCGACTGGCGCATTCTGCACGAAAAGGCGCGCACCGAACTGGGCGCAGAGAACGTGACGGTAGAAAATCTGGAGGAAAACTGGCGCAGCCTACCCCAGGTGGTGGAGTTCAACAACCGGATGATCGAACGTCTCGTGGCGGCGGACAACGCGGCGCTGAACGCCCGGATCGACGAAGCGGCAGCCCGGGGCGATATCGGCCGGAATGCGGCGGTGCAACTGCGCGACAGGCTGGCGGACGCCTATGCCGGACATGCCCAGAAATCCCGCCGCCAAGCTCCGGTGGGGGGCTACGTATCGGTCGAGACGTTCGACGAACGTCCGCCCGTGGTGGAACGCATATGCCAACTGCTGGATCGCGGATTCCGTCCGTCGGACATCATGATTCTGGTGCGCGGCGCCACCGACGGAGCGAAAATCGCGTCCGAACTGCTGGACTTCAAAAGCCGCAACGAAGATCCCCGCTACCGGTTCGATGTGATGACCCAGGAAGCGCTGGTGATCGGAAACGCACCGATAAGCTCGTTCGTGACGGCGGCCCTGCGGCTGACACTCAACCCCGACGACACGCTCAACCGCGCGATCTACAACCGCTATCTGGGCCACGGCTTCGACCGCCCGCTGACGGAAGAAGAACGCACCTTTTTCCGCTCGATCCGGCTGCTGTCGCCCGAAGAAG
Organism: Alistipes sp.; assembly: GCA_029068505.1. GTDB lineage: Bacteria > Bacteroidota > Bacteroidia > Bacteroidales > Rikenellaceae > Alistipes. The sequence continues at coordinate 10,220 of JAIECN010000061.1, forward strand.
CGTTCGAACGCATCGTGATGCGGCACGGGCTGCAAGAAGACCGCCAGCAAACAGCCTATCTGCAAGCTGTGCACGAACAAATCATGGCATTCTGCACAAACAAGATAGCCGACATACCGCTGTTTCTGAACTGGTGGGACGACCAAGGCAGCAACCGCTCGCTGACCGTAGAACGCAACGAACAAGCCATAGAAATCCTGACCGTACACAAAGCCAAAGGACTGGAAAACAAGGCGGTGCTGATCCCCTACTGCTCGTGGCAACTGGAACCCAAAGCCAGCGGCAACGTGCAAAACATCGTGTGGGCCGAAGCGCAAGGCGACATCCCTGAAGCGGGATGCTTTCCGGTGAGGTTCAAAAAAACGATGGCCGAATCGGGCTTCTCGGAGGAATATTACCGCGAAACGGTCTATGCTCATGTGGACAACATCAACCTGCTGTATGTTGCGCTGACCCGTGCGGCCGAATCGCTGCACATATTCATTCCGCAACGCGGCACCCGCCATGTCGGGTCGCTGTTGCTGGAACAACTGACCGCCGATGGCGAAGAAGCCCGCCTGGAGGAACTGACGGGGCGCTACACGCGCGGCGAAGAAAACGAACGCTTCGAATTCGGCGACTTCAGCGGCCCGGCCGACACGGCCCGAAAAGGCAACGAAGCCCGCCACACCGTACTGGAACACTACCCCACGGCACAAGCCGACCTGCGGCTGCGGCTCCCCTCGCAACGCTACTTCGAAGAAGAAACGGCAACGGAACTATCGCCCCGCAACCAAGGCATCATGATGCACCGGGCATTCGAAAACGCGGAAACCGAAGCGGACATCGAAAAAGCTATAGAAGGAATGGAACGCGACGCGACGCTGAACGTGTCGGAAGCGGCGCAACTGCGCGACACGATCGCCCGGGCGCTGGCCGACCCCACGGCCCGCGAATGGTTCGACGGCCACTGGCAACGCATCCGCAACGAAAACGAAATCATCATCCCGGGCCAACCCACGACACGCCGGCCCGACCGGGTGATGATCGACGGCGAGCGGGCGGTAGTGGTCGACTACAAATTCGGTGAACACGCCCCCGCGCGCTACCGCCGCCAGATCGGCGACTACTGCGCCCTGCTGCGCGACATGGGCTACGGACGCACGGAAGGATATCTATGGTATGTGAAACTGGGGAAAATCGAAAGGGTGGAATAAGGAAACCCCTATATATACATTAATGTACCAGCGTTCAAAGGTATATAATCGTATATTCGTTTTTGCCCCAATCTTGCCCGATCTTTACCCCCGATTTACCCGATCTTCATCCGCTTTTGCCCGGATTACTTCCCCTAAAAATTCACCCCGGAAACCGATGTTTCCGGGGTGAAAACTTATAGAGTCCGAGACTCTATGGAACTGGCTGTCGACTACTCGCCCAAAGCGAAACGCTTGTAAGCGATGACCGTAGCGTCCTTGTCAGCCTTATGGATGAACTCGGCGATGGTCTCCTTCTCGCCTACGACGCACTGATTCAACAAGGTATTCTCCTCGAAGAACTTGCGCATCTTACCCTCGGCGATCTTCTCGAGGATCTCATCGGGCTTGTTGGCGTTCTTGGGATCCTGCTTCATGGCCTCGACGGCGATCTGACGCTCGTGAGCCACGACATCGGCGGGGCAATCGGCCACGTCGATCGAGATGGGCGCCATGGCGGTAGCCTGCATGGCTACGGCGTGAGCGGTCTCGGCGGGAACCTCCTTGTTGAAACCGAGGATGGTGCCCAACTTCTTGTTGAAGTGGACATAAGCGGCGCAATAGGGAGCCTCGATGCGGGCGTAGTAAGCCAACTCGATCTTCTCGCCGGTCTGGCCCGACTTCTCGGTCACCATCTCCTCGACGGTGTGGCCCTCGGCGTTCTTGGTGGCGAGCAACGCATCGCGGTCAGCGGCGTCCGAAGCGACGGCGACCTCCAACATGGCGTTGGCCGAAGCGGTATACTCGGCATTCTGTGCCACGAAGTCGGTCTCGCAAGCCAGGCAAAGGATATAGGCCTTGCCGCCGGCGATCTTCGTGACGACGACGCCCTCGGTAGCCGAACGGTCGGCGCGCTTGGCAACGACGAGCTTGCCTTTCTCGCGAATGATATCTTGAGCGCGGTCGTAATCGCCCTCCGCCTCGATGAGCGCCTTCTTGCAATCCATCATGCCGGCGCCGGTCATCTTGCGGAGCTTCATTACATCGGCTGCTTTGATTTCCATAACAATGAAATTTTTAATCGTGTTCAACGTTCAATTTTCATGAAGTTTCCCGGCCGGGGCAGAGACCGAACGGATTCGGCTCTGCCCGAGACGAGAAAAACTTCTTTACTCCTCCGAAGTCTCGGCGGCGGGAGCAGCCTCGGCAGCCGGCTCCTCGTAGGGAGTCTCGACAGCGGCCACGACCTCCTTGACGGCCTCCTCCTCGGCATCGATCGAAGCCTTCACGGCCTTCTTGATGCGGGGTTTGGCCTCCTTCTTGGCGCCCTCGGCTCCGGCCTCGGCCTCGCGGGTCTCCTTCTCCTTTTCGAGCTTGCGCTCCTCGAGACCCTCGGCGATGGCGGCGCACATGGACTCGACGACCACGGCGATCGACTTGGCGGCATCGTCATTTGCAGGGATAACGTAATCAATGTCGGTCGGATCACAACAAGTATCAACCATTGCAAAGACGGGGATGCTCAAACGCTTGGCCTCCTTGACGGCGTTGGCCTCCTTCTGCACGTCGACGACGAACAGAGCGGCGGGCAGACGCGTGAGGTCGGCGATCGAACCGAGGTTCTTTTCGAGCTTCGCACGCTGGCGTGCGATCTGGAGCTTCTCGCGCTTGGAGAAATTATCGAACGTGCCGTCGGCGGTCATCTTGTCGATGGTCGCCAT
>JAIECN010000062.1 GCA_029068505.1 Alistipes sp.
GTCATCTGCTCCAGCACGATGGGTGCGTTCTCGGCGCAGAGCGTGTCGCCCGTGCGGATCTCCTTGAAACCTACGGCTGCGCAGATGTCGCCGGCACCGACGGTCTCCAGCGGGTTCTGCTTGTTGGCGTGCATCTGGTAGATGCGGCTGATGCGCTCGCGCTTGCCGCTGCGTGCGTTGAGCACGTAGGAACCGGCATCGAGCTTGCCCGAGTAAACGCGGACGAAAGCCAGACGGCCCACGAACGGGTCGGTAGCAATCTTGAACGCAAGGCCGCAGAACGGATCGTTCTCATCGGAATTGCGCACCTCCTCCTGATCCGTCTTGGGGTTGATACCCGTCACGGCAGGTACGTCCAGCGGCGAGGGCAGGAATGCGATCACATAGTCCAGGAGCTTCTGCACACCCTTGTTGTGGAACGACGAACCGCAGAGCATCGGCACGATCTGCATCGAGATCGTAGCCTTGCGGATCGCCATGAGCAACTCTTCGGGAGTGATCGAATCGGGATCCTCGAAGAACTTCTCCATCAAGGCGTCGTCCGTAGCGGCCACCTCCTCGATGAGCTTGGCGCGCCACTCGGCAGCCTCGGCCTTCATCGACTCGGGAATCTCCTTCAACTCGAAGTTGTCGCGGACGGTCTTGTCGTCGAAGTAGTAGATCGCATTATTATATATAAGGTCTACCAAACCCTCGAACTTATCCTCGGCACCGATAGGCAGCACGACGGGCAGTGCCGTAGCGCCGAAGTGCTCCTTGATCTGCGCGCAGACCGAAAGGAAATCGGCGCCCGTGCGGTCCATCTTGTTGACGTAACCGATACGGGGAACGTTATATTTGTCGGCCTGACGCCATACGGTCTCCGACTGAGGCTCGACGCCGCCCACGGCGCAGAACGTCGCAATGGCACCATCCAGCACGCGCAGCGAACGCTCCACCTCGACGGTGAAGTCCACGTGGCCCGGGGTGTCGATCAGGTTGATCTGATACTGCTTGTCCTTGTACTGCCAGAATGCGGTCGTAGCGGCCGAGGTAATCGTGATGCCGCGCTCCTGCTCCTGAACCATCCAGTCCATGGTAGCGCCGCCCTCGTGCACCTCGCCGATCTTGTGGGTCTTGCCCGTGTAGAAAAGGATACGCTCCGATGTCGTAGTCTTACCGGCATCGATGTGGGCCATGATACCGATATTACGGGTGTAATGTAAATCTCTGATTGCCATCTTCGGGTCTCCTTTTTAGAATCTGAAATGTGCGAACGCCTTGTTGGCCTCGGCCATGCGGTGCATCTCCTCCTTGCGTTTGAAGGCGGCGCCCTGCTGGTTGTAGGCATCCACTATCTCGGCGGAAAGCTTCTCTGCCATCGTCTTGCCGGCGCGCTTGCGGGAAAAGAGGACAAGGTTTTTCATGGAAATAGAAATCTTGCGCTCCGGACGAACCTCCATAGGAACCTGGAACGTCGCGCCACCGATACGCTTCGATTTCACTTCGACTTGGGGCGTGATATTCTCCAGGGCCTGTTTCCAGACTTCCAGCGGAGATTTGTCAGCATCCTTCATCTTCTTGCCTACGAGCTCCAACGCATCGTAAAAAATGGTGTAGGCAATACTCTTCTTACCATCCAGCATGAGGTTGTTCACGAAACGGGTCACAGCCACGTCTCCGAACTTCGGATCCGGAAGTAGAATTCGCTTTTTTGGCTTAGCTTTTCTCATTGCTATTAAAAATGTTGAATTTCATCGGTCGTCTCCCGGCGCGGCATCTTCCGCAAGGGGGAGACGGGTTGAAGTTTGTTTTCGCTGTCGATTATTTGCTTGCGGGTTTGGGTCGCTTGGCACCGTACTTCGAGCGGCGCTGACGGCGACCGTCCACGCCTGCCGAGTCGAGCGCACCGCGCACCAGGTGGTAACGTACACCGGGGAGGTCCTTCACACGACCGCCGCGGACGAGCACGATCGAGTGCTCCTGCAAGTTGTGGCCCTCGCCGGGAATGTAAGCGTTGACCTCCTTGCCGTTGGTCAGACGCACACGCGCCACCTTACGCATCGCCGAGTTAGGCTTCTTCGGGGTCGTGGTGTACACACGCGTACACACGCCACGGCGCTGGGGACACGCGGCCAGCGCGGGAGACTTCGATTTGTCCTCCAGCGACAGACGGCCGTTTCTCACTAACTGTTGAATAGTTGGCATTTCTTAAACTGTCCTTTTAAATGGTTAAAAATTCTATCTCCATTGTCCAAAATGGACTGCAAAGGTACTCATTTTTTTTGAAATACCATATATACCGTCATCTTTTTGATGCGATTCTCAATGATTTTGCGGTTTTTGCGATACTATTTACCTATTGAAAACACAACAAAATAAGCAAAATCTATAATTATATACATAAAACGTTGAACACCAAATTATTATATTTATTTATGTTTTTTACGTTCTTTTTCGTTACCTTTGAGCGTTCCGAATTTCGAATAACTTCGCCAACAGCATGAAAAACACACGCATGACCGGAAAGACGGTCTCGCTCCCGCTCCTTTTCGCCGTCATCTTCTCCCTCTTCGCAGCAACCTCGTCCGCCCAGACCGCCGACAGCCCGCGTTACCTCGACAGCACCGACTTCGCGGCCGACCCTGCGGCCCACGTCTTCGACGGCCAGATCCACGTCTACTGCACCCACGACTGGGCTTCGCCCGTCACCGACCGCACCGACGGCAACCACTACAACATGCGCGAATACACCCATTTCGCGATCGACTCCCTCGGCAACGTCGTGCGGCACGACGCCATCCTCACGCTGGAACAGGTGCCGTGGGCTTCGCGGCAGCTCTGGGCCTGCGACATCGCCCGCCGCGACGACCGTTATTACCTCTACTTTCCCGCCAAGGATCGCCAGGGCTTCTTCCGCATCGGCGTCGCCGTCGCCGACCGGCCCGAGGGGCCTTTCGCCCCCGAACCCGAACCCATCCCCGGCACCTACAGCATCGACCCCGCCGTCTTCGACGACAACGGCACGTTCTACATCTGCTTCGGCGGTCTCCAGGGCGGTCAGCTGCAACGTTACGCCGACAACCGGCTGCTCGAACAGGAGCGCATGCCTGCACCCGGCCAAAAGGCGCTTCCGCCGCGCATCGCCCGGCTCTCCGACGACATGCGGTCGCTGGCCGAGCCGCCCCGGCCGATCTCGATCCTCGACGCCGACGGCACCCCCTTGAAGTCCGACGATCCGCATCGTTTCTTCGAAGCCGCATGGCTCCACAAGCACAACGGCACCTACTACTTCACCTACTCCACCGGCAGCACCCACCTGATCTGCTATGCCACGGGCGACAGCCCCTACGGGCCGTTCACTTGCCGGGGCGTCGTGCTCACGCCCGTCGTCGGCTGGACGACCCACCAGTCCGTCTGCAAATACAACGGCAAATGGTATCTTTTCTTCCACGATTGCGTCCCTTCGGGCGGCGTATCGTCCTTGCGGTCGGCCAAATATTGCGAACTCATCCACGAACCCGACGGATCGATCCGAACCGTAGAAGGGAAGCCGGGCGAAAGGCAGAAAACAGCAAAATAAACGAAGCCCCGAAGCCTGCCCTGCCTTGAAAAGAGCATTTCCGGCGGCACGCCTTTTCCGTTCCGTTCCGACAAGAACATCAAATTTTCATCTTCATTTTTAAATTCTTATTTCGTTTTTCCGTATCTTCGCAGGAAAAATAGCAAGCATAAAAAACATCTATATAATGGAATACGATTTCAGACAGATCGAAGCCAAATGGCAGCAGCGCTGGAAGGAGCGCGGCACCTACCGCGTCGAGGCCGACCCCTCGCGACCCAAGTTCTACGTGCTCGACATGTTTCCTTACCCCTCGGGCGCGGGGCTGCACGTGGGCCATCCGCTCGGATACATCGCTTCGGACATCTACTCGCGTTACAAGCGGCTCAAGGGCTTCAACGTCCTCCATCCGATGGGTTACGACGCTTTCGGCCTGCCCGCCGAGCAGTACGCCATCCAGACGGGCCAGCACCCCGCCGTGACGACCGAGCGCAACATCGCCCGCTACCGCGAGCAGCTGGATAAGATCGGGTTCTCGTTCGACTGGGATCGGGAAGTGCGCACCTGCGACCCGGCCTACTATAAATGGACGCAGTGGGCGTTCCTCGAAATGTACGGCCACTACTACTGCAACGACACGCAGCAGGCGCGGCCCATAGCCGAACTCGTCGAGGCTTTCTCCAAGTGCGGCAACGAGGGGTTGAACGCCGCCTGCACTTCCGAAATGCGCTTCACGGCCGACGAGTGGCGGGCCATGAGCGAGGCCGAAAAGGAGCAGGTACTGCAAAACTACCGTCTGGCCTACCGCGCCGACACGATGGTCAACTGGTGCCCCAAGCTCGGCACCGTGCTGGCCAACGACGAGGTGCGCGACGGCTTGTCGGTGCGCGGCGGCTATCCTGTCGAGCAGAAACGCATGAAGCAGTGGCTGCTGCGCGTCACGGCCTACGCCCAGCGCATGCTCGACGGTCTCGACAAGCTCGCCTGGAGCGACTCGCTGAAGGAGATCCAGCGCAACTGGATCGGCCGGTCGGTCGGCGCCCAGGTCTTCTTTGACATCGAGGGGTCGGACAAGAAGCTCGAAATCTTCACCACGCGCCCCGACACCATCTTCGGCGTCACGTTCATGGTCATCGCCCCCGAACACGAGTGGGTCGACGCCCTCGCGACGCCCGACAACCGCGCCGCCGTCGAGGAGTACATCGCCCAGGCCAAGAAGCGTTCCGAGCGCGAGCGCATCGCCGAGACGCGGCGCGTCAGCGGCGTGGCTACGGGTTCGTTCGCCGTCAATCCTTTCACCGGCAAGGCCATCCCGATCTACATCTCCGACTACGTGCTCGCCGGCTACGGCACGGGCGCCATCATGGCCGTTCCGGCCCACGACTCGCGCGACTACGCCTTCGCCCGCCGCTTCGGGCTGGAGATCGTGCCGGTGGTCGAGGGCGGCGACATCGAAAAAGAATCCTACGACGCCAAGCAAGGCCGCATGATCAACTCCGATTTCCTCAACGGCAAGGATGTCAAGGAAGCCATTCCCCTGATGTTCGACGAGGTGGAGCACCGCGGCCTGGGCAAGCGGCTGGTCAACTACCGCCTGCGCGACGCCATCTTCTCGCGCCAGCGCTACTGGGGCGAACCGTTCCCCATCTATTACAAGGACGACGTGGCCTACCCCCTCTCTGCCGACAAGCTGCCGCTGGAGTTGCCGCCCATCGAGAATTTCGGCCCCACCGAGCAGGGCGAGCCGCCTTTGGCGCGCGCCGAGAGCTGGCACACTCCCGAGGGCTACCCCTACGAGCTTTCGACCATGCCCGGATTCGCCGGGTCGTCGGCCTACTACCTGCGCTACATGGACCCGCACAACGACCAGGCGCTGGTAGGCAAGGAGACCAACGCCTATTGGCGTTCGGTCGACCTCTACGTCGGCGGCATCGAGCACGCCACGGGGCACCTCATGTACTCGCGCTTCTGGAACATGTTCCTCTACGACCTGGGCTACGTCTGCGAAGAGGAGCCGTTCAAGAAACTGGTCAATCAAGGTATGATCCAGGGGCGTTCGAACTTCGTCTACCGCGTCGTCGGCACCAACAAGTTCGTGTCGCTCGGACTCAAAGACCGATACGAGACGCAGGAGATCCACGTCGACGTCAACATCGTCAAGAACGACATCCTCGACACCGAGGCGTTCCGCCGCTGGATGCCCGAGTTCCGCGACGCCGAATTCATCCTCGAAGACGGCAAGTATGTTTGCGGCTGGGCCGTCGAGAAGATGTCCAAGTCGATGTACAACGTCGTCAACCCCGACTACATCGTCGACAACTACGGCGCCGACACGCTGCGCATGTACGAAATGTTCCTCGGCCCGCTGGAGCAGTCCAAGCCGTGGGACACCAACGGCATCGACGGCGTGCACAAGTTCCTGCGCCGCTTCTGGCGCCTGTTCTTCGACCGCGACGGCAAACTCCTCCTGACGGACGAAGCCGCCACCGACAAGGAGTTGCGCACGCTGCACAAGACCATCAAGAAAGTGACGGAAGATATCGAGAACTTCTCGTTCAACACCTCGGTCGCCGCGTTCATGATCTGCCTCAACGAGTTGGGCGAGTGCTCCAAGCGCGCCGTCCTCGAACCCCTCGTCGTGCTGCTCGCGCCGTTCGCGCCGCACCTCGCCGAAGAGTTGTGGGAGGTGCTGGGCCACGAGGGTTCGGTGTGCGACGCAGCCTATCCGGCATACGACGAAAAATATTTGACCCTCAGCGCTTTCGAGTACCCCGTTTCGATCAACGGCAAGCTCCGCTTCAAGAAAGAGTATCCCGTCGCCGCATCGCCCGCCGACATCCAGGCCGACGTCGTGACATTGCCCGAAGCGCAGAAATGGCTCGAAGGCAAAGCCCCGAAAAAGGTCATCGTCGTGCCGGGCAAGATCATCAATATCGTAATTTAAACCCGAGCATCCGATGAAACGGTTCGTCGCCTTTCTGCTTGCAACAGCATGTTGCGGGACTTTTCTGGCCAGCGCCCAAGAGAGCGCCAAGGGGTTTTCCTTGAAAATCTGGGACAATTCGACGGCGCCCCACTCCAACGGCATCGCCACGCCCGAAACCGCCCCGGCACCCGGCCGCATCGGCAACACCTCCGAAGCGGAACTCTTCATCTACCCTGCCGAACCGGCGAAACATACCGGTCTGGCCGTCGTGATCTGCCCCGGCGGCGGATATACGCGGCTGGCCATGGAGCATGAAGGCCACGCCGTTGCCGAGTGGCTGGCCGCCAACGGCATCACGGCCGCCGTACTCAAGTACCGCATGCCTGCCGGCCACCCCGAAGTGCCGCTGGAGGATGCAGAACAGGCCCTGCGCATCATGAAAGGAACGGTTCCGGGAGCCGGACGATACGCTGCCGAACGGGTCGGCATCGTCGGTTTTTCGGCCGGCGGCCACCTCGCCGCCATGACGTCGAACCTGGCGAAGACCAAGCCGGCATTCGCCCTCCTTTTCTACCCCGTCATCACGGCCCGCAAAGGATCGGCGCACGAGGGATCGTTCGACAACTTGCTGGGGCGCGACCGCAATGCCGAGAGCGAGGCACGCTATTCGCTGGAAAACTGCGTGACGCCCTCGACGCCGCCCACGCTCCTGCTGCTCTCCGACGACGACCGCGCCGTCCCGCCGGTCAACAGCACGCTGTATTACAATGCGCTCAAGCAGCACGGCGTCAAGGCTTCCATGCACATCTACCCCGTCGGCGGCCACGGCTGGGGCATCCGCGACGGCTTCGAGTACAAGCCCTGCTGGCAGGCTGCGGCGCTCGATTGGCTGAAACAGATATAATACGAACGATCAAAAACATACACCTATGTTCTCCGCAAAAACCTACACTGCACGTCGTGCCACGCTGCGCACCAAAATCGGCAGCGGGTTGATTCTCCTGCCGGGCAACATGCCGGCACCGAACAACTACCCCAACAACACCTATTATTTCCGTCAGGATTCGACGTTCCTCTATTACTTCGGGTTGAACATCCCGTCGCTGGTCGGATTGATCGACGCCGACTCGGGCGACGAAATGTTGTTCGGCGACGACTTCACCGTGGAGGACATCATCTGGACGGGGCCGCAGCCCACCCTCCGCGAACTGGGCGCCGGGGTCGGCGTCGCCGCGACGTTCCCTCTGGCCGCCTTGCAGGAGCGCTTGCGCCAAGCCGTCGCCCAAGGGCGCCGCATCCACTACCTGCCCCCCTACCGGGGCGAAACGAAACTCCAGCTCTCCGCCTTGCTGGGCATCGCGCCCGCGATGCTCCACGACTACAAGTCGGTCGACCTGATGTTCGCCGTCGCCGAAATGCGCGAGACCAAGAGCGCCGAGGAGATCGAAGAAATGGAGCGCGCGTTCCGCATCGGTTACGACATGCACACCCTCGCCATGAAGATGTGCCGTCCGGGCGTCGTCGAGCGCGAAATCGCCGGCGCCATCGAGGGCGTCGCCAAGTCCGCAGGTTCGGGCGTCTCGTTCCCCTCGATCGTCTCGCAGCACGGCGAGACGCTCCACAACCTCTGCGCCGACGGCGTGCTGGAGGAGGGGCGCCTACTGTTGTGCGACGCCGGCGGCGAAACCCTCGGCAACTATTGCTCCGACCACACGCGCACCTACCCCGTGAGCGGAAAATTCTCGCCCAAGCAGCGCGAGATCTACGAAATCGTCCTCGCGGCGCACGACCATGTGGCGAAGATCGTCCGCCCGGGCATGATGTATGCCGACGTCCACAACGCCGCCTGCCTCAAGCTCGCCGAAGGGTTGGCCGGCGCCGGTCTCCTCCTCGGCCCGGCTGCGGACGCCGTGGCTTCGGGCGCCATGACGCTCTTCATGCCCCACGGACTGGGCCACGGACTGGGCATGGACGTCCACGACTGCGAGGCGATGGGCGAACGTTCGTTCGACTTCTCGTCGATCGCCGAGCGGGCCGCCGCTTCGGGCACCTGCATCTACCGTGCGGCCTGGCGGCTGCGCCCGGGCACAGTGATGACCGACGAGCCGGGCATCTACTTCATCCCGGCGTTGATCGACAAGTGCCGCGCCGAGGGACTCTACCGGGGTATCGTCGACTACGACGCGCTCGACGACTACCGCGACTTCGGCGGCATCCGCATCGAAGACGACCTGCTGCTGACCGACGGCGGCTGCCGCATGTTGGGCGACCGCAAGATACCCGTCACGGTCGACGAGCTGGAAGCCGTCGTAGGAAAATAAGCCGGCAACATATTTCGGTCGACATCCCGAAGACGCCCCAAAAACACCTCGGAGACATCCCGAAGATGCCCCGAATCCGGCCGCACTCCGCCCGATCGCCACTCCCGATCGATCCGCCGGGCCATCTCCGAATCGATCTGCCGACCATCTTTTCAAAGGTCCTTTCGTAGTTTTCACCCTTTTAAAAATCGCCTCGTTCCTCGGGGCGATTTTTTTGTTTATGTCAAAATTTTTGTATATTTATAGTCAGCAAACCGAAAAACCTTAAAACTCTCGTCATATGAAAAACTATTCAGCCAAAGAGATCAAGAACATCGTGCTGATCGGCGCCCCCGGCACAGGCAAAACCACCCTGGCCGAGGCAATGGCTTTCGAAGGCAAGGTCATCGACCGCCGGGGCAGCATCGAGACCAACAACACCCTCTCGGACAACACCGACATCGAGCACGAATACAAGCGTTCGATCTACTCGACGATCCTTTTCACGGAGTTCATGGAGCGCAAGCTCAACATCATCGACTGCCCGGGTTCGGACGACTTCTGCGGCAGTCTCTTCTCGGCGTTCAAGGTCGGCGACGTGGGCGTCTTCCTCTACAGCGCCGTCAATGGCTGGGAGGTCGGCAGCGAAATCCAGGCCCGCTACGCCCGCCTGCTCAAGAAGCCCGTCATCGGCGTCATCAACCAGCTCGACCACGACAAGGCCAACTTCGAGGCCGCTTTCGAGTCGATCAAGGCCGCTTCGCGCGTGAAGCCCGTCATCGTACAATATCCCGTCAACCAGGGCGCCGGTTTCGATTCGTTCATTGACGTGCTGATGATGAAGATGTACCGTTTCAAGGACAACGACGGCCATCGCGAGGAGCTGGAAATCCCCGCCGAGGAGCTGGAAAAGGCCAAGGCGCTCAACAAGGAGCTGGTCGAAATGGCCGCCGAGCACGACGAGGCGTTGATGGAGCTTTATTTCGACAAGGGCACCCTCACGCAGGACGACATCCGGCAGGGCCTCAAGATCGGCGTTTCGCGCCGCGAAGTGATGCCGATCTTCTGCACCAGCGGCAAGCGCGACATCGGCACCAAGCGTCTGATGGAGTTCATCATCAACGTGGCGCCCGGCCCGCTGAAAGCCCCCGCTTTCCTCACGACCGAGGGCGAGGAACTCCCGGCCGACGCCGAAGCTCCGACCGCAGCGTTCGTTTTCAAGAGCCAGATCGAACAGCACATCGGCGAGATCACCTATTTCCGTGTCATCCGCGGCAAGATCGCCGAGGGCACCGAGCTGGTGAACTCCCGCACGGGCAACAAGGAGAAGCTGTCGCAGCTCTTCGCCGTGGCGGGCAAGAACCGCATCAAGGTGACCGAGCTTTCGGCCGGCGACATCGGCTGCACCGTCAAGCTCAAGGGCACGCGCACCAACGACACCCTCGCCGCACCGGGCGCACCGGTCAGCGTCGAACCCATCGTCTTCCCCGAGCCGCGCTACCGCGCCGCCCTCAAGTGCAAGGATCAGGGCGACGAGGAGAAGTTAGGCAAGATACTCAACGACGCCAAGTTCGAAGACCCCACCATCCTGGTCGACTACTCCAAGGAGCTGAAGCAGACCATCATCCAGGGTCAGGGCGAACACCACCTCAACATCCTGCGCTCGCGCATCCTCGCCGAGAACAAGTTGGCCTACGACTACATCGCGCCGAAGATTCCCTACCGCGAGACCATCACCAAGGTCGCGCAGGCCGACTACCGCCACAAGAAGCAGTCGGGCGGCGCCGGCCAGTTCGGCGAGGTGCACATGATCGTCGAACCCTATTACGACGGGATGCCCGAACCCAAGAACTACAAGGTGCCGGGCAAAGGCGACATGGTCGTCAACGTCAAGACCAAGGAGGAATACGACCTGCCATGGGGCGGCAAGCTACAATTCTATTCGGCCATCGTAGGCGGCGCTATCGACGCGCGCTTCATGCCGGCGATTCTGAAAGGCATCATGGAAAAGATGGACGAAGGGCCGCTCACGGGTTCCTACGCCCGCGACATCCGCGTAGTGATCTACGACGGCAAGATGCACCCGGTGGATTCGAACGAGATTTCGTTCAAGCTCGCGGCCCGCAACGCTTTCAAGGAGGCGTTCCGCAACGCCGGCCCCAAGATCATGGAGCCGATCTACAACGTCGAAGTGCTCGTGCCGAGCGACTACATGGGAGCCGTGATGAGCGATTTGCAGAACCGCCGCGCCATGATCCTCGGCATGGAGTCCGACAAGGGCTTCGACCGGCTCAACGCCACGGTGCCCCTGGCCGAGCTGTACCGTTACTCGACCACCCTTTCGTCGCTCACGTCGGGTTCGGCGACCTACACCATGAAGTTCGCCAGCTACGAGCAGGTGCCCGCCGATGTGCAGGAAAAACTGCTCAAGGCCTACACCGACACCGACGAAGAATAAAAATACGAAGCCAAAGAAGCGGCACCTCCGGAACTTCAGCATCTCGGGCCCGCCCGAGAAACCGGACCGAGTGCTTATTCGTTCATTCCTCCTCCGCCGAAAACATATTCGGCGGAGGCGGTTTTCATTCGGGGAGCAGCAGCACCGGATAGCAAAAATGATGTCTATATTTTTTAAAATTCCGTCTGTTCAGCATGTGATTTTAGACGAATCGCATCATTTTTTGCATTTTTTTCGTTTTCGCCGCCTTACGATTCCATAGCGGATATACACCTCCAGCCGACTGATCGAAAGTATTTTACGCTGTTTGAAGAGCGATCGTTACATCGTTAAAAAAAACCTCTCGGGGTGCTGAATCGGTTAAGCGTTTTTTGCTATATTTGTCCCGACAGCTTTCTTATTCATCCTCAAACTTTCGATCTATGAAAAACCGTTACCTCCCCTTTTTGAGCATCTGCATCGGACTGCTCGCAGGCACCGTATCC
>JAIECN010000063.1 GCA_029068505.1 Alistipes sp.
GTGCCGATGACCAATTCGGACAACTCGACGGAAGAAACGGGAGCAGCATCGGAAACCGCCTGGGAAGAAGATGGGCCGGCGGTATCGGAAGCAAGGAAACCGGTAAATCGATCGCAAACCTCGGGGAACGGCGCCCCCGCCTTTTCGGCCACGAACTCCAACAACGTGCGTTTGACCGGACGCTGCGGCGCAGTGCGCACGTCGGTGCGCCGGACGGGACGAAGCAGCCCGCGGCAAAGCTCCACGAAATGCGCAGCGCCGTCGACGGGCAGAACGACAGCGAAACGCCCCTGGGGTGCCAACAAACGGACAACCGCGTCGCGCAACTCCTCGAAAGGCAATCGCACGGCATGCCGCGCCGTGGTGCGCCCGGCATCGGGACAAGTCAGCGAATCGACGAAAAAAGGCGGATTGGAGACGATCAGATCGAACCGCTCCTGCGGCCCGAACTGCTGCACGGCGGCGCGCTCGATGCGGATTCTTCCGCTCCAAGGCGAAGCCTCGGCGTTGGCGCGCGCCTCGGCGACATCCTCGACGTCGATCCCCGTCACATGGGCCTGCGCGGCCCGCTGGGCCATCATCAAGGCGATCAACCCGGTGCCGGTGCCGACATCGAGAATCCGCCGGTCGGAAGGCCTCACCGAAGCCCAAGCCCCCAACAAAACGCCGTCGGTACCGACCTTCATGGGCGTATGCTCCTGACGCACCTCGAACTGCTTGAAACGAAAAGAAGACACAGAAGAAAAATATAAAGGCCACACATCATTTATTCGCTTTTATCGATCCCCACTCCGAACAACGCGAAGTCGAAACGCACAGGATCGTCGGGATCGGCCTCGCGAAGCGCAGCGGTGAGCTGCTCCACAGCCCGCCAATCGTTCTGCCGGCGGGCCAACAAACCGAGCGCCCGGCCCATCTGGCCCGTATGCACGTCCAAGGGGATGTAAAGCGCCGAGGGCGGAATCTGCCGCCACTCGCCGAAGTCGACGCCCCGGTCGTCGCGGCGCACCATCCATCGCAAAAACATGCACAGCCGCTTGCAAGCCGCGCCCTTGAGGATGGACGAAAGATGCTTTTCGCACCGCGGCGCATGGTCGCAACTGAAAAACTCGTGCCGGAATTCGGCCAAGACCCGGGGGATGCTGTGCGTAGCCTCGTAACGGCTCTCGAAAAACGCCCCCAGCCCGCCGAAACGCGATTCCAACGACCGCAAGGCCAAAACGAAATCGCGCAGGTCGCCGCCGTTGAAAGTCCGGTGGACGAAGCGGTCGAGCATCTTCAACTCCCGGTCGGAAGCATGGCGGACGAAATCGGCGGGCGCATCGTCCATCAACCCCATCATCCGGTGGCCGCTGCGCACGATCGCCCTGCGGTTGCCCCAAGCGATGGTCGCGGCGAAGAAGCCGGCCACCTCGCGATCGGCACGGCCGGCATAGCGATGGGGCACCGAAACGGGATCGTCGGCGATGAACTCGGGACGGTCGTAACGGTCGTACAACCGCTCCAACAACTCGCGCAACTCGTCGGTCATGTCAAAGGATGAGGCCGTCGGACATGGTAATCTTGCGGTCGGCCATGGCGGCCAGCCCCTCGTCGTGGGTGACGATGACGGCGGTCTGCCCCAACTTGTCGCGCAACTCGAAGAACAAACGGTGGATCTCGTCGCGGTTGCGCGAATCGAGGTTGCCCGACGGTTCGTCGGCCAACAACACGGCGGGCGAATTGATCAACGCCCGGGCGATGGCGACGCGCTGCTGCTCGCCGCCCGAAAGCTGGGCGGGCCTATGATCGCGCCGCGCCGAAAGCCCCAACAAAGCGAACAACTCTGCGGCCCGGCGCTCGACCTCGCCGCGAGGGCGCTGACCGATGAAACCGGGAATGCAGACATTCTCGAAAGCGGTGAACTCGGGCAAAAGATGGTGGAACTGGAAGACGAACCCGACCCGCTCGTTGCGGAAACGCGACAACTCACGGTCGCCCAAAGCAAAAGGCTCCCGACCGTCGATCTCGACCCGCCCGCTGTCGGGACGCAGCAAGGTACCGAGAATCTGCAAAAGCGTGGTCTTGCCTGCGCCGGAAGCCCCCACGACGGAGACCACCTCGCCGCGCGCCACGCTGAGCGAAACGCCCTTCAAGACTTCGAGGTCGCCGAAGCGCTTGTGGATGTCGGAAACATGTATCATGATCGGAACATATTGAAGATCTTCACGGTATCGACCGCCTCGCGGACATCGTGGACGCGCAGGATCGCGGCGCCCTGCCGCAGGCACTCCCACCCCAAAGCGACCGTACCGGCCAAAGCATCGGCGGGCTGCACATCGAGCAACTTATAGATCATCGACTTGCGCGAAAGACCGGCCAACACGGGAAAACCGAGGGCGCACAACTCGTGCAACCCGGCGAGCAACTTGTAGTTCTGCTCCAAGGTCTTGGCGAACCCGAAACCGGGGTCGAGGATGATGTTTTCGGGGCGGATGCCGGCGGCCTGCAACTCGACGACCCGCCGACGGAAATAAGCGCACACCTCGGTGACGATATCCTGCCGGTAATCGACCAAGGACTGCATGCTGGCTGGATTGCCCCGCATGTGCATGGCGACATAAGGCACCCCGAGACGGGCGACGACAGCGGGCATGGAAGCATCCAACTCCCCGGCGGAAATGTCGTTGACGATTACCTCGCCGAAGCGCTCGCAGACCCGCTCGACGACCGACGCACGGAACGTATCGACCGAAACGACCGCCCCGGGAGCCGATCGGCGCACGGCGGAGATTCCGGCCTCGACACGCCGCCACTCCTCCTCGGGCGACACCTCGTCGGCACCGGGACGCGACGAATAACCTCCGACGTCGATGATGTCGGCACCCTGGTCGAGGCACTCGGCGACACGACGCTCGATAACCGCGGCATCGAACGCACGGCTGCCGGCGAAAAACGAATCGGGCGTGACATTGAGAATCGCCATGACCCGGGGCTGCGAAAAATCGATTCTCATGACCACAACGTATTGCCCTCGCTGCGGAACCGCCGGTCAAGCTCGTCGACGGCGGCCTGCAAATCCTCCTCGAAGAGGTTGACCAAGGCGAAATCGGCCCGACGGCTCAACGTCTCGTCGTCCAACTGGGCGGCGATCCGCTGCCGCACGCTCTCGGGGTCGCACCCGTCGCGCCGGCAAGCCCGCTCGATGCGCAACTCCACAGGCGCCAGGACGGCGACCGTACGGTCGACCATAGCCTCCAACCCGGAATCGAAGAGCACGGCGCTCTCCAAGATGATGTAATCGCCCTGCTGCCGGCCGCACCAGACGTCGAAATCGGACATGACGGCGGGATGCACCAAAGCATTGAGGTCGCTCAAGGCAGCGGGGTCGCTGAAAACCAAGCCGGCGAGGTAATGCCGGTCGAGCGCATCGCCGCAAAAAGTCCGCGGCCCGAAACGCCGCACGAGCGCGTCGTGCAACGGCCCCGGCTCGCCCATCAACCGCTTGGCGGCGCGGTCGGAATCGTAAACGGCGACTCCCTTCGACTCGAAGAGCCGGCAAACGGTGCTCTTGCCGCTGCCGATACCGCCCGTGATGCCGACCCGGATCATTTTCGGGCAGGATTGTCGATCTCGGGCACCCCGTCGATCGAAAGCACCTTGATGTCGCTCAACCGCACGGCGATGGCGCTCTGCAAAGACTTGGAATCGAGGACGATCTTATCCTCGTGGCCCTCCTCCGGAGAGACCTTGTACTGGAGGCTGGCGAGCGGAATGCGCAAAGTCTTGTTCATATAGACGCGGTAACCGAACAGATTGGTACCGATGCCCTGCACGACGCATGTGACCTCGAAAGGCACGCCGTCGACCTCGACCTTGACGTGCTGGCGCGTACTATAGGTATAACTGAGTTTGGCGATGTACCACAAGATGAACGACGCGACGAGCAACGCCAGAAAAACGGGCGAGACATAACGCCTCATCCACTCCAACAAACTTTCCATAGGAAGACATTTTCTGCAAAGATAGTGCAAGCAGGGCGCAATGCCAAACATGGCCGCCAAAAATGAACGGACCGAGAGAGAATCGCCCGACAAAAAAACCGGCGCACCAGGAAATCAGACCCTCGAAGCAACGGAATCCTGACTGCGGCATCGACCGCCCCCCTGCCTGAAGCGGGGTTCGGGGGGCAGGACTTGAATACGCGACCGCGGCTGCGAGCAGCAACGCCCGGAATCAAGATCGCACAATGATGCAGGGACATCAAAGGATATGATAGGTAAAACATTACCCCTGCGGCATGCAGCCGCAGGGGTAAGTTTTCGAGAGAAGACCCGAAGCGTCTCCCCAGTCCAATGACCGGCGGGGGCTACTTGGCCGCCTTCTTGTCCGAACGGGACATCAGATCGTAAGCCACGGGGGTGGCGATGAAGATCGTAGCGGCGGTGCCGACCACGACGCCGATCGTCAAGGCGAAGATGAAACCGCGGATGGTCTCGCCGCCGAAGAAGAAGATGGCGAGCAACGTGACGAGCGTAGTACCCGAGGTGTTGATCGTACGCGACAAGGTGGAGTTGATGGCGTTGTTGACGTTCTCGCGCAACGAACGCTTGGGATAGAGGCCCAAGAACTCGCGGATGCGGTCGAAGACGACCACCGTGTCGTTGATAGCGTAACCGATGATCGTGAGGATCGCGGCGATGAACGCCTGGTTGACCTCCAGGTTGAACGGCAGCAGACCGTAGAACATGGAGAAGAGACCGATGACGAACAACGCATTGACGGCCAGGGCCAGCGTAGCGCCCGTAGCCCACTGCCAACGCTTGAAGCGGAAGGTGATATAGAGTCCAATGGCGATCAGGGAGAAGATCACCGCCTTGATCGCGTTCCAAGTCATGTCCTTGGCGATCGAGGGACCGATCTTATCGGCGTTCAAGATACCGTTGACGTCGGTCTGCGTATTGCGGAACTGCTCGAACGTGATGTCGTAGGAATAGAGCGGGCTTACGGCATCGTAGATGATCTGCTCGACCTCGGCCGTAGCCTCGTCGGAGGTGTCGTCGTAACGATACTGCGTGACGATGCGCATCTGGTTCTCGTTGCCGTACTGCTTGACTTCGGAGCTGACCGAAGCGGCATCGGCATCGGCCTGGGCGCCGAACGCCTGCTCGATGCGGCTGCGCACCTCCTCGGCCGACACGGCCTTGTCGAAGCGCACGACGTAGGCGCGGCCGCCGGTGAACTCGGCACCGAGGTTCAGACCGCGCACGGCGAACGAAACGGCCGACAAGAGAATGAGGACGCCGGTGACGATGTAAGCGATCTTGCGCTTGCCGATGAAATCGATCCGGGTGTTATTGAGGAAACTCTCCGACCACTTGCGCGAGAAAGAGATATGGCCCCACTTGGCGACTACCCACTCGATCAACAGACGCGTGACGAAGACGGCGCAGAAGAACGAAGTGACGATACCGATAATCAACGTGGTGGCGAAACCCTGCACGGGGCCGTTGCCGAAGATGAAGAGCACGATACCGGTGATGATCGTGGTGAGGTTGCCGTCGATGATGGCGGAATAAGCCTTGGAGAAACCGTCCTTGATAGCCATGGACAATCCCTTGCCGCCGCGCAACTCCTCCTTGATACGCTCGTAGATGATGACGTTGGCATCGACGGCCATACCCATCGTGAGGACGATACCGGCGATACCGGGCAACGTCAGCACGGCGCCGAACGACACGAGCACGCCCATCAAGAGGAAGACGTTGGTCACCAAGGCGATATCGGACATCCAACCTGCGGTCTTATAGAAGATGCCCATGTAGAGGAGCACGAGGACGAAAGCGATGAGGAACGACAGCATACCGGCGTTGATCGACTCCTGACCCAACGAGGGGCCGACGACGGTATCCTGGATGATCTTGGCGGGAGCGGGAACCTTGCCGGAGCTGAGGACGTTGGCCAAGTCCTGCGCCTCCTGGATGGTGAAGTCGCCGGAAATCTCGGACGACCCCTTGTCGATCTTGCCTCGTACGGAAGGTGCGGAATAGACGTAACCGTCGAGGACGATAGCGATGCACTTGCCGATGTTCTCGCCGGTAAGCCGCGACCACTCCTGGGCGCCCTGGCCGTTCATGGTCATGGAAACCACGGCCGAAGCACCGCGCTCGGCATACTGCTCGCGAGCCTCGGTGATGACCGAACCGTCGAGCGGAGCCTTGCCGTCGGGCGTAGCGACGCGGATGGCATAGAGATGATAACGGCCGTCGATCTTGTCGTCGCCCTTGACGCCCCACTTGAACTCGATGTCGGCGGGGAAGAACTCGCGCACGGCGGGATCGGACAAATGAGCAGCGACATCGGCCATCTCTGACATGAA
>JAIECN010000064.1 GCA_029068505.1 Alistipes sp.
ATTTGTTAGGGAATCGACCGCAACTTTGCCGCGGCCGCACCGAAAGCCGGAACCCGCACCGAAAAAACGATCCGAATACGAAATATTGAAAAACGACTCGAAGAATATCTGCCCGACGGAACCCGGACGCCGCACCGCTTCATGAAGTACCGGATCCACAAAATCCTGCTGGTATGTTGCAGCTACGACGGCTACATTCTGGAGGAGGACGGACACATCGAATCGCAGATCAACCAAGAGTACCTCGACCTGAACCTCTCCAACCCGCCGTCGTTCACGCGCGTGAGTTCGACGGCCGAAGCGCTGGAGCTGCTGGCCGAAGACGACACGTTCGACTTCATCCTGACGATGTACAACGTGGGCGAAGTGGACGTCTTCACGTTCGCCAAGATCGTCAAGGAACGCCACCCGCAGACTCCTGTCGCGCTGCTGACCTCCTTTTCGAAAGACATCTACCGCCGCATCGAGGAACAAGACCGCTCGGGCCTGGACTACATTTTCTGCTGGCACGGCAACAACGACCTGATCATCGCCATCATCAAGCTGGTCGAAGACAAGATGAACGCCGAGGAGGACATCCTCCAGGGGGGCGTGCAGGCGATCCTGCTGGTCGAAGACTCGATCCGCTTCTACTCCACCTACCTGCCCGAGCTGTACCGGCTGCTGCTGATGCAGAACACGGAGTTTCTGAAAGATGCGCTCAACGAACAACAACAGATCCTGCGCAAGCGGGCACGCCCCAAGGTGCTGCTGGCGACCAACTACGACGAGGCGACCCGACTCTACGACCGCTACAAGAACAACCTGCTGGGCGTGATTTCGGACGTGGGGTTCGTCATGCGCCCCGACGATCCGCCGGCCCTGGAGCGGCCCGACGCCGGGCTGGAACTCTGCCGCCGCATCCGCCGCGACAATCCGCTGATGCCCGTGCTGCTGCAATCGTCGCAGGTCGAACTGGCCGAGCAGGCCCGCGAACTGGGCGCCGGATTCATCGCCAAGAACTCCAAAACGCTGCTCTCGGAGTTGCAGAACTACATATCTGCCGAATTCGCGTTCGGCGACTTCATCTTCCGCGATCCTGCGACGGGCACGGTGATCGGCCGGGCCAAAGACCTGGCGCAGATGCAACAGATGATCGCCACGGTGCCCGACGACGCGTTCGAATACCACACCTCGCAGAACCACCTGTCGAAATGGCTCTATTCGCGGGGACTCTTTCCGCTCGCGGCCTCGATCCGCCGCCACAACAAGAGCCATTTCGTCTCGGTCGGCGAGCACCGGCGGGCGCTGGTCGGCCTGATCCGCGACTACCGCACGCTGCTGGGGCAGGGCGTGGTGGCGCGCTTCGACCCCGAGACCTACTCCGACGCCGTGGCTTTCGCCCGCATAGGCGAAGGATCGCTGGGCGGCAAGGCGCGCGGCCTGGCGTTCATGAACTCGATGCTCATCAAACATCGCCAGTACGACAAGCACGAGGGGGTGCGGATCATGATTCCGCGCTCGGTAGTGATCGCCACGGACTATTTCGACGAATTCATGGCCCTCAACGGCCTGCAATACATCGTCTCGCAAGAATTTACCGACGAGGAGATCCTCTCCGAATTCGTCACCTCGACCGTGCCGGCCCGGTTGCAGGAGGAACTCAAGGCCTACATCCGCACGGTGCGGTCGCCGCTGGCCGTACGCTCGTCGTCGAAGCTCGAAGACTCGCATTACCAACCTTTCGCGGGCATCTATTCGACCTACATGATCCCCTACGCCGCCAACGAAGACCAGATGCTGCGGCTGGTGCTGCGCGCCGTGAAGAGCGTCTATGCCTCGGTCTACTTCGCGGCGTCGCGCGCCTACATCCAGACGTCGCAGAACCTGATTTCGGAGGAGAAGATGGCCGTCATCATCCAAGAGGTGTGCGGCACCGAAGAAAACGGGCTGTTCTTCCCGACTTTCTCGGGCGTGGCCCGCTCGATCAACTGCTACCCCATAGGCGACGAGACGGCCGAAGACGGCATCTGCAACGTGGCGATGGGACTGGGCAAACTGGTGGTCGACGGCGGCCGCACGCTGCGCTTCTCGCCCCGCCACCCCCGCAAGGTGCTGCAAACCTCGACGCCCGAACTGGCGCTGCGCGACACGCAGACCGAAATCCTGGCGCTGAGCCTGCGGCCCGAAGAATTCCGCACCTCTATCGACGACGGCGTGAACCTGCGGCGGCTGACCGTGAGCGAAATCGACGGATTCCGCAACGCACGCCACATCTGCTCGGTATGGGACCGGGAGAACGAACGCATCTCCGACAGCCCGTTCGACCGGGGCCGCAAGATCATAACATTCAACAACATACTGAAGTACAATACCTTCCCGCTGGCGGAAATCGTCTCCGACATCCTGGCGCTGGGCGCCGAGGAGATGCGCTGCCCCGTGGAGGTGGAATTCGCCGTGAACATGGACGTTCCGGCCGGCCGCGAGAAGGTCTTCAACCTGCTGCAAATCCGCCCGATCATCGACAACCAAGCCAACCGCTCGATCGACTGGAACCGGATCGACACCTCCCAAGCGCTGATCTACGGCGAAAGCGCCCTGGGCATAGGACGCATGGCCGACATCGCGGACATCGTGTATGTGAAGACCGAAGCGTTCAACTCGCTCTCGACCGAACGCATAGCCGACGAACTGCTGGCTCTGAACGCCCGCCTGCGCGACGAACAACGCCCCTACATCCTGGTGGGGCCGGGCCGGTGGGGATCGTCGGACCCCTATCTGGGCATACCGGTCAAATGGTCGCACATATCCGAAGCGAAAGCGATCGTCGAATGCGGCATCGAACAATTCGACGTCGAACCCTCGCAAGGCACCCATTTTTTCCAAAACGTCACCTCCCTGGGCGTCGGTTACCTGACCATCAACCCGTTCCGCGGCGACGGCATCTTCCGCCAGGACAGGCTGGACGCCCGCGAAGCCGTCTACGACGGCCCCTATCTGCGCTGCGTGCGCTTCCCGCAGCCGCTGTGGGTCTGCATCGACGGGCGGGCGGACAAAGGAATCGTCTGCGAAAACATGCAGGGAGAAACCGATTCGTAGAAAATTTCGCAAAAAGAATTACAATCTATCGATAAATTAGCTACATTTGTAATAAACACAAACCTTAAAACACAACAGTCCTATGAATGTAAACAATCTGATGACCGAACTCGAA
>JAIECN010000065.1 GCA_029068505.1 Alistipes sp.
GGGACGGCCTCGCTTGCGGCTAAACCCGGCGCGCGGGCATCGCCGCCACCCGACGCTCCCGCCGCCGGAGCCGTCACGACCGAAGAAGCCGGCGACGAAACGGACGACGGCAACAACGCCTTGATGTCGGCGACCGGCTCGGCCCGGTGCACTCCGGCGCCCTGCATCAACTCGCCCATCATCCGCTTCAATTCATTGATGTCGGCCCGCATGTCGAACAACACCTTATAAAGCAACTCGCGCTCGGAAGACATGGCGTCGTCCGGATGCACGGCACCCGCCATGACGGAAGTGCCGGCATGCTGCTCGGGCAGGTAACGGCTCAAAATCTCGGCCGTGACGACCCGGGACTGCTCGATGGCCGAAATCTGCTCGGCGACGTTCTTCAACTGACGGATGTTGCCCCGCCAATAATACCCGGTCAGCAACTGCCGGGCGCCGTCGTCGAGCGTGACGGCGGGCATGCGGTACTGCGTGGCGACGTCGGAAGCGAACTTGCGGAACAACAACGGAATGTCCTCGGGACGCTCGCGCAAGGCGGGCACGACGACGGGCACGGTGCCCAACCGATAATAAAGGTCTTCGCGGAAACGCCCCGAAGCGATCGCCTGCGGGAGGTCGACGTTCGTAGCGGCGACCACGCGCACGTCGGTCTTCTGGACTTTCGACGACCCGACGCGCAGGAACTCGCCGGTCTGCAAGACGCGCAGCAGACGCGCCTGGGTCGAATGGGGCAGCTCGGCCACCTCGTCGAGGAAGATCGTACCGCCGTCGGCCTCCTCGAAATAACCCTTGCGGGCCTCGAAAGCACCGGTAAAGGCGCCTTTCTCATGACCGAACAACTCCGAATCGATCGTCCCCTCGGGGATGGCGGCGCAATTGACGGCGATATACTTGTTATGTTTGCGGGCCGAAAAAGCGTGGATGACCTGCGGAAAAAACTCCTTGCCCACGCCGCTTTCGCCGGTGACCAGCACCGTCAGATCGGTGGGCGCCACGCGCAACGCCACATCGAGCGCCCGATCCAGAAGCGGAGAGGTGCCGATGATGCCGAAACGCTGTTTTACCGTAGTGATTTCTGTCATTCGAATCTGGGATTAGTAAGCCTCGGAGCCGAAAGGCGCCTGCTCCTCGGAGATATGCCGCAAAGGCACGTTCTCCTGGTCGCGCGTATCGCACCAATGGCCGAAAGCGATGGCGGCCAAAGCGATGGCCGTGGCGACGAGCGCGATCCAGATGAAGTGGTCGGAACGCCGCTTGACGACGACGGTCTGCTCGATGGCCGGACGCCGGGGCAGCCTGCCGTAATAGCTGTCCGAACGCGAAGAACGGCGGCGCGGCCGGAACGAAGGGCGCTGCGGCTCCTGGTCGTCGAAGAGACCCGGCTCGTCGTAGAGCGTCTTGATCTTGTCGGACAACTTCTTGCCGCCCGGCGTCTTCCCGGCAGCGGCATGCGGCACAGAAGCAACGGCATCGTCCGCCGCCTCATCCGCCGCCTTGGCTTCCGCTTCCGCCCGAGCCTGCCGCTCGGCGGCCTCCGCACCGTGCACCGAAGCGACGACATGCGGATCGTGGACGAAAGCGATCGTCCCGTTAGGGCCGGGCTTCAAGACGCCCAGTCCTTCGAGCGGAAACTCGTTTCCCTGCTGCAAAGCATGCCGCACCTCGAAGACGAAGCGGTCGATCTCGCCTGCCGCTTCGAGGTCGCCGATGCCGCTTTCGCGCAACAAACCCCGCAGCACGCCGTCGTCGCGCTTGAGAAACTCGGAGAAAACCAAGCTCTTGTCGGGGTCCTTGACGATGAAGGCCCCCATTTGCGGGACGACCAGCCGCTTCTGCGACCTCAAATACTGCGATATGATATGGCTCAACACGGAGGACTCCACTTTGATTATGCTGTTTTAGGGTTCAAAATTACCTTTTTTCGCAGAAAAAACCAAAATCCGGCGCGCTTTTTCAAAATAAACCCCGAAAGTGTTTGGCGGAAAGGAAAATATTCGCCTACTTTGCATCCCCGTTCGGAAGAAAATCCGCGCGAGCTACTTTGTTCCGAAATTTGCAATGTAGCGAAGCCGGATCATCCGACAGACTGCAAAACCGACCATGAAAGACAAGTACATCGACTTGATCGAACAATCGTTCGACTTTCCGCAGGACGAGTTCTCCGTCGAAGACAACGAACTCAACTTCCATGACATCCCGCTCATGGAACTCATCAAGCAATACGGCACTCCGCTGAAGATCACCTACCTGCCGAAGATATCCCAGCAGATCAACCGGGCCAAGCGCATGTTCAATGTGGCGATGGCCAAGGTCGACTACAAAGGGTCGTACAACTACTGCTACTGCACCAAGTCGAGCCATTTTTCGTTCGTGCTGGAGGAGGCCATGAAGAACGACATCCACCTGGAGACCTCCTCGGCCTACGACATCCACATCATCAATGCGCTCTACGACAGCGGCATCGTGGACAAAGACCGCTACATCATCTGCAACGGTTTCAAGCGTCCGCAATATGTGGAAAACATCGCCCAGCTGGTCAACGACGGCTTCGGAAACACGATCCCGGTGATCGACAACAAGGAGGAGATCGACCTCTTCGAAGACGCCTTCACCAAGAAATGCAAGGTCGGCATCCGCATCGCCTGCGAGGAAGAACCGAAATTCGACTTCTACACCTCGCGCCTGGGCATCCGCTACAACGACATCGTGGACTTCTACAAAGCCAAGATCAAGAACAGCAAGAAATTCCAACTCAAGATGCTGCACTTCTTCATCAACACGGGCATCAAGGACACGGCCTACTACTGGAACGAGCTGTCGAA
>JAIECN010000066.1 GCA_029068505.1 Alistipes sp.
CAATAAAAAAGGTCCGGGATCTTGCGATCCGGACCTTTTTTTCAACGGGGAACCACTCCCGTCGAAAACCGAGGATCAATCGGAGGTATTCGACCCCTCAGACGAGCACCGCCCTCGAAGTCTTAGTAGCGGCCGAGCCGCTACAACCTGCCGATCTCCTCAACCAACCTAAAACTACTAACCTAAATGAACCTTAAAACTTCAAGGGCAAAGGTAAGGCGGATTTTTGAATTGTGCAAATATTTTACGAATATTTTAAATATATTTAACAATTTGATAACATTGCCCGACCCGAAAATCCCTTGTAAAGCAACCGGTTATCCGCTTAATCGATTAAAATAAGAAACTTCCGGACCTGCTGTTCTGTGCTTTGAGCCGGCCCTCCGCACCGGAAACTCCGAACGGTGCTGCTCCGGTTTTGTCGATGTCGGGTCCTACGATATGCACCCTGGTATCAAGCTATCGCTTGCTTTTGCCCTCGCTTATTCGTATCTTTGTCCGATACATTTTCTTCCATGCTCGAAAAGTTGGCCAAACAGACCGCCGTCTACGGCATCAGCACCATCGTGGTCAGGTTCCTCAGTTACCTGCTCACGCCTTACTACACGCGTATTTTCGGGCAGGAGACTTACGGCATCGTTACCGACGTCTACGCTCTCATTCCCTTGGCGCTCACGCTCCTTACCATGGGCATGGAGTCGAGCTACTTCCGCTTCTCCGCCAAGGCCGACCAGGCCGGCGGCGATGTCGTCGCGGCCAAGCGGCGGCTTTTCGCCACTACTTGGGGCATCACTTCGTTGGCCGCTTTGCTCTTTTTCGCCCTCCTGCTCTTCTTCCGCGGCGCCGTGTCGCATTGGATGGGCGCAGCTTACGTCGCGCACCCCGAGTATGTCGCTTGGGTCGGCGCCATCGTTTTGTTTGACGTCTGGGCCTGCATCCCTTTTTCGCGGTTGCGCGAGCAGGGACGGTCGCTCACGTTCGTCGGCATCAAGGCGTTGAATGTCGTGTTGAACGTCGCTTTGGCGTTCGCTTTCGGCGCCGCAGGGTTGTTTGCCTCCGACTTCGGCGTCGGGTGGGTCTTCGTCGCTAATTTCGTCGCCAGCGTCGTTACGTGGGGCGTCATCCTCGCCACCGTCGACCGCACCGTGCCCCGCATCGACTGGGCGTTGCTCTGCGTCATCTTCGCTTATTCGTTGCCGTTGCTCGTCGGCGGTCTCGCCGGCACGGCCAACGAGTTCATCGACCGGCAGCTCATCAAGTATCTCGTGCCCTCCGGCGCCATGGCGCAGTTGGGCGTCTACGGCGCCATTACCAAGATCGCCGTCGTCATGATGCTCTTTTACCAGATGTACCGGCTGGCGGCCGAGCCGTTTTTCCTCTCCAATTTCAAGAAGTCCGATTTCGTCGCGATGAACGCTGCCGCCTTGAAGTACTATGTCATGGCCTCGATGCTCATCTTCCTCGGCATCGCCTTGTTCCGCGATTTCTTCGCCTTGATCGTCGGGCGCGACTTCCGCGAGGGGATCTTCATCCTGCCCGTCGTGCTCGGGGCCAACATCCTCTCCGGCGTGTGGCTCAACCTCTCGTTCTGGTACAAGCGCGAGGAGCGTACTTCGCTGGCCATCGTCGTTACCGGCAGCGGGTTGGCCGCCATGTTGTTGTTCGGCGGGTGGTTCATCCCCTTGTGGGGGTATTACGGCGCCGCTTGGGCGCGTCTGGTCAGCGAAACGGTCATGGTCGTTGTCAGTTGGTGGCTCAACCGGCGGTTCTTCCCTACGCCTTATCCGTGGGGGCGGATCGGCGAGGCGGTCGTCGTGGCGTTGGCCGCGTTCTTCGCCGCCGAATTCTTCAGTGCCCGTGCAGGCAATATCTTCGCGGGCTATGCGTTTAATATTGTGTTGTTTGCGGGTTATGCCCTCTACCTCGTCCGGCGCGAGCATATCGACGTGGCGGCATTGTTGCGGGCAGCCTTGAAAAGAAAGTAGTCCATCGTGCGGTTTGCAGATATCATAGGACAGGAGGAGTTGAAGCGGCATCTGGTGCAGTCCATCGATGCCGGGCGCGTGAGCCATGCCCAGCTTTTTGCCGGCAGCGCCGGAATGGGAGCCTTGGCCTTGGCCGTCGCCTATGTCCAGTATCTTTGTTGCCGGCATCGGCACAACGGCGATTCGTGCGGCGTGTGCCCCGACTGCAAGCAGATCGAGACTTTGGCCCATCCCGACCTGCACTTGGTCTTCCCCGTCAACAAGCAGGGCAAGAAGTCCGGCGAGGCGATGTTGAGCGACGAGTTTCTGCCCCGTTTCCGCGAGTTGTTCGCCGAGCGGCGCGGTTACGTCTCGCCCCACGTCTGGTACAACCGGCTCGACCTGGGCAAGACGCTCAAGGGGATGATCTCCGCGCGCGAGGCCGACGAGATCATCCGCAAACTCTCGTTCAAGAGTTTCGAGTCCGATTACAAGATCATGCTCGTGTGGCTTCCCGAGACCATGAACGAGGAGGCTGCCAACAAGATTCTCAAGATTCTCGAAGAGCCGTGGGAGCGTACGGTCTTCATCCTCGTTTCCGAGCGGCCCGACAAGTTGCTGCCCACGATCCTTTCCCGCACGCAGGAGGTCGTCGTGCCCCGCATCGCGCCCGACGTATTGGAGCGTTTCGCCGTCGCCCGCGGGATTTCCGACCCTCTTCAGGCGCGCAACATGGCCCGTCTGGCCGACGGCAATCTCTTGGAGTTGCAGCATCTGATCGCCGGCGAGAGCAACGTTTCGCGGCATGAGGACTTCGAGTTGTTCTGTTCCTTGATGCGGTTAAGTTATAACGACAAACACCTGGAGCTGCTCGGCTGGGCCGAGGAGGCCGCACAGTTGTCGCGCGAGCAGCAGCGGTCGTTGCTGTTCGATGCTTCGCGGCTTCTGCGCGAAAGTTTCATGCTCCACGCCGGCATCCCCCAGATCGGTTATCTGTGGGGCGAGGAGCTGGCGTTCTGTTCCAAGTTCGCGCCCTTCGTCGGGCCGCAGAACATCGAGCCGCTCATCGAGCAGATCGAGAGCGCCTCGGTGCAGCTGACGCAGAACGGCAACCCCGCGATCGTCTTCACCCATTTCGCCCTCGCGGTGAGTAAATTGATAAAACGTTTGTAGCTATGGCACGTGCAGTTCTTCTGACAGGCGGCAATCTGGGGGATGTCAAGCGCACCCTTCAGGCAGCGCAGCAGCTCATCAACGCACGCGTCGGCGCCGTCTTGCGGTGCTCGCACCGCTATGAGAGTCCCGCCTGGGGCTTCGCTTCCGACGCTGCATTCTCCAACCAGGCCATCGAGGTCTCCACCGACCTCTCGCCCCTCGAAGTGTTGGACGCCCTCCAGCAGATCGAGTGCGAGTTGGGGCGCAACCGCGCTGCCGAGACGCTCGAAAAGGCCCGTACGGGTGCCGATTACGTTTCGCGGCCCATCGACATCGACATCATTTTCTACGACGATGCCGTCATCGGGCAGGAGCGGTTGACCGTGCCCCATCCCCGTCTGGCCGAGCGCGAATTCGCCCTCGTGCCGCTTTGCGAGATCATGCGCGACAAACGGCATCCCGTCTTGGGCCTGACCGTCGGGCAGATGCTCGACGCCCTGCGGGCGCAATCATCCGACCGGACATGCGGAGAGTAGGATACATATTCGTCTGTGCCTTGGCTTTGGCGGCGGTCTCTTGTTTCAAGAAGGTCGCCTACCGCACGGAGTGCGTGGTCAAGCCTTTGCAGCAGGCTACGGCCGACGATGGCAATCCCTCCGTCGTCCCCGGTGCCGCGGCGTTCGCGTTCGATGCCGATACGACCGCCTGGACGGTCGCTTCCTACGACGATGCCGTGTCCGGAATCATCACCTCCAAGTCCGATCCGGCCGTCAAGCGTGATACCCCTTTCGCTTCTTCGCAGTCTTACGGCGACAGGGGTTGGATCAGCTTGTTTCTCGACCGGGAGCGGCAGATGGTGGTGGTCGTCGACCCCGTCGACAGGCTCTATGCCTATACCGATCTGTTGATCGGCGTCAACCACAGTCCGCTCTACGTTTCGTTGGTTTTCCAGCCTTGGAAAGAGGGTTTTTCCTATAAGAGCAGCAATTGGAGCGTCTACAATCCGTTCTACGAGCCGCCCCTGCTGCTCGACTGCTTCGTCGACGCCCAGGCGCAGGATGAGGAGGGCGCCGCCGGGGCGCCGCTCCAGTCTTCCAAGGTCTATGCCTATGCCGCCGACACTACGGCTTGGCGGATCGCTTCCTACGACGATGCCGTGGCCGGGATCATCACGTCCAAGATTTCCGGACAGACGCGTACGTCGCCCGATTTCCCCGCTTATCCCGTTCCCGAGAGCGATCTGTTCAGCATGGAGGTCTCCTCGTCGCCGTTGATGCTCGTGGTCGTCGACCGTTCGCACCGTATTTATGCCTATACCGAACGGGAGGTCGACCTGGCGGGGGCAACTCCTACTTTCTCCGTTCTCTTCCGGCCTTGGGCCGACGAGTGGATCGTCCTGCGCGACGGCTGGTGCTTCGTCGACGAGCGGTTCGCGCCCCAGGACGACGAGGAACAAATTCAACTTCCCGAGCAATGAGCACACGCAGACATATCGTCGCAGGGTTGCGCGGCATCGTGGTTTTGATGTTCGCATCGGCTTTTTTGAGCCGGTGCGCCAGCATGATGACCCCTACCGGAGGGCCGAAGGATACGCTGCCTCCCGTGATCGTCAACATGACGCCCGACAACTTCTCCACCGACCGGCCTACGGTCGGCCATCCCAAGATCTACATCGAGTTCGACGAGTTCGTCCAGCTCAAAGATCAGCAGAAGGAGTTCTTCACATCGCCGCAGATGAAGAAGAAACCCACGCTCACCCTGCGCGGGCGGGGCGTCGTCATCCAGCTGCGCGACACGCTCGAAGCCAACACCACCTATGCGCTCAACTTCGGCAGCGCCCTGCGCGACAACAACGAGGGCAACCCGCTCTACTCCATGCGCTATGTCTTCTCCACCGGTCCCGAGATCGATTCCATGATCCTTTCCGGTTATACCGCCGATGCCTATAAGGCCGATTCGGTCTCCAAGACGTTCGTCTGGTTCTTTCCCGCCGATTCGGTCGAGAACGTTGCCGAGTATGACTCCACGATCTTCAAGTACAAGCCCGCCGTCATCGCCCGGGCCGAAAACAACGGCATCTTCATCGCCCAGAACCTCAAGCCCATATCTTATCGTGTCTACGCCGTTCAGGACAAGAACGACAACCAGATGTACGAGCCGGGCACCGATCAGGTGGGCTTCCTCGACGGCACCTACAATCCCGCCGAGCTGCCCGATTTCGCCATGTGGTTCGATTCGCTCCGGCATTACGTCTCCGCCGAGCCGCAGCTGTATCTGCGGATGTTCACCGACAAGCAGTTCCGGCGGCAGCTGTTGGCCCAGGCCGAGCGGCCGCTCCAGCACAAGGCCATGCTCTATTTCTCCGCGCCGCATCCGCAGATTGACAGCATCCGCTTCGACAGCATCCCCGAGGGCGGGTTCATCGTCGAGCCGCAGACGCTCGGGCGCGATACGCTGGCTCTTTGGTTTACTGTCCCTTCCGCCGATCTGCCCGATACGATCCGCGGGTCGGTCACTTATTACAAGCACGATTCCGTCAACCTCTTGCAGCGCGTCGCCGAGCCGTTGAAGCTCTCGTGGCGGTTCGTCGAGACCAAGGAGCAGCAGCGCGAGCGCGAGAAGCTCGAACGCGAGCGCCGCAAGGCCGAGGAGGCCGGCGAGGAGTGGACGGAGCCGAAGCCGGCCAACCCGTTCGCTTTCAAGTTGCCCTTGTCCGGCGAGGTCAATCCCGAGAACCATCTTACCGTCGATTTCGACTACCCCCTCGCCCGGGTAGATTCCGCCGCTTTGCTCTTGACCGTTACCCGTTCCGACAAGTCGGTCGAGGATGTGCCTGTGCGCTTCGTGCGCGACACAGCATCGTTGCGGCGGTGGCACCTCCGCGCACCCTGGAAGCCCGACGGACAATATACGCTTACCATTCCCGAGGGGGCGATTACCGATATTGCCGGTTTCTCCAACGATTCGATCGTCGGCAAGTATACGGTTTCCGACCCCGAGAAGTTCGCCACGGTCAAGATCGACGTCGAGGGCCGTCCCGGGATGCAGTACATCGTCCAGCTGCTCGACGGCAGCGGGGCGCTCAAGCAGGAGCGGCGGGGTGTCGTCTCCGGGCCGGTGCAGTTCAACTATGTTGCGCCCGGGGAGATCAAGTTCCGCATCATCGAAGATTCCAACGGCAACGGCCGGTGGGATTCGGGCGATGTCGTCGCGCGGCGGCAGCCCGAGCGGGCCGAGATGTTCGCCGATGCCCACGGCGAGGAGACGTTCGCCACCAAGGCCAACTGGGACATCGAGTTTACCATGGATATGGGCCGCATTTTCGCTCCCGTGACCATGCAGTCGTTGTCGCGGCTTTTGGACGAGCGCGAGTTGCAGCGTCTGCGCCGCGAGGAGGAGAAGCGCGCCAAGGAGAAACCCGGCAACGGGCAGACTTCCGGTTCGCGGTCTTCGGACAGCCGCAACGACATGAACGGCATGGGCGGTTTCGGCGGTATGGGCGGAGGCCTGGGTTCCGCATCGGGGATGTTCAATTCTATGAGATAGGCGTATGGCGGTTCGTAAGCATCTGGTTTCGGTTTTGGCCCTCTTCGGGGCGCTCGTCATGGCGCAGGGCGCCGTCGCGCAGCATACGTTGGGCGCGATCGCCGGTTACGGCATGGGCAACGGGCGTTTCGAACCCAGGCAAGAGTCGCGGGCCGTCTGGGGCATGTACAGCGGGGGCCTGTCGTGGCGTTATTATGGCACCCAGCGCTTCGTCGGCGGCTTCGGCGTCGACCTGGAGTTTCTCCAGCAGGGTTTTTCGTTCGCGCCCAACGCTTCGCAGGTCGACGACAAGTCGCAGTACCTTTATTATACGCGGCGGATCAATTCTGTGATGCTGCCCGTCGTATGGCAGCCCCATTTCTACATGTTGCGCAACCGCATCCGGGTCTATCTGGAGGCCGCGGCCACGTTCTCCTATAATTTCTCCTCTACTTATGAGAACCGGCAGGCCCAGGCGCAGGGCAAGGAGGATTGGCGCGGCGACTACCATTTCCGGCTTGCGCGCGACAACCGGTGGGGATACGGCCTGGCCGGCGGCGGGGGCGTTGCATTTCTCATCCGGCGTTTCGAGTTGAACTTCCGCGCCCGTTATTATTTCGGTTATTCCGACATCCTGCGCAACCGCAACCGCTATGCCGACAACGCCACCGACGGTTCGGAGAACCCTTTCTGGGCCACTCCTTTGCGTTCGCCGCTGGACAACATCACCATCAGCGTGGGTTTGAGCTACCGGTTCAACAAGGAGGGTTTCCAGACCTGGAAACCCCGGCCCAAGCGGCAACGGAGCCGCGAGGTGTTCAAATATGGATTGTAAAGCATATCGGGAGCCGCCGTTCCGAGCGCAGCGAAGAATGGCTCTCCCTTAATCGTTCTCTCGAATTATGGAAAATACCCGTCAGCAGAAAATCGCCAAACAGATCCAGAAGGACGTCGCCGAAATCTTCCAGAAGGAGGGTGCCGCCATCGTCCGCGGGTCGCTGGTCACCGTCACGGCCGTGCGCGTCTCGCCCGACTTCGGCTATGCCAAGATCTACGTCAGCATCTTTCCTTTCGAGCGCAGCCAGGAGTTGATGAAGGAGTTGGAGCAGAACAGCTGGTTCGTGCGCCGGGCTTTGGGCCAGCGCATCCGCAACCAGTTGAAGAACGTGCCCGAAATCCAGTTCTTCCTCGACGATTCGCTCGAATACATCGACCAGATCGACCAGGCGTTGAAAAAATAATCGGGACGTCGTTCGCCCGGAATGTCTCGAACTATGCTGTCCCTCTTTTTCGCCCGCCGTTATTTCTTTTCGCCTGCCGGACGGTCGGTCATCCAGTTGATTTCCGGCTTGAGCGTCGTCGCTGTGGCGGTTCCCGTCGCTGCGATGATTATCTTGTTGTCGGTGTTCAACGGCTTCGAATCGTTCGTCAAGGCCAATTGTTCCGCTTTCGATGCCGACCTGACGCTCATGCCGCGCGAGGGCCGCACGTTCGCCGCGGAGGATGTCGATACGGCGCGTCTGGCACGCGTTCCCGGCGTCGAAGCGTTCTCCTTCATTCTGGAGCAGAGCGTCTTGCTGGAGCACGACGGGCGGCAGGCCACCGCCACCGTCCGGGGCGTCGACGATCGGTACGGCGAGGTCTTTCCTTTCGGCGAGGCCGTGGTTTCCGGCACGGACGACGTGCGGATCGGCGACCTCGAACGGCTCGTCGTCGGACGCAGCATGGCCTACATGCTCGGCATCCGTTCGCTGGCCGATGCCGACGTCGATCTTTATGCCGTGCGGCGGGGGACGTTCTCCACGCTGCTGCCCGTGGCCAACTATACGCGGCGCTCGGTGCCCGTGGGGGGCGTCTTCTTCATCGATGCCGATTCGGAGCAGACCTATGTCCTCGCGTCGCTGCGTCTGGCGCAGTCGCTTTTTTCGCATCCGGGGCGCGTCTCGGCGCTTTCGATCTCCGTTGCGCCGGATGCCGATCCCCGGGCCGTGCGGCAGGAGGTCGGGGAGGCCGCCGGCCCGGAGTTCGAGGTGCGCACCCGCTACGAAATGAGGGCTTCGTTCTACCGGATCATGACTTACGAGAAATGGGGCATCTTTTTCATCGCCTTGCTGGTGCTCGTCGTCGCGTCGTTTTCGATCGTCGGGTCGTTGGCCATGTCGATTGTCGATAAGCGCGACAACATCCGCACGCTCGGCGCCCTGGGGGCCGAGCGCACGTTCGTGCGGGCCGTTTTCCGTGCCGAGGGGTTGTTGATTTGCGGTGTCGGAGCGGCCGGCGGTGTGTTGCTGGGCGTTGGGGCCAGCCTCGCCCAGCAGCATTTCGGGTTCATCAAGATTCCGGCCGAAACGTTTCTCATAGATAGCTATCCCGTCGAGTTCCGGTTTTCCGATTTGTTGATCGTCATCGCTGCGTTCGCCCTTGTCGCCTACGTGCTTTCGAGCATCACCGTACGCAGCATGATAAAAAAAACTTGTTGACTATGAAACGGTTTCTCCGTTGTTTGCTCTGCATCGGCTTGGGGGCGCTTGCTGTCGCCTGCGCCCGCCACAAGATCATCCCCGACAGCAAGCTCGCGCTGATCTTCCACGATGCTTTCCTGGCCAATGCCTATGTCGGCAACCGCAACATGACGCGCGATTCGCTCAACCTCTACGAACCGATCTTCGCCCGTTACGGCTATACGACCGAGGACGTGCACTATACGATCGGCAATTTCTCCAAGCGCAAGAGCGCCCGTCTGGGCGATGTCGTCGAGCGGGCCATCGCCATGCTCGAAGCCGAGGGCAAATTTTACAACCACGAAGTCGCCGTGCTCGACACCATCGACAACGTGGCCGTGAGGAGTTCCCGGCGGGTCGTGTATGCCGATTCGCTGATCCGCGTGCGGTCGTTGGCCGATACGGCCAAGGCTTCTTTCGTCTTCGACGTCGTGCCCGGCGACTACGATGTGCGGCTGACCTATCGGATCGATTCGCTCGACCGCAATACCAAGGGAATCCGCAGCTCCATGTGGCTGGAACGCGCCGACGGTTCGCAGACGTCGCTTTCCGCATCGGTCTTGCGGCGGCAGCGCGAGGAGCGGCTTGTGCGCCATTTCAAGGTCGATTCTTCGCACCGGCGCCTGCATGTCGACTTGATCGGATTCGTCGACCGGCCGCAGCGGCCCCGCGTCACGGTGCGGGATTTCGAGGTCGTGCATACGCTGCCCAAGCGCGAGGCGGTCGAGCGTCTCTACGAGCAGCAGCTCGACATACGGATCTTCGCCGACGGATTTTTCGGCGGCCTTGCGGACGACCGGGAGGAGCGGCCGGGGAGCGAAGCGGAGAATCGGACGCCGGCAACCGACGGTTCGAAGGCAGATCCGGCGTATCCGGCGGCCGAAAGCGGTTCTCCGAAATTCCCGTCCGCAAGTCCTGCATCCCGATGACCGTTCGCCGGATCGCCGCCAGCTTGCTCTGGACTCCCCGGGGCCTCGTCCGCCGTCCGGTGGTCGAGATCGGCGCGTGCGGGGATGTGCGGCGGGTAGGATCGTCGGACGATCCCGATCGGGAGCCGTTCACGGCGTTTTTCGCCGGATTGCTCGTATTCGATTTTCCTCAGGATTTCCGCGGCGCTTTCGCCCGGTTGCAGGCGCAGCCCGAGGTCCCGCTCGCCGAGTCGTTGCCTGCCGTCGTGACGCCCGGATGCGGTGTTCCGGTCGTCATTTCCGGATTGGAGTACGACGGTCTGCGTCTCACGCCGCACTCCCGCATCATGAGGGTGTGAAAACCGCTTCGGCGCCTTTCATTTCAGGAGCGGCAGGTGTTCTTCCACCGTGCGGCGCAGATGTTCGTTGTCCAGATGGGTGTAGATTTCTGTGGTCAGGATGCTTTCGTGGCCCAGCATCTCCTGCACCTGGCGGATGCTCGCCCCGCCTTCGAGCAGATGGGTCGCGAACGAGTGGCGGAAAGTGTGGGGGCTGATGCGCTTGTCGATTCCTGCGCGCAGGGCGGCTTGTCGGATGATCGTGAAGACCATCACGCGGGTGAGCCGGCTGCCGCGGTTGTTCAGAAAGACGATCTCCCGGTCGCGGCCTGTCGTGTCCATCGTGCGGCGGTCGTCGAGCCAGCATTGGATCTTGTCGCGCGCCGCGGCGCTCACCGGCACCAGACGCTGTTTGTCGCCCTTGCCGATCACCCGGATGTAGCCCTCGCCGAAAAAGAGGTCGGACAGCCGCAGCGAGGTCAGTTCCGAGACCCGCAGTCCGCACGAGTAGAGCACTTCCAGCATCGCCGTGTCGCGGCGTCCCTTGGGTGTCGCCGTGTCGATCGAGCCGATGAGGCGGTCGATTTCGGCGGTCGTCAGCACGTCGGGCAGCTGGCGGCCGAACTTGGGCGAAGCGATGAATTCGGCCGGCGAGGCGTCGATTTTCTCGTCGAGCAGCAGGAAGTTGAAGAAACTGCGTATGCCGCTCAACCGGCGGGCCTGCGAAGTCTTCTCGCAGCCCTGTTCGTAGAGCAGGCCCATGTAGCGTTCGACCATTTCGCGCTCCACCTTGCGTGGCCCCACGTCCCACTGACGCAGAATGAAGTGGGCGAACTGGCGCAGATCGCGCATGTATGCCTCCACGGTGTTGGCCGAAAGGCGTTTCTCCAGTTTGATGTAGGTGCGGTAGCGGCGGGCGGCCTCTTCCCATTTTTTTGTGTTTTCCGCCATCGGGCAGCTGCTTTTCGGGGGATTATCCGTAACTTTGTTCCGTGCGAAGATACGAAAATTTTACATAATATGGATTTTGTCGCTTTGAATGTTCCCGGTCTCTCCGAAGAGCTGGCCGAGATTCTCACCGCCGAGTTGGCCGAGTTCCCGTTCGAGAGTTTCGAGACCGAGGGTGCCGTGCTCAAGGCCTACATCCCCCAGGAGCGCCTGGCCGACTGCAAGTCGGAGGTCGACGCCTTGTTGGCCCGGTACGGTGTCGCGGGGCGTTATATTTCCATCGAGGCGCAGAACTGGAATGCCCTTTGGGAGCAGAATTTCCCTGCCACCGACGTGGAGGGGCGTCTGCGCATCCGCGCGCCGTTCCATGAGCCGGCGCCCGCAGGCGAGTTGGAAATCGTCGTCATGCCCAAGATGTCGTTCGGTACCGGACAGCATGCCACCACGTGGCTGATGGCCCGCGGGGTGCTCGGTCTGGAGGTGGCCGGGCGCCGCGGTCTGGACATGGGCAGCGGGACGGGCGTGTTGGCGATCCTCGCCGCCAAGTGCGGCGCGGCGCATGTCGATGCCGTCGATATCGACGAGTGGGCCGATGCCAATTGCCGCGAGAATGTCGCCGCCAACGGAGTCGGGGCGCTCGTCGAACCCATGTTGGGCGATGCGGGCCGCATCGCGGGGCGCAGCTATGATTTTATTTTGGCCAACATCAACCGCAACATCTTGCTGCGCGATATGAAGGCCTATGCCGCGGCGCTTCTGCCGGGCGGCGATCTGTTGATGAGCGGATTCCTCCAAGCCGACGTCGAGGCCGTGGTCGCGGCGGCCGGGCAGGAGGGGTTGTCGTGCGTCGATGTCGTGTCGCGCGACGGCTGGATGATGGTGCATTGCAAATCGCGTTGACGGAGCGGCGGCGCCGATTCCGTCGCGGCGGCCGGGCCGGCTTTCCGGGCCGCGACAAAGAGACCGGGTTTTCATGAAGAGTTACAAGGGGCGCGGAGTCGTCCTCCATACGCTCAAATATGGCGATTCGTCGATGGTCGCCTTCTTGTTGACCGACGTCGGCGGCCGGCGCAGCTACATGGTGCAGGGCGTCCGCAGCCGCAGCGGCCGGGGATCGAAGCTCGCGCTTTTCCAGCCCATGTTCCCAGTGGAATTCGAGGGGCTGGAGTCTGCGCACCAGCAGATGCACCGGTTCAAGGAGATCCGTACGG
Source organism: Alistipes sp. (assembly GCA_029068505.1). GTDB lineage: Bacteria > Bacteroidota > Bacteroidia > Bacteroidales > Rikenellaceae > Alistipes. The sequence continues at coordinate 12,551 of JAIECN010000066.1, forward strand.
CTTTCGCTTTGCAAGGCTTGCCTTTCGACGTGCGCAAATCCACCGTGGGGCTTTTCATGGCCGAGGTGCTCTACCGCCTGGTGCGCGAGAGCGAGCCGAACGAGGCGCTGTTCGACTTCGTGTGGCATTCGGTCGGGGCGCTCGACGCCATGCAGGAGGGGGTGGCCAATTTCCACCTTTGGTTTTTGGCCAACTTGAGCCGCTTCCTCGGTTTCTGCCCCGGCAACGACTATGTGCCCGGCGCATGGTTCGACATCCGCGAGGGGGTGTTCGTGGCGGTGCAGCCGGCCCATACCGAGGTCATGACGCGCGAGTGCGCCCGCATGTTGCACGACATGATGGAGTGCGACGTGCAACAACTCGGCGGCATCGGCCTCAACCGGACGCAGCGGGTCGAGTTTCTCAATGCCATGCTGGTCTATTTCGGTTATCACCTCGATGCCATCAGCGCTGTGCAATCGGTGCGGATTTTGCGGGAGGTGTTTTAGAAACTGTGCTTCGAGCGTATGGGGCCGATGAATCATCTTGTAAAATACCCGGCGGACAACTGCACGAACCTTTGGCGTCGTAACCTGCGCTGCCGGCCGGCAGCGTGGGGCGGGGCCGTCTTGCTGGCGGTTTTTTGTCTTGTCGTCGGTCGTGCCCAGGAGCCGCATCCCGATTTCCGGCCGGCCGACTCGCTGCGGACGGAGGGATTCGTCATTCCCGATTCGCTGGCCGTGCTCTCGCCCTGGACGCCCGATTTCCGGTCGATGGAGCCGATCCGCACCTCGCCCCTGGTTTCGATGGCTTCGGTCGTGGAAATCCAGCTCGAAAACCGGCCCCGCCATATTGTCGTGATCGACAACAACACGCTGCGTCTGGGGCGCTATTTCAACCTCTCCAACGGTCAGGCTTGGCATTGGGGGCCGTTTCTGAATGCCTATCTCGACGCCCGCACCTTGTCGTTCCCGATGCCCCGGTAGCGGCATCGTCCGTATTTTACGTATTTTCGCGTATTGATTCATTGCGAGGGTTTTCCGACTTTTGCCTGTACAATCAAACCCTTTCGTTGTATGAAGAAACTATTGCTGCTGCTCTTTTCGACAATGCTCTTTTGCAGTGCCGCGGCTCGGAACGGTGCCGAAGACGCCCTTGCGGCCGACACCCTCGCCGTGCGTGTCGCCGCTCTCGAAACCAAAACCTCGACCTGGGACAAGATCGTCTCCCGCCTGCCCAAGTTCTCGGGTTATGTGCAGGCCGGCTATCAATATTCGGGCGACGCCTCCTTGTTTTTCCTCAAGCGTGTGCGTTTGAGCATCGCCGGAGACATCGTGCCGAAACTCGACTACAAGATCCAGTTCGAGTTCTGCAAGCCGCAGCTGGTCGACGCCTATGTGCAGTATGCTCCTTTCCGGCAGCTCAAGCTCAAGGTCGGGCAGTATAAAATTCCCTTTTCGATCGAAAATACCGATTATCCCCCTACCCGTCTTGAGTTGATCGAGTATCCTCTTGCCTTGTGCAAGCTGGTCGGCTTCGGCTCGGACTTGTGCGGGATTTCGGCCACGGGCCGCGAGCTGGGCGCCACGCTCTCGGGCGGTTTCTTTCCGCGGCAGGGCCGGAATATCGTCGGCTATGATTTCGGCGTCTTCAACGGCGAGGGGATCAACACCCTGGACAAGAACAAGTCCAAGGATGTCGTCGCGCGTCTGTCGCTGCGTCCGGTCGACGGGTTGTTGCTGTCGGGTTCTTATTATTGGGGCGAATACGGCACGTCATATTTCAAGCGCGAGCGCTACGGGGCCGGCATCTGCTACGACCGCGGGCCGGTCGTGGTGCGCGGCGAGTGGATCGGCGGACGCACCGGCAGCGATCATGGCGAGTTCGGCAGCGACGGCTGGTATCTGCTGGCCGGGTGGCGTGCGACCTCGGGGCTGATGCCCGTCGTGCGGTTCGACACGTTCGCCGAGGATACCGGTGCGCGTTCCGCGACCCGGCAGACCAACTATACCGCAGGGTTGCTCTGGACGCCCGTCAAGCACCTGCGCTGCCAGATCAATTATACCTATGAAGATTACGGTTCGGCGTTCGACCGCTCGGGACGCAACGTCGTTGCCGTGATGTTCACGGGCATGTTCTGAAAATCATGCGGCCCTTTCCGGGCTGCGCTTCTTCCAATAGATCAAACTTTGTTCCTATGAAAAATTTCCTTGAAAAACTCCGCACCGAAGATTGG
>JAIECN010000067.1 GCA_029068505.1 Alistipes sp.
CCCCCCGGCCGATTTGCAGACGGGTATCGGCGGACGACGCCCCGGCGCCCAAAAAACCGCAAAACATAAACACCCACAAAAAACCGAACCTCCGCATAGGTAAAAGTTTCAAAAGAGACTCGGCAAAGATAAACATTTTAACAGCATGCCCCGCATTCCGAGGAACGGAATTTGCCGGTCGAAGAGGAAACAACACAAAAAAACACGAATCATGATCGAAAAAGTAACGGTAGAACTGACCGGCCAAGCCGGATTCCGCGCCACGGAAGGCTACGGATGCGACGCCATGAATCCCAAAGAACTGCTGCTCTACGCTGCGGCGCAATGCGCGGGGCAGACGGCGATGATGGTGATGGAGAAGATGCACATAAAACCCAAGCGACTGGAAATCACCTACTCGGGCGAGCTGAACACCGACCGGCTGCAAGCCGAAAGCATATTCCGCTCGTTCCATGTGATCTACAATGTAGAATGCGGCGCCGGCGACCAACAAGAAAAAGCGAGCCGCGCGCTGTCGCTGACGCACGAAAAATACTGCGGCCTGACGCAGATGCTGCGCAAGATAGCGCCCGTGAGCCACGAAATCGCGGTGGTGAACACGGAACCGGAACCCACGACCGTGAAATGAAAAGATCGCTCCGGGAAAAATCCCGGAGCGATCTTTTTGAGGAAAACGCTGTCGGCGCAGGCGCTCAATCTTCTGCCGTGATGCGACGATAGTCGGAAAGCGCGACAGCATAGTTGTAACGGGCGTCGATATCGTTGGTATACAGCTGTATCCAACTCAACTGCGCCTGCAACACATCGAGGATCGTGACCAGCCCCTCGCCATAGGAATAGGTGCTGAGGGCGAGGTTCTCGCCGGCGATCCGCAAACTGCGCTCCGAAGCATCGACCTGGGCACGGCTCTGCACGATGGCCGTCCAACCGTTCATCTCTTCACGTACGATGTCGTCGTGCACCTGCGCGGCGTTCCATTCGCTCTCGGCCTGCAACGCCCGGGCGGCTCCCACGGCCCGCCGCCGTTCGCCCCAATGGAAAAGGGGCACCGAGACCTTGACGAAAGCCGAGCCGTCGAGCACCGTTTCGCCCGTGCGGTTGGGCGAATAAGGCTGCCACGATCCGCCCACCCCGACGCTGACCTGCGGATTGAAAGGCGCACGCACGGCCCGGATCGCGACGGCGGCCTGCTCGGCGCGCAACTGCGCGACGGCATAATCGGGGCGGCGGGCAAGGGCGGCGGAGGCTGTCATGCGCCGGGGCATGGGCAGCGAATCGCGCACGCCTTCGGCGAGCCGCACTTCGGCGGCAGCATCGGCCCCGCGCAGGATGTTGAAGTTATGCAACGCCACCTCGGCGCGCTGCCGGGCCGAAACCAACCCGTAGCGGGCTTCGCTCAACCGGGCAGCGATCATCAACACGTCGCCCTTGGCGATATAGCCCTCGTCGAAACGCCGGTCGACCACCTCCTTGAGCGATGCGATCAAGGCCACGTACTGCTGCATGGCCGCAGCATAAAGATTCATGGCCGAGAGGTTCCAATAGGCGTAATCGGCTGCATAGCGCACCTCCAACCGCGAGAACTCCTCGTCGCACAAAGCGATATCGTATCCCAATCCGGCGCTTTCGACCGCCGCACGCACGGCACCGCCGCCGTAGACGACCTGGACGAGCTGCGGCAAGAGGCTGAAAGTCCAGTGCTTCACACCATCATAATGGCGCACCGTAGCGGTGAAACTTCCGTCCATCGAAAGGCGCGGAAGGTAACCGGTGCGAGCCTGCCCCACCCGCTCGGAAGCCGCAATCCGACGGGACTCGGCGGCCTTGAGCTGCAAACTGTAATCCAGAACGGCGATCCGATAATCGTCGAGCAGCATCTGCGCAGCGAGCGGCCGGACGCAGAGCACGAAAAGGAGAACAAAAAACGGTTTCATGATCGGCGAATGCGATAAAAGAGAGCGTAAAACACGGGCAGCACACAGATCGTAAGCAACGTAGCGACGAACAACCCGCCCATGATCGTGGCGGCCATCGCCCCGAACATGGAATCGAACAACAACGGCAACATGCCCAGGATCGTAGTACCCGAAGCCATCGTCACGGGAACGATACGGCTGCGCGTAGCCGAGACCAAGGCGTCGTAGGGCGCGAGACCGGCTCGCTTCAACTGTCCGATCTGCTCGACGAGCACCACGGCGTTCTTGATGTTCATGCCCACCAAACCGAGCAGCCCCAACAACGAGAAAAAATTGAACACCTTGCCCGTGACGGCCAACCCGAGCACCACCCCGATGAAGATCAACGGGATCATGGACAAGATGATGACCGGCTCGCGGTAATTGCGGAACAAGAGCAACAACACGATGAGAATCAAGACCAAAGTCAGCGGCATATATGCAGCCAACGCCCGGTTGGACTCCTGCTGGCTCTCCTGCTCGCCGAAAACCTTCAGGGCATAGCCTTCGGGCAGGACGATGCTGCGGCCGACGGAATCGCTCAAGGCGGCGAACAACCGCATGGTGTTGACCCCGCGTGCGGGGTCGCACTGCGCCTTCATCACCCGCTGCCGGTTGTAACGCTTGATCGTGCCGTGCCGGAAGTCGAAGCGGAAATCCTCGACCGCCTGCCCGAGCGAAAAGACACGGCCGGCGGGATTGAAGATGGGCAGGGCCTGCAAATTGGTGAGGTTGTAGGCCCCGATGTTCTCGTCCTTGAGGAGGATGGGCATGAACTGGTCGCCCTCGCGGTATTCGCCCAAGGCGTAACCCTGCGTGGCGATGGTGATGCCCTGGGCCATCTGACTGCGGGTGACGCCGATGCGCTGCCCCTTCATCTGCGAATAGACCGGCAGCCAGGCCGGCTCGCGGTTGCCCCAGCTGTTGCGGATGTTGGTCGCACCGGGCGTACGCCACATGATCTGCTCGACGGACGAAGTCAGGCGGCACAACGTATCGATATTGTCGCCGATGAACCCGAACTCGATGGCGGCATCGGGTACGGGCGAGAGCTTGAAAAGCGACGAACGCAACCACACGTCGGGGAACTCGGACGTGACGAAAGCCTCGAAACGCTCCTCGACGACCGTAGTCTGGCGCTTGTCGTGCACCTCGATCAAGATGTTGCCGAAATTGGGCCGCAGAGAAACACTGCTGCTGGCCAGATAATAACGCGGAGGCGTGGCGCCCAACGTGACGGAGACGCATTTGACCTCGGGCTGCTCTTCGAGCCAGGCTTCCATGCGCCGCAGATTGCGCTCCGTCTCGCGGATGTCGAACCCCTCGGGCAACAAGACGTCGGCCCGGAAGTAAGGCTTGTAGAGCGACGGGAAGAAATTCTGCGGCATGCGCCCCATGATGACGAGCGACGCGACGAACAACAACACGACGCCGACAGCGACGGCCCACCGCCGCTTGAGCAGCCGGGCCAAAAACCGGTCGAAGACCCGATAGAACTTCGTGCCGTAGGGATCGCCTGCCTGCGGCTCAACCCGCAGCATGAAACCGGCGAACAACGGAGTCTGCGTGAGAGCGAGCACCCAGCTGAGCAACAACGACAGGGCCAGCACGACGAACAAGGGCTTGACGATCTCGGCGACGGACGAAGGGGCGAGGTACAAAGGCAAAAACGAAAAAATAGCGATGAGCGTAGCCCCGAGCAGGCTCCAGACCGGGCCGTTGGCCCCGTCGATCACGGCGCGACGCCGGTCGACGCCCCGCATCATGGCCTGCTGGGCATTGTCGGTGACAACGATGGCGTTATCGACCAGCATGCCCATGGCGATGATGAACCCGGCCAGCGAAGTGCGGTTGAGTCCCTCGCCCAAAAACTGCATGAGCAACAAGGTGCCGCCGATCGAAAACAAGAGCGAACTGCCGATCAACACCCCGGCCCGAAAACCCATGACGAGCATGATGATGGCGATGACGATGGCAACGGACTCGGCCAAATTGGCGATGAACGTGGCATTGGCTTCGCGGGCGATCCGGTTTTCGGGGTAAAGCACCGTAAGCTCCATGCCCACGGGCATGCGGCCGACCTGGGCGTCGAGCACCCGGGCGATCCGGTCGCCGGTCTTCACCACATCGGCCTGCGCCTCGGTGGAGATGCCGATCCCCACGGCGCACTGCCCGTCGATGCGCATGAGCGTCTGCGGCGGCTCGGCGTAACCCGGCTCCACGCGCGCGATGTCGCCCAAGCGATACTGCTTGCCGGAAGCGGACATCAACAACTGGTCGGCGATGTCGTCGAGACTCTTGTAGGCCCCCTCTTCGAGGATGCGGATTTCGAGCGCCCCGGCCTGCTTCTCGCCGCTGCTGACCACGGCGTTCTGCTGGCGGACGGTCGAAAGGATCGTCTCGGGACGGATCGAAAAGTTGGCCAGGGCCGAGAGGCTGACGTAGACGTTGACGACGGGCGTCTGCTCGCCGAACAAAGTCACTTTCTGCACCCCCTCGACCGTCACCAACGCCGTTTTCAACCGCTGCGCCCACTCGCGCAGCTCCGACCACGAGAACCCGCTGTCGACCGAAAGCCCGTAATAGATGCCGTAGACGTCGCCGAAATCGTCGGCGACAGTGATCGCCGAAGCTCCGTCAGGCAAACGGGGCTGAATGTTGAGCGTCTTGCGGCGCAACTCGTCCCACAGCTGGGGAATATCGCGTGCCGAAGTGGCGGGATCCAGCTCGACGAGGATTTTCGAACGCCCGTAAGAAGATTCGGAGGTGATTTTATAGACGTTGCGCATCGACTGCACCTCGCGCTCGATCGGCTCGGTTATCAACGCCTCGACCTCCTGCGGCGAAGCTCCGGGATAGGAACAGACGAGCGACGCGCTCTTGATGACGAAGACCGAATCCTCCTTCTTGCCCAACGTAAGGAACCCAGCAACACCGCCGACCAGAAGAATCAAGAGGAAAAACCAGATGACTTTGGCATTGCGCAACGAATACTCGGGAAGCGTCATGTTCGTGTCATATTAAAATCCGCACCCGATCGCCCGGCTGCAACCGGTAGACTCCGGCCGTGACGATCCGCTCGCCAGGCCGGACGCCGCTGTCGATCACCACCCGGTCGCTGCCGAACAACTCGCCGAGCGTCACGGCACGGCGCTCGACCCGATCGTCGGGGCCGACGACCCAAACGAAAGTACCGCCGTCGGTCGGCGCATAGATGGCCGACAGGGGCAACGCCACGGCACCCGGCACGGGATCGGGCGAAAACATGGTAACGGTGCACGACATGCCGGGCGAGACGTCGTAACGCACCGTATCGACCCCGAGGAGGGTCAACGAAACGGGAAAACCCGAAGCATCGGACGAAGTGCGGGCATAATCCTTGAGCCGGGCGGCGAAACGCACGCCGCGGAAGTTGTCGAACTCGACCTCGAAACGGGCTGCGGTATCGGCCAACGAAGCCAACCCGCGCTCGGGCATGGTGAACTTGACGGTGGTGGTATGCGGATCGACCAGCCGCAGGATGGCCTGCCCGGCCTGCACACGCTCGAAATTATCGACATACGTAGCCTCGATTACCCCGGAGAAAGGAGCCGTGATCTTCGTGTCTTTCAACAAATCGAGGGCATTTTCATAAGCCGACCGGGCCTGCGCGAAGCGCGTCTGCGCGGCTTCGGCCTCCTGGCGCGAGACCGCCTGATGGGCCAACAAACGCTGCATGCGCTGCTGCTGCGAACGCGCCTCCTCGAACGCCGAACGCGTGGCAGAAACCTGCAACTCGACGTCGCGGGGATCCAGCTCGGCCAACAAGGCGCCCCGCACGACCTGCTCGCCCTGGGCGACGGGCACGTCGAGCACCTGGCCCGAGAGCTTGAAAGCAAGGGTTACGGCATCGTCGGGCGTAGCCATGCCAGCGAAATCCTTGCGGATGGAAGCGGCATCGGCTGCCACGGCGACCTTCACGGGCCGAATCGCATCGGCAGGAACCGCCGACCGCCGACCGCAGCCGGCGAATGCCAGCAACGACATCGAAAAAGCAAGAACACGCATACGAAAAAAGTTGACTTCGCCGATCGAAGTCAACTTTCATACCACATGCCTGCGGCGCGCCCCTACGGACGAATATCCCGACAATTCATTTTAGCCGAGATCGTTCCGTCGTCGAGCACCACCAGCCCGTTGCGTGCACGGAGCATGGTTTTCATGGTCGACGCATCGATGTTGTAACACTTGACCCGCTGCTCGCCGAACATGCGCCACTGCTCGCCGTAGAGCGGATCGGGCGTGAGGCAGATCACCTGCGCACCCTGGGCGGCAGCATGCGCCGCCAACTGCTCCATGCGCCGTGCACAACGTCGCGAAAGCCGGTCGAACTGCGTGACGCACAACATATAGAGCCGGCCTGGAGTCGCCAGCACCCGCTCGGTGGCATCGCCCTCGACATCGCGCAACGAAAACTCGCTGAGCAACGGACGCATCACGGGCAGCTCCTCCGAAACGCGGGTATCGACCCACTCCCACTTGTCGGCATCCTGCCAAGCGGTGTCATCGAGCGAAAACTCGCGCAGCCGCCCGGTCTCGCGGTTGCGGTAGACAAGCACGGTTTCCACCTCGCCCTGCTCGCTTTCGGGAGCCTGCATCGCCTCGCGGATGTTGACCCCGACCTTGTAAGGCAAGAAATCGATCAACGGCAAATGCCGATAACAATAATAACCCAAGTACATCGACATGACGAAGAACGTACAGGTCAACATGATCTCCACGGCATTGAACGCGAAAACCTTGTCGGGCCGGTAACGCCACCAGACGACGAACGCCATAGGCAACAAAACGAGATTCTTGAAGAAAGTCTGCCAGGGCGTGAGCTTCAGCACCTCGCCGAAGCAACCGCAATCCTCGACGGGAATCAATGTAGCGCTCAAAAACGTGAGCACGGTAAAAAACGACATCGACAACAAAGCGAAGATCGAAATCAACCGGATACGCACCTTGCACAACAACATGCACCCCATCATCAACTCGGCGCCGCACAGCCAGATCGAAAAAGCCATGCTGGCCCCCTGCAAATAGTCCAATCCGTAGATCGAGAGGTACTCATTGACCTTCAGAGCCATACCCCACGGATCGATCGCCTTCGTAAAACCCGAGAGCACGAACGTGGCGGCCAATGCCAAGCGGCAGAGGTTGGCGACGAACTTAAATATCCGACTGGAACGCATGGGCATCGAGCAAAGGTTTCAACAAATCAAGTATCTTGGCGAAAATTCCCTCGGGCGTCGCCATATTCCCTTGAGGATCGCAGCAATCGACCACGCGCAACGTCGGGTCGGCAGCCGCAGCATCGAGATAAACTTCGCGCACAGCCTGTTGGAGCGCGAGCGACGACTCGTGGATGTCCTCGGCGCCATGCAGATAAGCCCGGTCGTCGCCCTCGCGTACGGCGGAGAGCTTGCGCTCGGTGAACGCGAAAGGCACGTCGAGGAAAAGCGACAGATCGGGCCGCGGAAGGTCGTTATGCCCGAACTCCAGATCGAGAATCCACCGGGCCAACCGCCGGCGCGGCTCGCCCTGGGGCAACTTGGCGCACTGGAACCCGACGTTGGAGTAGACATAACGATCGAGGATCACGGCCTTGCCCTGCCCGAGCCACTCCCGGATCCGGGGCGCGACCTCGGCCCGATCGCCAGCGAAAAGGAGCGCGACCAAGTAGGGATCGACCTGATCGACCCCGCCAAGCTCACCCCTCAGAAAACGGGCGATCAACTCGCCGTAGACGGGCGCGTCGAAACGCGGGAAGTGGACATAGGCGCTCTCGACGCCCTGCCGGGCGAACAACTCGCGCAGCAAGGCGATCTGCGTCGACTTGCCGGCACCGTCCAAACCTTCGAGTACAATAAACATCCGGTTTCTTCTTTAAATTTGAGTTTTTATCGCAACATCCGCACCGCACGCTGCACGCCCTCGGCCAAGGCGTCGGCCTCGGCGAGCGTATTGTACATGGCGAACGAAGCGCGGCACATGCCCGTGGTGCCGAAATGGGTCATCACCGGCTCGGCGCAATGCTGGCCGGTGCGCACGGCGATGCCGAGCTTGTCGAGGATCATCCCCAGGTCGTAAGGGTGCACCCCCTCGACGTTGAACGAGAGGATGGCGCACTTGTCCGGAGTCCGGCCGTAGATGCGCAGCCCCTCGACCTCGCGCAAACGCGCTTCGGCATGGCGCAGGAGAGCGCTTTCGTGGGCCTCGATCTCGGCAGGATCGAAGCGCTGCATGAATCTTACCGCCTCGCCCAATCCGATGGCCCCCACGAAGTTGGCGGTGCCGGCCTCGAAGCGGAACGGAACGGGTGCGAAAGTAGTGCGTTCGAAACTCACGCGATCGACCATATCGCCGCCGCCCATGAACGGGGGCATGGCATCGAGCAAAGCCCGCTTGCCATACAAGACGCCGATGCCGGTGGGGCCGTAGAGCTTGTGGCCCGAAAAGGCATAGAAATCGCAATCCAAAGCCTGCACGTCGATGCCGCCATGCACGGCGCCCTGACACCCGTCGACCACGACGACGGCGCCGACAGCGTGGGCGGCCGCAACAATGGGCCGCAAATCGGGCCGTGTGCCGAGCGTATTGGAAGCCTGCGTGACGGCGACGACACGCGTACGCCCGTCGACAAGCTCCCCGAGCAACTCGGTGCGCAAGCGTCCGGTCTCGTCGAACGGCAAAACGCGGATGTCGGCCCCCTTGCGCTGGGCCAGCAACTGCCACGGCACGATGTTGGAGTGGTGCTCCAACTCGCTGACGACGATATTGTCGCCCGCGCCGACGAACTTGTCGCCCCAGGCGTAGGCCACCGTATTGAGCGACGCCGTGGCGCCCGACGTGAAGACGATCTCCTCCTTGTCGGCAGCACCGATCCATGCGGCGATCCGCGCCCGGGCCGCCTCGTACAACTCGGTGGCCTCCTCCGAAAGGAAATGCACGCCCCGGTGGATGTTGGCATTCTGCTCGCGGTGCAGCCGGTCGACAGCCTCGATAACCTGCAACGGCTTCTGCGCCGTAGCGCCGCTGTCCAGATAGACCAGCGGCTTGCCGTAGACCTTGCACCCCAAAATAGGGAACTCCTCGCGTATCTTGTCGACTTCGAACATCCTACATCATCTCCATTTTACGGGCGACGACCTCCATGAGCGCCTCGCCCAACTCTTCGACGCCGCAACGCCGCACCACGTCGCCGGCGAAACCCTCGATCTGCAACCGCCGGGCCTGCGCCAAACTCAAACCGCGCTGCCGCATGTAGAGGATCGCCTCGGCGTCCGTCTGTCCGACCGTGGCGCCGTGGGAACACTTCACGTCGTCGGCGTAAATCTCCAACTGCGGCTCGGCAACGATGCGCGCCGTCTCGCTCAACAAGATATTGCGGCTCTGCTGCCGGGCATCGGTACGCTGGGCGTCAGGGGCGACGTAAACCAAGCCGTGAAACTCGCCGACGGCGCTGCCGCCTGCGATGCCCTTGACCAACGAATCGCTGCTGCAATCGGCCACGCGGTGCTCGGTGCGCAACTCCATGACGCAATGCTCGCTATCCGCGGCGAGAAAAAGTCCGCCCATCCGGCTGACGGCATGCGCCCCGTTCAACCCGATCTTATAGGCCGCATTGGCACTTGAGGCCTGCACGGCGGTCAAGCAACAAACGCTGTCGGCCGCCTGCTCGACAACGACTTCGGCAAACGCCTCGGCCAAGAAAACATGGGTAAGCTCCAATTGGGCGCCGCTCTCCAACAAAAAAGAAAGCGACGAAGCCAACGGCTTTTCATGCACGACGACGAACCGGGCCGCCACCCCGGCGGCAACCTCGACGCACAACTTGCGGGAATCGACGGCGACGAAAGACTGCGCGGCGCCGGCATCGGAGCCGATGCGGAACTGCTCGCCCTCGACGGTCGCGAACCGGCGAATCGTATCGGTAATGACGGCCATTATTCCTTATAATCGTTTATCAACCAATCGTACCCCTCCTTTTCGAGCTTGAGCGCCAAAGTCTTGTCGCCCGAATGAATGATCCGCCCCTTGTAGAGGACATGCACCACATCGGGAACGATGTAATCCAACAAACGCTGGTAATGGGTAATGACGACCGTGGCGTTCTGGGGAGTATGGAGCTTCGTCACGCCCGTAGCAACGATGCGCAAGGCGTCGATGTCCAGCCCCGAATCGGTTTCGTCGAGGATGGCGAGCTGGGGATCGAGCATGGCCATCTGGAAAATCTCGTTCTTCTTCTTCTCGCCGCCCGAGAACCCCTCGTTGACGGCACGCGACGTGAGCTTGGCATCCAACTCGACGACAGCGCTTTTCTCGCGCATGAGCTTGAGGAACTCCGCAGCCGACAAAGGCTCCTGGCCGCGGAACTTGCGCTGCTCGTTGACAGCCAACTTCATGAAATTGGCCATTGTGACGCCGGGAATCTCGACGGGATACTGGAACCCGAGGAACAAACCTGCACGGGCGCGATCCTCGATAGACATCGCCAACAAATCCTGTCCCAAGAAAGTAGCGGAACCTTCCGTAACGGTAAACTTTTCGTTGCCGGCCAACACCGACGCCAAAGTAGACTTGCCCGAACCGTTAGGCCCCATGATGGCATGCACCTCGCCGGCCTTGACCTCGAAGTCGATGCCCCGCAAAATCTCCTTGCCGTCGACCGACGCATGCAAATTCTTAACGCTCAACATACTGTATTCTGTCTCTGTTTTTTTATCCTACGCTGCCCTCCAAACTGAGAGCCAACAATTTTTGCGCCTCGACGGCGAACTCCATGGGCAACTTGGCCAACACCTCGCGGGCATAGCCGTTGACGATCAATCCGACGGCATCCTCGGTCGAAAGACCGCGCTGGTTGCAATAGAAGAGCTGGTCGTCGGAAATCTTGGATGTCGTGGCCTCGTGCTCCACGACGGCCGAACGGTTGCGGCAATCGATGACAGGGAACGTATGCGCCCCGCACTTGTCGCCGATCAACAACGAATCGCACTGCGAGTAATTGCGAGCACCCTCGGCGCCCTTGCCCACGCGCACCAGGCCGCGATAGGAATTCTGGCTGCGACCGGCCGAGATGCCCTTGGAGACGATGCGGCTGCGCGTATTGCGCCCGATGTGGATCATCTTGGTGCCGGTGTCGGCCTGCTGGAAGTTGTTGGTCATGGCCACGGAGTAGAACTCGCCGACGGAATTGTCGCCCGCGAGGATGCAGCTGGGATACTTCCACGTGATGGCCGAACCGGTTTCGACCTGCGTCCACGAAAGGCGCGCATTTTCGCGGCAAATGCCGCGCTTGGTAACGAAATTATAGATACCGCCCCGCCCCTCGCGGTCGCCGGGGTACCAATTCTGCACGGTGGAATACTTGACCTCGGCGTTTTTCTCGACGACGATCTCGACCACGGCGGCATGCAACTGGTTTTCGTCGCGCTGCGGAGCCGTGCATCCCTCCAGATAACTGACATAGGCGCCCTCGTCGGCGACGATGAGCGTACGCTCGAACTGCCCCGTGCCGGCGGCGTTGATGCGGAAATAAGTAGACAACTCCATGGGACACCGCACCCCCTTGGGGATATAACAGAACGACCCGTCGGAAAAGACGGCGGCGTTCAATGCGGCGTAGAAATTATCGGTATGCGGCACGACGCTGCCGAGGTATTTCTTGACCAACTCGGGATAATCGCGCAACGCCTCGGACATGGAACAAAAAATAATGCCCATCCCGGCGAGCGTCTCCTTGAACGTCGTTTTGACCGACACGGAATCCATGACGGCATCGACGGCAACACCGGCCAAGGCCATCTGCTCTTCGAGCGGAATGCCGAGCTTGTCGAACGTGCGCTTCAACTCGGGATCGACCTCGTCCATCGACTCCAACTGCTTTTTGGGCTTGGGCGCCGCGTAATAGATGATATTCTGGAAATCGATAGCGGGAATCGACAGATGCGCCCACGTCGGAGGATCGAGCGTGAGCCAATGACGGAAAGCGGCCACGCGCCGCTCGGTCATCCAGGCCGGCTCGCCCTTCTTGGCGGAAATCAGACGCACGACCTCCTCATCCAACCCTTTCCGGATCAGCTCGGTATCGATATCGGATGTAAAACCGTACTTATACTCTTGTTCGCCGATATGCTCCAGCAACTCTTTTTCGTTCTCAACCATAGCTATGGAATATCGTGCAAAGATACGAAGAGCCGAGCGCAATGCCAAATAAATTTAACATTGCCGCGGCCGAGTATCTTCGAAGTGGCCAAAGATACGAATAAGCGAGAGCAAAAGCAAGCTCGCTTGCATTTTGCCGAGCGAGAGTATCTTGGGCGCAACCAAAAATATAAAAATATTCGACAAAAAAGCCACTTGGCGTCCCGGCAAACCCCGTTCCACAAAACACCCGAACTCAAGACAACTCCCCGGATACAGCCAAACCGCAGCATCGACCATAGGCCGGTCAGAGTTGCACAAGCGCTGTTCCCGAAAATAAAAGGAGGTGCGCAAAAATTTGCGCACCTCCTCGATATGAAAGGAATCGTCGGAAACTATTTGGCACCGGCGCCTGCCGCAGCGGCCTGGCTGTCCGGAGCAAGGCTATAGTCGCCCGAAGCGGCATTGGGGAACAAATCGGCGCTCGTCAACGTCTCGGCCGTAGCCCAACTTGCATGGTCGCCCATGGAGGAGAACGTCAGATCCGAAGCAGCGAAGTTATTCGACGGCGTAACGTAGTTAGCGGATGCTGCATTGTTACCGACCTTGACCGTGACTGCACCGGCGAATACGCAATTGGACATCGTGCAACCCTCATACGCCCCCGTCAGACGGAACAACTGACCTCCCGAACGAGTATTCACGAACGAGCAGTTCTCGACAGTGATCGTAGATTTCTCGGCCAAAGCAGCATTGATGCGAATGAAAGCGGCAATGTTGTCGAACGTCGAATTCTTGACTACGATCGTCTCGGGCGATGCACCCAACTGGCAAACGTCGTAAGTCTGGGTGTTGATCAACTTCACCGTCGTATTCTCGATGCGGATGTTCTTGATGTTCGTCGTAGCGGTCTGCGTACGGATGAACGAACGATCGTAATTGTAAGCATAGCAATTGACGAAATTCAGATTCTCGACCGTAGCGGTAAAGCCGGAGCTTGCAGAATTGAAGATATGCGAACCGCTCGCACCGGTGCCCTGAATCTCCAGACCGTTCAACTCGATGGTGCCGATCTTCGCATTGGCTTCAAGGCCGAACGTACCGGTCAGAACGAGTTTCGGAGTAGCGCCAGCAGCCGCCTTGATCGTAATGCCACGGCTGAAATTCACCTGAGCAGCCTCATAAGTACCGGCCTCGAGGATCAAGGTACCGCCATCGGACACGCGGGAAACGGACTCGGAAAGCTTATCCGTAGCATCTACCGTAACCTCGGCAGCCAGATCCAACGTCTTGACGGATACCCACTCCGACCACTGCGAATCGCCATAGATCATCTGGCCCGGATCGGCGATCGTCATCATGCGGAACATGTACTCGCTGTTGGGAGCCAGGGTGATCGCCGGCGCAGGATCCGCCGTAGCATAGCTGTCGGTCACTGTAGCGCCTACCGCGATCTCCAGGGGCAGCGGATTGGCATCCGAAGGAGCCTCCTCGGCGCCGGTCGTCTCATTGGTCGCACGAATCTTGCGCGTCACGTAACCAGCCTCGTTGCCATCGCGAACATCGGCAGCCGTAGCGATCTGGAAGTCGAAACCATAAGCGTTCAGCACGGCTTTCCAAGAAGCGGTGAAGCGCAACTGCTGGATTTTCGAGATCGAGAATGCAGGAGCGGACAGAGGTACGGGGTCGAATTCGAGCGTACGGAAGACATACTGGTCGGTAAACTCGGAATCTACCGTCTCGGTCTGATCGGCAGCGGCAACGGCCTTGACACGGAAAGCATAGTAGGATTTCTTCTCCAGACCGAAGAACGAAATCGAATTGTTGGTCGTAGAAGTAGCGTAAACCGTAGCACCGGGCGTAAAGTTATCGCCCATGTTATTGAGGAAGCCCTCCATGACGGGCGTGCTGGAACCGGTTTCGGTCAACGTGATAAGCTCGTACTGATAAGTCTTGGCACCCTCGACCTCGTCCCAAACGAACTGGGCGGCCTGGGCCATCTTCACCTTGAGCTGGAGATTCTGCGGCGTGGTCAGCTTGGCAGTCGTGGTGGCCTTGACGGCACCCGACCAATTCGAAGCGTTGGTACCGCCCTCGCCGGGAATCTCGGCAACCTGCACCTGGAAGAAGTACTTCACGCCGGTAGTCAGCCCGTTGAAGGTGTAGGAAGTCTCCGTAGTCTCGAACGTACGGTCGTCCTCGCCGATGGCCGTCAACAAGACGTTGTACTTCTGGGCGCCCTCAACGGACTGCCAGGTGAACGTCAACGAAGCCTCCGTGGTCTCGCCCATGTTGCAACGCACCTCGGCGGGAACGTCGAACGTGGGACGGGTCGGATCGGCCTCCTCGGTCGTAGCCGAAACAAAGGCCGAATAAGCCGAGTTGCGGCCCTCGTCGTACTTATAGGTAGCGCAGACGCGGAAGAAATACTCCGTACCGGAATTCAAGTTCTCGAACGTGACGGTCGTATTCTCCGAAATCTGCTCGCGCAGAATATCGCCGGTCTCCGACAAACGGATCTGGGCCTGGTAACCGGTAGCATCCTTGACCGCCTCCCACGAGAAGGTGAGCGAAGTCTTGGTGATGTCGGTCTCGGCGCTCACGGCGTTGACCGTAGGCACGTCGAGGCGCGACTTGATACCGGAGTTATCGATCTCGTCATCGTCCGAACAAGCAGAGAACGACACGACGGAACCGAGCGTCAAAGCGAGAGCAGCGGCACTTGCTGCAAAGCGCGAAACGAACTGGAATTTTTTCATGACTGTATTTTTAATTTTCATTTTTCATTCATTCGGCTCTCGGGGGCGGGAGAGCAGGACTCCCCCGCCCTTCGAGCAACAAGTTTCGGATGTTATTTGAGCCAACGCGGGTCGCCGACACCGAGTTTGCGCACTTCGTCGTTGGTCACGGTGAAGTCGTAGCCGGAAACGCTCTTGAAAGCGGGATCCAACTGGGCGTATTTGTTGCCCCACGACGCGAGCGTCTCGGTCGGGATGGAACCGCCGTCGCTGCCGGCACCCCACGGAGTGGCGACCACGTTGTTCTCGATGTTCGCCGTAACGGTGAAGCTGTCGAAGTTGGAAACGTTGCGCGGAGCGTCCGAATCCTCATTGTAGAAGATGTTGTCGGAGATCGTGATGCTGCCGGCCGTATTCGCACCTGCACCGAGACCGGCGAGGTGGAAGAACAGACGTCCCGTGGAGTTGTTGAACAGAATCGTATTGTTCGAGAACTTCACGACCGTATTGTCGTCGGCCATATAGCTCAAGAAACGAACGCCGGCCTTCTGGAAGTCGAGACCCGTCGCCGTGTTGTTGGTGAAGGTGACCTCGCGAGCTACGATTTTCGAAATCTGCAAGTAACTGTTCTGGCCGTACATGCGGAGCAGGCGGTTGTTGTTGACGTAAACCTCCTCGACCGAAGTCTCCTGGCGGTTGAAGCGCATGAACGAGCTGCCGAAATCATGGACGTAGCAATCCTCGACCTCAATACGCTTGATGTTGGCCTTCTGACCCGTGTGGTCGATGAAGCAGCTGGTCGTATTGTTCAAGTTGGCGCACTCGAACTCGATGCCCTCGAAACGAAGCGTACCGTCGATGTAAGCCGTATTGGCCAACGTGAACTGGTTGACGATGACCTTGGGCTGCTGACGCGTAGCGGACATGAGCGTCAGGGCACGGAGGATGGTGATGCTACCCTTGTTGGGCACGACGTACTCGCCGGGCTGAAGTGCGATAATAGTTGCAGAACCGTTAATGGCAGCGAGCAACTCATCGATCGTCTCGACGAAGACAACGCCCTCGGGCTTGACCATCATGGCCGTGAACGACGCAGTATTGGTCAACTCGGGTTCGGCACCGGCCTCCGCCTCGTAAGCCATGACCACGACATAAGTAGTGTTGGGCTTGAACATCGAAGCATCGGCTACCAATTCGCCGGCAATGCGCTGCTCCTCGGTAAGGTCGAAGACCACCTTGTCCTCGGCATCGGCGACGTTGGTGCAAATCAACTGGGCGAGCTTGGCATCGACACGCCACAAGAACGTCACATTGTCGAAAGTCACCTTGGCCGGATCGATGTCGTAGAGCACGGGGATGATGAACTCGACCGTATTATAGGTCTCGCGCTCATTGCCTGCGACAACCGTATAGGTGCCGGACAAGAAACCGTCCATCGTAAAGCCGCCGTCGGCATCGTCGACATTGATCGTCCGGACACCGCCGTCGGGCGCCGTGATCTTGACGAACGAAACGTCGTAACCGGGCATCCACGCGAACTTCACGAGAGCCTCGACCGGATCGAGCACCTCGCAAGAGAGCACCTCGGTCATGGCGGGAATGCGCACCGACTGGAAATCGGTGAAGTAGGAATTGCGCGAAGCATCGGCATCGACGGCCTTGATGCGGAAGTAATAAGTCTGGTCGAACTTCAATCCGTTGACCACCCACTCGGTGCCGGTGACCTGCTCGTTGCTGGCAACGAGCGAATAATCGGGTTCCGTCTCGCTTGCCGAACCCCCGACCGAAGAATTATCGCGCTCGATGCGCTCGTAGAGTTCGACCCAGTAGCCGATGGCGCCCTTCATGCCCGACCACGAAGCGGTCAGCGAAGTGCCGCGCGGCGTAAGCGTCACGCTCACCGGACGGAACAGACGCGAAGCCCCGCTGGGTTCGGTCTCGTCGTCGGTACACGACACGGACAACAAGGCGAAGAACGCCGTCATCAGCATCGCTATATTTTTCACGTATTTCATATCTGTTTACAGTTTTAGGTTCGATGAACTAATTGGGGAAACCGTAGTCCTGCTTGAGCAATCCGTTGTAATCGCGGATCATGTTCGAAGGAATGGGATAGAACGGACAATAAAGCGCACCGTAATCCTCGCGGAAAAGACCCGAAGCGATATCGCTGATGAAGCACTGGTACTTCTTCTTGCTGACCGCATCGGTAACGACGGCACGCGGATCGCCCTTGTCGTCCCAGAACCAGAGACCGCCGGTGGCCGACTGGAAATACTCGGCGCCGGGCAACTTCGTACGCTCGTAATCGTAGTTGACGTCGAGCATCATCTCGTTGTTGTCGTCGTACTTGTAGTACACGTTCTTCGGAACGACGCGCTCGACCGTCTCGCCGTTGACACGGCGGGTCTTGAACTCGAACTGATAAGGCGTAACGCCGTCGGTCAGGCCCACGAGCGAGAGGCAATTGTTCTTCATGGTCTGGATGGCGGTGTGCAACTCGCCCCAACGCACCAAGTCCCATTTGCGGGAACCCTCGCCGAGGAACTCCCAGCGACGCTCGTCCTTGACAGCCTTCAAGAAATCCTTCCCGCCGATGTAAGCGGCGAAATCGGCCTCGGTCATGGTGGGGATGGCGCGATGGCGCACGGCGAAGAGCGCATTGCGGGCCTCGGCCGTGACGGCACCGTTATACATGTAGGAAGCCTCGGCGAACATCAACAAGATGTCGGAATAACGCATCATGGGATAATTGACGCCCGTACCGGTCTTGGTATTGGCGGCATAGGAAGCCGACGCGAAATCGGAAGGCATCCACATGGTGTTCCACTTGCCGACGCGGAATTCCGAGGGATTGCTGATCATATACTCGGAGATACCGGTCTTCGACGTAACGCCGTTGGTATACTCGCCCGTATCGGAAATGTCGCGGAACTCGGTAGCGTAGACCGAAACCGGCAGACGCGTATCATCGGGATGATAGGAGTAGAACATGTCGATGGTGGTGAGGATCTGTCCCTGCGTAGCGTAACCGTAAGCCGTGGTGGTCGTGCGCAGACGCGGCCCGATGGTATAACCGAACTCGGAAGAACGCGACAGGATGAAACCGACCTCGTAGAGCACCTCGTTGGTCACGTACTGACGCTGGCAGACCGTACGCCAGAGGTTCTCGAAACCGGAGTACTGGGCCGTGCCCTCGGTCAAGAAATAACCGCCCTCGTCGATGACGATCTTGGTCTGCTCCATGGCGATCTTATGCCAATCCTTGGCATCGTCGCGGGGAGCCTCCCATTCGCCGGCGGTAGAGAAGTTCCAACCGGCACGCATCAAGGCCAGCTGAGCGCAAAGACCGCGGGCGTAACCCTGCGAGATACGCTCGGGCGTATCCTGGCGCCAAGGCAGCTCGCCGGCGTACTGCAACAACTGCTCGACGAGCCGCTCCATGATGACGAAACGGTCGGTCTTGGGCAGATAGACATTGGAAAGGTCGGTCTTGGTAGCCTCGACCTTGAAAGGCACGTCGCCCAACAAACGGATCAGGTCGCGATAACACTGAGCGCGCAAAGCGATCGCCTCGCCGTGCATGGCCACGACATCGGAATGGCCCGAAGCATAGAGCGACGAACCCTCGATGCCCTCGATGAGGACGTTGGCACGCTCGATGGCCTCGTAGAGCGCAGCGGCGGTCTTGGAAACCATGGACGACGAACCGTCGGTGGCAGGCATGTAATTGGTGGTGCCGCGACCGTCGTCGGAAGCGGGAGCGCCGGCCGTAAAGGAACGGATTTCAGAGTCGCTCTGGCAATTGAGAATGATACCCAGATACTGCGAGTAGGTGGCATCCTCGGTAAACTTGGAGTAGACGCCCATCAACACCTTGTACGTCATGTCGACGTCCTCATAGGTCACGTCGGGCGTGAAGACGGAAGGCGAACTCTGCTCCAGAAACGATGAGCACGAACCGAGACCGAAGAGCGACACGGCGGACATCATCGCGCATATATAAACCTTTTTCATTTTCATACGACTATCAGGTTAGAATGTAATGTTGGCACCTACGACGACCTGGCGGGCACGCGGGAATGCCGAGTAATCGACATTGGGTGTCAACGGCGTCGAACGGCGCGTGTCGACCTCGGGATCGTAACCGCTGTAATCGGTCAAGCAGAACAGATTGGTGCCCGTCACATAGACGCGGAAACGCGACATGCCGATCTTCTTGGTCCACTTCTCGGGCAAGGTGTAACCTACCGTGACGTTCGACAGACGCAGGAACGAAGCATCCTCCAAAGCCCAGTCGGTCATCACGCCGCGCGTGATGTTGACCGGCGTCCAAATCTTGGCATCCGCATTGGCGGCGCGCAACGCGTCGATGTCGTTGAGCAACGTCGTACCGGTCTGCTTGTCGATGTAGGTGAAGCGGTCGCGCATGATGCCGAGGTGGTTGCCGTAACGCCGGGTGTTGAACGTCGAGGTGAACTCGATCTTGTTGGCGTTGTAAACCTTGTTGCCGATGCTATAGTTGAAGTAAGCGGCCACGTCGACTCCGTAGAACGTCGCGGAGAGGTTGAAACCGCCGGTGACGGTCGGCTGCACGCAACCCAGCACTTCGCGGTCGGAAGAATCGATCTTGCCGTCGCCGTTCAGGTCGCGGATCTTCATGGCGCCGGGCATCGGCGAACCGCCGTAAGGCAACGACTCTACGCCGTCCTTGGGCGTCCAGGTAGCCGTACCGGAATCGGGATCGTAAACGTAGTTGAAGTCGTCGACCGTATAATAACCGTCGCAACGGTAACCGTAGACCTGGCCGATGGGCTTGCCCACCTCGACGAGGTAATCGCCGACACCGCTGATGGTCGACTCCCAACCCGAACCCTGCAACATGGACTGGGCATAACCCAGAGCGTCGACACGGTTCTTATTATAGGAAAGGTTGGCGCTCAACAAGAGACGGAAGTTCTTCTTGTCGACCAACACACCGTCGAGGACGACCTCGACGCCTCGGTTGGAGGTCTTGCCGATGTTCTGGAACTGCGAGCTGAAACCCGACGAAGCGGGGATCGAAGCACCGATGAGCAAGTCCTTGGTGGTGTTCCAATAAACATCGACGCTACCCGACAAGCGGTTGTTGAAGAAACCGAAGTCGACACCGAGGTTGCGGGTGACGGTGGTCTCCCACTTCAACTCGGGGTTGGGCAATGCCGACGAAGGAGTCATGATCGCCTGCTCGACGCCGTTGATACCGTACATCTTGGAAGGCGACGAAACGGAGTAGACATAACGATAGAGGTTGTTGTCGATGCGGTTGTTACCCGAAGCACCGAACGAGAAACGCAACTTGAGGTTCGAAAGCCATTCCTCCGAACTCTTCATGAACTCTTCCTGCGAAATACGCCAAGCGACGGCAGCCGAAGGGAAGTAACCCCACTGGTGGCCGGAAGCGAACTTCGACGAACCGTCGGCACGCAACGAAGCGGTGAGGATGTAACGATCGTCGAACGAATAATTGACGCGACCGAAGAACGAAGCCATGTTGTTGGGCGTGCCGACGCTCGTGCTGATCGGACGCGGCGTACCGAGGTCCATATTGGCCAGAGCGACTTCGCGCGTAGTGGACTTGGGGAAGTAACGGGCCTCGACCTTCAACGAATTGGAGACGCTCGACACGACCTCCTGGCCGACCATGACCGTGAGGTTGTGCTTCTCGGCGAACGTATTGGCATAGGTCATCGTATTGGCGATACGCCACTGGTAGGAATCTTTCTTCTCCTTCATGGCCAGCGGAGCGAGGTTGTTCTTGCGGGCGTTCGAAGTAGCCAGACCGTAGAACGTGTCGTTCTTCTCGTCGTAAAGCTCGATGCCCCACTCGGAACGGAACGTCAGCCCCTTGATGATCTCCCAGTTCAACGCGGCATTGTAAGTCTGGCGCTGGCGCACGGACTTCTTATACTCGTCGTTGGTCATGTCCACGGGGTTCAAGAACTCGGCGGAGTTGGAGGCAAGCATTTCTTCGAGGTAGTCGTCGCCCTCGGGCAACATCTCGGAAATACCGGCCGTAGGCATGTAACGCACGGCATGCTTCAGACGGGCCACCGAAGAACCGCCCTCGGTCGAAGTACCTGCGCCGATGACCGACGTATAGGAATAACGTGCGGTCAGATCGAACGTCAGGCCTTTGGCGATCTGGCCGTTGATCTTGGCATTGAGGTTGTTGCGCATGAACCCGGAGCCGATCATGATGCTCTCGTCGTCCATGTGCGTGAGACCGATATTATATTTGACCTTCTCGGAACCGCCGGTGATCGAAGCGTTGTAGTTCTGGGTGAAACCCGTACGCCCGAAGATCTCGCGCTGCCAGTTGGTCGTCTTCATATTCTTGTACAACTCCAAGTCGCCATAAGCGCCGTAGTAACGCATGAACGAAGTGTCGTCGTTCCAAGTGCTCGACTTGTAATTGGCCAACTCGTACTGCGACATGACATATTCATAGGAATCGAGCACGTCGAGTTCGTTGGCCAGCTCCTTCCAACCGAGGTAGACGTTCAACGAAACCGAGGTCTTGCCCTCCTTGCCCGACTTGGTAGTGACGATCACGACGCCGTTGGCACCGCGCGCACCGTAGATAGCCGTAGCCGAAGCGTCCTTCAAGACGTCGATCGACTGGATGTCGCCGGGAGCGATATCGTTGATGGTCGAAACGGGGAAGCCGTCGACGATGAACAAGGGCGAGTTGTCCTGGGTGATCGAACCGCCGCCGCGCACGCGCACCTTGATCTCGGCGTCGGGACCGCCCTCGGAGGTGGTCACCTGGACACCGGCCATACGGCCCGTAATGGCCTCGGCAGCCGACGATACGGGCATCGCCTCAAGCACCTTCGAACTCACGGACGAAACCGAACCGGTCAGGTCGCTGCGCTTCTGAACGCCGTAACCGACCACGACCACTTCATCCATGACGTTCGTCGACTCGCTCAAGAAAATTTCGTAAGCGGTCTTCGACGGCACCAGGTCGACGAGCTGATCGTCGTAACCGATGTAGGAAACTCTCAGCTGCTTCGCGCCGGCCGGCACGCTGATCGTGAAGTCTCCGTCCAGTCCGGTGGAGACACCGACCGTCGTACCCACGACCACGACCGTAGCCGCGAGCACCGGCCCATGCGAATCTTTAACGACACCGGAGATCGTACGCGACTGCGCGTACCCCCCCCCATGCGTCAAAGCGACAAATGCCAAGACAAGCGCTACGCGACGTAGCGCCCATCTGGCGAACGAGTAAAAGCTCTCTGTCATAGTTTAAGGTTTTATAAATAGGTTAAGTGTGTTTTTAGCCTATAACAAAAGTAAGCATAGTTGCACCGATCGGACTGTAAATTTTATCACTTCTCATGTAAAAAATGACACCTGCGCCCAAAGCGGCGTCCATGCAGAACAAGCGAACGCAAGAGACAACCGACTGATAGAAAGTCGGTTTATCCCATGCGCGCGCCACGAAAAAATCAACGGAGTCTGCCGCGCAGCCGGTCGTACTCCAGCGAAGCCCAGATGAACGGACCGACGCCCTTGCAATCGTTCTCGATGATCGGCTCGGAAATGTAATAATCGAACGACCCGTCGCGCATGTCCTTGCCGCCGAGACCGGCCACGGCGCAGCAATCGGTGATGGAGATCGTGCCGTCAGGATTCTCGCGCACGAAGCGCTCGACGAAACGCTCGTAGAGGCGCATGGCTTCGGACTGCATGGCGGCGGGAAGATAACCCAGGCGCACGCCCTTCAACATGGCATAGACGAACATGATCGACCCGGTAGCTTCGAGGTAGTTGCCCTCGCGGCCGGGCTGGTCGAGCACCTGGTACCACATGCCGGTCGCGGGATCGGCGAAACGGGGCAGCACCTCGTAGATATGGTTGAGAATATCGACCATCGGCTGCGTGGTCTCGTCGACGCCGAGGTATTGCAACGTCTCGACGAGGGCCATGGCGTACCACCCCATGGCACGGCCCCAGGCATGGGGCGTCTGGCCGGTGGTCTTGTCGCACCAGAACTGCTCGCGCGCGACGTCGCAGGCATGGCGGTAAAGCCCGGTGGCGGGATCGAAGGTGTGCTTGCCGACCAGCACGAACTGGCTGACGATATCGGATTTCAGCTTCGGGAACGACTCGCTGCCGCCCATCTTTTCCACGGCATACTCGGCATAGAACGGCTCGGCCATGTAGAGGCCGTCGAGCCACATCTGGTGCGGGTAGACCTGCTTGTGCCAAAAGCCGCCGTCATCGTTGCGCGGATGCTCCTGCAACTGCCGGAAAAGCGTGTCGAGCACCTGGGCATAACGCGCCTCGCCCGTGCGCTCGGCGATGATGAAGAGCGGCCGGCCGGGGCAGATGTGGTCGAGGTTGTACTTCTCTTTCTTGTAGGTGATGACAGACGCATCGGGCCGCACGATGGTGTCGTAATAACGCAACGCATAATCGTAGAAATCGGAACGTCCGTAGGCATCGGCGACATCGATCATGGCCAACAGCTCCAGGCCGGAGGTGTAATTCCACTTGACTTTCCCCTCGGGGATGCCGTCGAGCGTCGTGGGCGACGGATGACGGGCGATTTCGCTCTCGGCCATCCGCACGGCCAAAGACTCGTTTCCGTCGAGGAGCGACCGGCGCCCCGAGCAGGCAACGGAGAACGCCAACAAAGCGAAGCCTGCGAAGAATAAGGTTCTTTTCATGTTATTTCGGTTCTTGGTTTTGTTTCAAATTGTGGGTTCGGAGATATTCGGCGGGCGACATGCGGAACTGCTCGCGGAAACAACGGCTGAAGTACCCGGGATCGGAAAAACCGACCTTGTAAGCGACCTCCGAGACGGAGAACTGCCCGGTGCGCAGCAACATCTTGGCCTTGGTGATGCGGTACTCCTTCAAAAGCTCGACGGGCGACTTGCCCGTAAGGCTCTTGAGCTTGTTGTACATGGTGGTACGCCCCAGACCGAGGTGCGCAGCCAACTGGTCGATCGTGAGATCGGAATTTTCGATGTTCTTGCTCAACCAGGACATCACCTCCTTGATGAACTCCTCGTCGCGGTCGGTCACCACGACGTCCTCCACGGCCAACTCGGCGACCTTGTTGCGTGCCGACTGCGCCGAGAACTTCTCGAAAAGTTTGCGCCGCTGGGTCAGCAGGTTGTCGATGCGCGCCAACAACAACTCGATGCTGAACGGCTTGGTGATGTAACCGTCGGCACCGAACTCCATGGCTTTCAACCGGTCGTCGGGCGAATGTTTGGCCGTGAGCATGACGATGGGGATGTGGCTCATAGAGAAGTCGTGGCGAATCTTGTCGATCAACTCGATGCCGTCCATGCGGGGCATCATCAAGTCGGTGACCACGATATCGGGCATGTCGCTGCGTATCTTCTCCAAGGCCTCGATGCCGTCGTCGGCCTCGATGACGGCATAGGTATCGATGAGGCTGTTATAAATGAAGACCCGCAACTCGGGATTGTCCTCGACGAGGAGGATCTTCTGCGCATCCTTGGGCGGCTGGACGTCGGTGCGGCGCTGGCTGTCGACCGAGGTGAAGTCGCTGACCATGTAACCCGACTTGCCGTCGGGCGCAACGCCACCCGAAAAATCGATCTGCTCCATGCCGAAATGGGCGTTGCCGGTCTTGAAGCGCACGGTGAAAGCCGAACCCTCGCCGGGCCGGCTCTCGACGGAGATATCGCCATGATGCAGCGCCATGATATCCCGGCAGAGCGACAATCCGATGCCGGAACCTCTCATGTGGGAATCGACGGCCCGCGAAGCCTGAACGAAGCGCTCGAAGATCGCGCCCTGCTTGTCGCGCGGAATGCCAATGCCGGTGTCGCGCACGGTGAGCGTGACGCACTCCTCGGCATCGCGCTGGGCGATGATGACCTCGATCTTACCGCCGGAAGGAGTGAACTTCAAGGCATTGGACAAAAGATTGTAGATCACGCTTTCGATCCGCTCGATGTCGACCCACACGAGGATCGAACGCCGCGAAACGGTGAACAACAAGTCGATATGCCGCTCGGCGGCCATCTCGCGGAAGTCGTCGAGCGCGTCTTCGGCCACGGGCACCAGATCGACGCGCGAAATCTTCAACTCCATCTTGTCCTTGACGATCTTGCGGAAATCGAGCAACTGGTTGATGAGCGTGAGCATGCGTTTGGCATTGCGGTGGGCCAACGTAAGGCTGCTCCTGCCGCGCGGCGAGAGCTGGTCGTGGCGCTGCACATCCTCGATACCGCCCAAGATCAAGGTGATGGGCGTGCGCAACTCGTGCGACACGTTGGTGAAGAAACGCAATTTCAGATCGGTCAAATCCTGTTCGACCTTGGCCTCCCGCCGGATACGCAAGACGGAATCGGCGACGCGCCATGCGGCGAAAACACCCGCGGCAGCCAAAAGCAGATACAACAACTTGGCCCACCAAGTCAACCACACGGGCGGCCGCACGGCGATATCGATCGCGATACCCTCGTCGGCAGCATCGACGTTGCCGACGAACGCCTTGACGAGCAAGCGATAGTCGCCGACGGGAAGATTCGAATAGGAAGCTCCGTTGGTGTTGCCGGCGAGAATCCAATCGGAATCGTAACCCTCCAACTTATACATGTAACCGACAGCATGCTGGATAGCATGGTTCAACGAAGCGAACGAAAGCCGGAAATTGGAAAAATCGTACGGCAACACGACCCGCTCGCTCTCGGTGACAGAGACGGCGAGCGGCGACCCGGCACCCGAAACGACGGCCTTGTTGAGCACCTCAAGCTCGGTGAAACTCAACCGGTAATCGATCTTCGCATCGCGCATCTTCGCCGGATCGAACCGGTAAAGGTTGCGCCCGCCGCCGAAAACGACATGGCCGTCGGCCGAAGCGGCGGCCGTCGCCTCGCTGAAGATGACGTTGCGCATGTTGTCGTAGAGGTTGTAATTATGGAAAATCTCCCGCCGGGGATCGAACCGCGACACGGCGTTGTGGGTAGCCACCCACAAATCGCCTGCGGCATCCTCGGTGAGGGCCATGCAGATGTTGCCGGGCAGCCCCCGCGAACGGTCGTAGCTGACGAAACGCGGAACGCCGCCCTCATCGTAACCGGCGATGAGGTTCAAGCCGCCGCCGTAGGTCGCCAACCAAACCCGCCCCTGGGAATCCTTGAGCATGTGGATGATGTCGTTGTTGCCCAACGAAGCGGCATCGCCGGGAATCTTCTGCGCGAGGCGGAACTTCATCCGCTTGGGGTTCTCCAAGGGGTCGAACACCAACAATCCGTCGACCGTGGCGGCCAACATGCGGTTGGGCCCGTCGGCCAACAACCAACGCACGCGCCAAGCCTCGTCGATGGGATAGTTTTTCAAACAATTGCCCGCATGGACGAAACGCCCCTGCCCGGGATCCTCCAACAGATTGATGCCGCCGCCGTAGGTGGCGATCCAGATACGCCCTGCGGCATCCTCCTCGATCGAATACACATGGTCGTTGTTCAACGACCAGCCGTCCGCATCGGAATGGACAAACCGCCGCTGCCGATAACCGGAACCGTCAGGGGTCAGACAAAGAAGCCCGCCGCCCCGGGTGCCGACCCAGACATTGCCGCGGGAGTCCTCCTTGAGGGCATAGATCATCCCGGGCGACGCAGGAAGCCTGAAAACGGAACGCCAGGCGGAATCGTAGGCGATCAACTCACCGTCGCGCGTACCGACCCACATGCGGCCGCGGCGATCCTTCATCAAAGCCCGCACCTCGCCCTTCAGCTCGGACGAACCGCCGCCCGGGCCGGGCTAGGGGAAGTCCTCGGCCGGCTGCCTCAACAGCACGGCCCGGGGCAGTCCGGGCTCGTAATAAGT
>JAIECN010000068.1 GCA_029068505.1 Alistipes sp.
CCTCGTTCGTAGCGTCGATCACCACCCAATCCTTGGTGACGGTCGAAGCATTGGCCGAGATAGTCTTGTAGCTTAATGAATCCACTGTGTTTTACGTTTAATTTAACTTGTTGTAATCCGTTTCCCGCATATTACGGGTGCGCAAAGGTACGAAAAAATATTCACCCGGCAAACCGTGCGACGAAAAATTACGGCTTTCGAGAGAAAAAAGTTCCCGGAATCCTGCGTCCGGCCCGACTCCGTGTCCCGGAAGGCACCGGAAATCCCCGGATCGCCCCTCATGCGCTTTCCGGCCGCGGCAAAACGGGTCTCGGGCCATGCCTCCGTCTCCGCACTTTTTTCACTTTGAAATTTTTCTCGCCGTCGCGTGCCAAGCGGCTGCGGGACGGATCGTCGGGCAGATAACGCACCACGATCGAATCGCCCTTGCGCAGATCGGACGGGGCGCGTCCGATCTGCTGGGAATCCTCGTAATCGCGGCCATCGACCGAAAAGCGGTAATCCAGGTAGAAAAAAGTCACCTTCTCCCGCCGCGTAACGCGTCTGGAAACCCGCCGGACACGGGTTTCGACTTTGGAATAGACCCGGGTCACGACGCCCATGGTCTCCATGCCGTCGCGCTTGAAACGAGCGTCGATCCGGAACGCACAAACCAAGCCGACGACAAAAAAAACGCCCGCTCCGATCGCGGCCCAGATCAAAAGACCTCTCCACCAACGCTTCCAATCCATATTTTCGAACCAAGACATAAAAAGACAATAAAAAGGGGCGGATTTCGATCCGCCCCAGAAACAATCGGGAACAAACTATCCCAAGAACGACAGCAAGATACCCGCAGCCACGGCCGAACCCACGACGCCGGCGACGTTGGGTCCCATGGCGTGCATCAAGAGGTAGTTCGACGGATCGGCCTTCTGACCCTCGGTCTGCGAGACGCGGGCGGCCATAGGCACGGCCGAAACGCCGGCGGAACCGATCAGCGGATTGATCTTGTTGCCCTCCTTGCAGAAGAGGTTCATCAACTTGGCCAACAACAGACCGCCTGCGGTACCCATGCAGAAAGCGACGACGCCCAAGACGAGGATGCCCAGAGTCTTGAAGTTGAGGAACGCCTCGGCGGTAGCCGTAGCGCCGACGGTCAGACCGAGGAAGATGACGACGATATTCATCAACTCGTTCTGCACGGTCTTGCTCAAACGGTCGACGACGCCGCACTCCTTCATCAAATTACCCAACATCAAACAACCGATCAACGGAGCGGCGCTGGGCAACAACAACGAAATGATGATGGCGATGACGAGCGGGAAGAGGATGCGCTCCAGTTTCGAAACGGGACGCAACGTCTGCATCTTGATCTTGCGCTCCTTTTGGGTCGTCAACAAACGCATGATGGGCGGCTGGATGACGGGCACGAGAGCCATGTAGGAATAAGCGGCCACGGCGATAGGCCCCAACAACTCGGGCGAGAGCATCGAGGTGAGGTAGATGGCCGTAGGGCCGTCGGCGCCGCCGATGATGCCGATCGAACCGGCCTGCGTAGGAGTGAAACCCAAAGCATAGGCCCCCAAGAACGTGGCGAAGATACCGATTTGAGCGGCGGCACCCAAGAGGAAACTCTTGGGGTTGGCGATCAGAGGACCGAAATCGGTCATGGCGCCGACGCCGACGAAGATCAAACAAGGATAGATGCCCAACTTGACGCCGAGGTAGAGGTAATCGAGCAACCCGGCATTGGCGACGAAGATGTCCCAATGCACGTGCCCGCCGGCGAAAAGCTCCGTATGGTAGAGGTTGGCGCCCGGCAGGTTGGTGAGCAACATGCCGAATGCGATGGTGAAGAGCAACAACGGCTCGAACTTATGCCGTATGGCGAGATACATCAAGAAACAAGCGATGCCCAACATCACGACGCTGCCCCACCCCATTTGGGAGAAGAAGCCGACGATGCCCGTCGACTCGACGAAGCGCAACAGACTCTCCGACACGAAGTCGGAACTTGCAGTCAACAGATTCCCCATAAGGCTACTCGATGACGATTAAACTGTCGCCCTCCATGACCGTAGCGCCCTGCTGCACGAGAATCTGCTTGACGACACCGGCGCTGTTGGCGTCGATGTTGTTCTCCATCTTCATGGCCTCCAGGATGACGAGCGTCTGGCCGGCGACGACCTTGTCGCCCACGGCCACCCGGATGTCCAACACGGTGCCGGGCAACGGACACTTGACCACCGAACCGCCCGAAGGCGCGGCGGCAGCGATGCGCGGAGCGGGAGCCGCCGTGGCGGGAGTGATCATGCCGCTGTTGGCCTCGCGCGGAGCGGGCACGACCTGCGGCTTGGAAGCGGCAGCGGTCGACGCGCCCTCGATCTCCACCTCGTAGGGGGTGCCGTTGACGGTCACGTGGGCGATCGTCGAGGTCTCGTTCACCTCGTCGATCTGCACATTATAATTTTGTCCGTTGATTTT
>JAIECN010000069.1 GCA_029068505.1 Alistipes sp.
TTGCGCATCATCTCGCGCAGCTGCGCTTCGTCGTCGGCGAAGCCGCCGCCCGTGCCGCCCAACGTGAAGGCGGGGCGCAGCACGACGGGGTACCCGATCTTGCGTGCGATGTCGGCCGCCTCGTCGATCGAAGCGGCGACTTCCGACGGCAGCACCGGCTCGCCCAACGACTGGCACAGCTCCTTGAACAACTCGCGGTCTTCGGCCCGCTCGATCGACTCGAACGAGGTGCCGAGAATCTCGACCTGGCACTCGTCCAGAATGCCTTTCTTGGCCAACTGCACGGCCAGATTCAAACCGGTCTGCCCGCCCAGGCCCGGCACGATGGCGTCGGGACGCTCGTAGCGGATGATCTTGGCGACGTATTCGAGCGTGAGCGGCTCCATGTAGACCTTGTCGGCGATGTGGGTGTCGGTCATGATGGTGGCCGGATTGGAATTGACGAGCACCACCTCGTAACCCTCCTCGCGGAGCGCCAGGCACGCCTGCGTGCCGGCATAGTCGAACTCGGCGGCCTGGCCGATGACGATCGGGCCGGAACCGATGACCAAAACTTTATGGATATCTTTTCTTTTAGGCATTTTTGTGCTCCTCCATCATTTTAATGAACTTGTCGAACAAATAGATGCTGTCCTGCGGCCCGGGGGCGCTCTCGGGATGGTACTGCACCGAGAAAACCTGTTCCTCGGGGCACTCGATGCCCTCGGCGGTGTTGTCCAGCAGGTTGACGTGGGTCAGGCGCAGGGGCGTACCCTTCAACGACTCGATGTCGACGGCGAAACTGTGGTTCTGGCTGGTGATCTCGATCTTGCCGGTGTCGAGGCACTTGACGGGATGGTTGCCGCCGCGGTGGCCGAACTTCATCTTGAAAGTCTTGGCGCCGTAGGCCAGGGCGACCATCTGGTGGCCCATGCAGATGCCGAAGATGGGCAGGCGCCCCTTCAACGCCCGCACCTTCTCGATGACGGGGGTCACGTCGACCGGATCGCCGGGGCCGTTGGAGAGGAAGATGCCGTCGGGCCGGAAAGCGAGTATCTCCTCGACCGAAGCATCGTAGGGCACGACGGTGACGTTGCACCCCTTGGCGTTGAGGCAGCGGATGATGTTGTACTTGATGCCGCAGTCGATGGCCACGACGTCGTAACGATGGTTGGGCGTGCGGGAAAACCAACGCTTCTTGCAACTCACGCGGGCCACCATGTCGTGGGGCAACTCGTAGGCCCGCAACCGCTCCATAGCCTCCTCGTGCGGCGTCGCGGCGTCGGTAATCATTACTTTCTGGCTTCCCTGGTCGCGGATGATGCGGGTAAGCGTACGGGTGTCGATGCCCGAGATGCCGGGGATGCCCATCTCCTCGAAAACTTCGTTCAAGGTACGCGTATAACGGAAGTTGGAGGGGATGTCGTTGTACTCGCGGACGATCATGCCGCCGATGGTGGGGAACTTGGTCTCGTAATCCTCCTCGGCAGTGCCGTAGTTGCCGATCAAGGGATAGGTCATGACGACCGTCTGGTCGGTATACGAGGGATCGGAGACGATCTCCTGGTAACCGACCATCGAGGTGTTGAAGACGATCTCGTTGATCGACTCCCGGTCGGCACCGAACCCGTAGCCGAAAAACTCACGGCCGTTTTCGAGCACGATTTTTTTGGTGTAAGGTTTCATCGAAAAACTATTCTCTTATAATATTCATTCATCTTCGTTCGCGTCGTAGACGCATCGCCCGCCCACGACCGTCATGACCGCACGCCCCTGCACGGGCCACCCCGCAAAAGGCGTAGCACGCCCCTTGGAACGGAACGCCGCAGGGTCGATCCCATACTGCGCATCGAGGTCGAAAACCGTGAAATCGGCCGCATCGCCCGGCTCCAGACCGCCGCCGAGGCCGAAAATACGGCGAGGAGCGACGGACATCAACTCGACGAGCCGCTCGAACGAAACGATCCCGGGCAGCACCATGTATTTGTAAAGCAGCGGAAACGCACATTCCAGTCCGACGATGCCCATGGCGCTGCCGGCCAGGCCGCGAGCCTTCTCCTCGGCCGTGTGGGGCGCATGGTCGGTGGCGATGACCTCGATCGTGCCGTCGGCGATACCCTCCAGCAGGGCGTCGCGGTCGGCCCGGCTGCGCAGGGGCGGATTCATCTTGAAACGCCCCTCCTCCTGCAAGTCGTCGTCGCAAAGCAACAAGTAGTGCGGCGCCGTTTCGCAACTTACGCGCACTCCCCGGGCCTTGGCCTGCCGCACCAACTCGACGCTCTCGCGCGTAGAAACGTGGCAGACATGATACTGGCACCCCGTCTTTTCGGCCAGCGCGATGTCGCGCCCGACCTGCTGCCACTCGCTCTCGGAACAGATGCCCCGATGACCGTGCGCACGGCAATAATCGCCGTCGTGGATGTAACCGCCGCGCAACAATTCGTCGACCTCGCAATGAGCGACGATCGGCTTGCCGACAGCCGCGGCCCGCCGCATGGCCTCCTCCATCAAGGCGTCGGACTGCACGCCGCGCCCGTCGTCGGAAAAACCGACGACCCCGGGAGCCAAAGCCTCGAAATCGACCAACTCGCCGCAGCCGCGCTGCCCGACCGTGATCGAAGCATAGGGCACGACCCGCACGAGGGCGTCGCGGCGGATCAGGTCGGTCTGCACGCGGAGGTGTTCGGGCGAATCGGGCGCGGGATCGAGGTTGGGCATCGAACAAACAACCGTATAACCGCCGCGCGCAGCGGCGGAGGTACCCGTGGCGATGGTCTCCTTATGGGGGAAACCCGGCTCGCGCAGATGGACATGCACGTCGACCAATCCTGGCACGACATGCAACCCCTTCAGATCGACGGTGCGGTCGGCCGTGCCGGCGGCGGAAGCATCGGCAACGAAACGGCCGCTCTCCTGGTCGACGAGCAACGCCCCCTCCGCGAACTTTCCGTCGCGGAACACCTGCGCATTCACATACCTTGTCCTCATTGGCACCGAATCAAAAAATCATTCGCCCGTCGCACCTGCGATCTGCAGCGGCAAACATAAAAAAAATAGGGCAACTCGAAAGTTACCCTAATAAAACAGCAATACCGCGACCGACGACGGAACCGAAACCCGACCGATGATCCTGCTGCCAGGATGAACGGATCGATGCTATGTTGGGTTTACGCTTCATGAGGTTGCAGCAATCGGGTACAAAGGTACGACTTTAAGGAAGAATACGCAACCTTTCGAGACGAAAACTTTTCAACATTTTTCGACAGACCGAACGCAAAGCCGAATTCATGACGCCCGGCCCCGATCCGTCCGGAAATGCTCCGGGCCGCACCGCCTGCGATCCTCCGCCGCGATCAACGCCGGAAAAGCGCGGTGGCGTCCTCCATCGTCCCGTCGGACGCCACACGATAGAAACGCTGGTTGGTCGCAGGCGAGGAGAGCGGCCCGCGGGCCTCGATCCACGGCCCGAGCTTGATGTAGTCGAACGACTGCGGCGCCAGGCCGGCCGGAAGCTCCGCCCGGCCCGAATACCACCCCGTACGCAACTGCGACATCGTCCGCCGCACGACGCCGGCCAGGCGGGCGACCTCGGCGGGTTCGGCATCGCCGCCCATGAAACAGACGCACGTCACCGAACGGCCGTAGCGGCCGAGCAGCGCCCGCAGCGCATCGTCGTCGAGCGCCTGGCCCCCGCGGCCCTGCAAATGAGGGCTGTGACAGCCGGGGCAGCGGTTGGGGCACCCCGTGAGGTTGACGGCCAACGTCGTCTCGCCGGGAATCTCGGCGAAAACGACGTCGAAATTATGAAACCTCAACATAGCGGCTACTCGGCCTTGGCGTAGAACCTGCGGGCGGCTTCCTGCTGGCGCGGCACGGAGAAGTTCGACACGCGCTTCATGTAACCGATCACGCGGGTGAGGTAGTCGAGGTTATCGCTGTGGCACTCGGGGCACTCCTTCAGATAGCGTTTGTCGATGTGGCCGCAGGCGTTGCAGACCGTATTGGGAATATTGAACGTGAAGTAATTGCACCCCTCGGCAGCGGCGACGCGCAACAAATGGCGGTACTGCTCCTGCGACAGATGCTCTTCGAGGTTCATGTGGAGCGCCGAACCGCCGGTCAGGTGCTCGATGTAACGGCGGCCGTGGAGACGGAACTTGTCGATGATGTTCAACGAATCGTCCTCGACAACGTAGAAATAGGAGTTGTAGCAATCGCGCGGCACGGCGTACCCGTCCTCGCGGTCCCACTTGGCATGCTTGACGCCGACGTTTTCGGCGGGGATCATCTCGCAATTGAACATCAACTCCTTGGAACGGTACTTCTTATTATAGCGCTCGACGAGACCCAGCACCTCCTGGACGAAAGCGGCATAGTCGTCGTTGTCGTCGATGCGCAGTCCGAGGAACTCGGCCGCCTCGACCAACCCGTTAACGCCGATGGTGAGGTACTGGCGCGAGAGATTGATATAACCGGCATCGAAGAGCGGCAGCATCCCCTTGGCCTGCAAAGTCTTGAGGTTCTCGTTGTAAGCAGTCTGCACCTTGTGCACCAAGTCGACGACCTCTTCGAGGAAGGCGAGGTAGTGCATGCCGTTCTTGACAGCGTGCTGGATGCACCGGTTGAGGTTGATCGTCAAGACGCTTTTCGATCCGGTGGAGACACCGCCAGCTCCGAGCGTGTAACTGAACCCGTTGTCCTGGATCTCGTTGCGCAGACGGCAGCACGACGAAAGCGAATCGGCGTTGTCGCTGATGTAGGTGAAGAACGAATGACCCTCGGAGTACATCTTCGCGGTGAAGTCGCCCCACTCCTTGTCCATGACGTCGCCGTCCTTGGTCAACAAAGCCATGGTCTCGACGGGGAACGTCAGGACGGTCTTGGTGCGCTCGCGGTTGAACCAAGTCATGAAACGCTTCTGCAACCACGACAGCGACTCCCAATGGGGCTTCGACCCGTCGGGGAAGACGAACTCGCCGAACAACGACTCGAAATAATAACGATCGTAATAAGCGACGTTCCAGAAGACGGCCTGGAAATTGCGCGCGCCGGTGGGCTGGTTGATCGAGTAGACGATCTGCTCGAAACAATCGGTAATGATCTTGTCGATGGTGCGGCGCTTCTTCGAGAGGTCGACCACCTCGTCGGCATGCAGGTAGTAATCCTCGCCGTACTCCTGCTGGATGAAGTAATTCATGTACATCAGGAACTCGGGCGTGGCGCAGGCGCCGGAAAGCATCGAGGAGACGATGAAGACCATGTTGACGAAACCGCCGCAGAACGACTTGAGGTTGGTGGGGCGCGTGGAGTTGCCCCCGACGGAGAGGGTGCCGCTCAAAAGCCACGGATACATGGTGACCGAAGCGCAGTAGTTGGCCATCGACGTCTCGTCGTTCTTGTAGATGAAATGGCTGTTCAACAAATGCAGGTACTTGTCGGCCAACTCTTTGCCGTACATCTCCTTGATGCGGTCGGTCAACAGACGCCGGTTGAGCCGGATGAAGTTCTGCTTGGGCAGCTCGCCGATGAGGGTGGCGATGTTCTTGTTCTCGACGTTGGCATTGGCGTCGTACTTCGATCCGGTGGCGGGGTTGGAAGCATCGCAATAGGAAGTGAGGAAATCGAGCTTCTCGCGCGTCTCGCGATCCTCGGAGTGCTTCTGCCGGTAGAGGATGTAGCTCTTGGCCACGGCGAAGTAACGCTCGGCCATCAAAGCCACCTCCACCTGGTTCTGGATCTCCTCGACGGACATGCCGTCGGAGACATGGACGCGGCTCAGGACGGCCGTCAAATCGTCGTCGGTGGCGTAACCCCCGACAGCGAGGAAAGCCTTGCGCACGGCGCGCTTGATCTTCTCGACCGAAAACGCCTCGCGTTTCCCGTCGCGCTTGATGATAGTGAGTTCGGAAATTCCCATATACTTCTAATACAATTACAATCGTTCGAATTGTTAGTTGCCGCTTTTTGCCGGAACAAAAAGCGGCGTAAAAACACGCACCGCTTCGACTGTGGCGGCTCGGCAATTCGCCCAAGGGCGACTGCTCTCGCCTGCTGCCCGTCGTTGTCAAACAAACCGGCCCCTCCGCTAACGCTTTTACTCCCTCCTCCGCCTGCGGCTCAGACATCGGAGCGGACTATTCTTATCTCTGATTCGAAATAAGAATATCGCATCTAAAAAGTTGTAATAATTTCTTCGACCGCGCCCTTTGTCCCGAGGACGGCGGCCCCGTTCGGCAAGGCAGGTCTTCTGACTCGTTCTGACTGCACGCCTTCCCGCCCCCGCGGGGACAGTGGCCAAAGAATGTGCAGCACACAAGAGAACTCACAGCTACGGGAATAGTCCCTGATTCGCACAGGCGTTCCCTTTTGATCTCGTGCCGGCAGCCGCCGGCGGAGAACCTTGCCGGAAACAAAAGTAGCAAAAGTCGACGGGAAAGCCGCTATGGAAGCACAAAATTTAATGAACAAATTTTGAACAACGGAAAAAGGGTGCGGTTCGGGGATTCTCCGAAATTTACACTATCTTGCAGCCGAACGACAACACAATGGCACACGACCTCCAACTCCGCCCTTTCCGCTCGCCGGCCGACGAAGGCTGGGCCGAAGCGATGACGATCTACCGCGAGGCCTTTCCCCCGAAAGAACGGCGCGACGAAGCGACCCAGGCGGCCGCACTGGCCGACCCGGCATTCCGGGCCGAAGGAATCTGGCTGGACGGCCGGGTGGCCGGCATCCTTTTCTACTGGCAGCATGCGGAATTCCACTACATAGAACATCTGGCCCTTTCGCCGGCCATGCGCGGACGGAACATCGGCTCGGAAGTGCTGGAAACGTTCTGCCGGGGCCGGCGCGTGATTCTGGAGATCGAACCGCCCGAAGACACCCTGACCGTACGGCGGCTGCACTTCTACGAACGGGCCGGCTTCGCAGCCAACCCCCACCCCTACATCCATCCCTCCTACGGCGAACCTGCGGAACCCCACCGGCTGGTGCTGATGAGCTGTCCGGAAGCGCTCGGAAACGACGAAGCCCGCGCATTCGCGGACTTCGT
This sequence comes from Alistipes sp., assembly GCA_029068505.1. Taxonomy (GTDB): domain Bacteria; phylum Bacteroidota; class Bacteroidia; order Bacteroidales; family Rikenellaceae; genus Alistipes. Next base: position 7,031 of record JAIECN010000069.1, read on the forward strand.
GAGAGAACGGGTAATGAGCTATTCGCAGCTGAAGACTCCGCCTACACAACCCAGATTACGGTGAGCGAAAGCACCGAAATGACGGCCCAAAGCAACACGCCCAACACCAACGGCCTGACCCCGACCTGACGGATCACCCCGAGCGACAAACCGCCGCCGATGAGGAACAGCGTGGCGGAAAGTCCGGCGTGCGACAACCACGAAATGCCACGGGTCAACGCCTGCGGCAGATCGACATAGGTATTGATGAGCATGGCGACGATGAACCAGCCGATGAACCAAGGAATACGGATCTTGACGCCTTTCTGCCGGAAGACGACCATCGAAAAGAGCGACAAGGGGATGATCCACAAGGCGCGCGTGAGCTTCACGGTCGTGGCGACCTGCAAGGCCTCCTGCCCGTAGGCGGCGCCGGCGCCCACGACCGACGAGGTGTCGTGGATAGCGATGGCGGCCCAAGTGCCGAAGTCGGTCTGCGAGAGACCGATCCAACGCCCCACTGTCGGGAAAAGGAACAACGCCACGGCATTCAAGACGAAGATCGTGGCCAGCGACAAGGATGTTTCGTTCTCGTCGGCATCGATGACGGGTGCCACGGCAGCGATGGCGCTGCCGCCGCAGATGGCCGTACCGGCCGAAATCAGATAAGCGCTTTTCCGCCCGACCCGCAAAACCCGGCCCAGCAAGACTCCGGCGAACATGACGACGACGACCGAGACGATCGTGAAAAGCATGCCGTCGCGCCCGGCGGCCAAGGAATCGTGGAAATTCATGCCGAAGCCCAACCCGACGACGCAATACTGCAACATCTGCCGGGACAACGTTTTGCTGAACTGCGGGAAGGGGTTGCCGAGCGTCAAGGCGAAGAAGATGCCGACGAAAAGCGCCACGGCGGGCGACAGAAAAAAGGAAGCTCCGAAAAGCAACCCGAAACCGGCCCGAAGCCAAAAAACATTCAATCTGGAATCCACGAAAACAAAAAATTAAAATCCGGTCGGAGCTGCGCGCCCCTCGCTTCTATTCTCCCAGACCGCCCTCCTCGGCGAACTCGCGCACGGAACGGACATAATGGTCGATGGTCTCCTGCATGGAAAGGAACGACTTGCCGCCCGCGGCGTTCTTATGGCCGCCGCCGTTGAAATATTTGCGGGCGAAGAGGTTGACGTCGACGTCGCCGCGCGAACGCAACGAAACGCGGATGAACTTGCGGTGGGCGAGGAACATGGCCGACATCTTCATCTTCTTGATAGTCAAGGCGTAATTAACAAACCCCTCGCTGTCGCCCTGCTGGAACTGGAAACGACGCATCTCGTTCTCCATCAACGACATGTAAGCCACCGTGCCGTTCTCGATGAGCTGCATCTTGCGGTCGATGGCATAGCCGAACAGACGGGCGCGCCCCTCGGTATAGGCATTGTAGACGTTGTTATGGATGGTCGGGATGTGGATTCCGCGCTCGACGAGCGCCGCGACGGCCCGGAACAACCCGGGCGTGAGCGACGAAAAAGCGAAGTTGCCCGTGTCGGTCATCATGCCCACGTAGAGCGACTCGGCCATAGCGGGCGAAATGGACCCGACGCCGAAAAGCGTCTCGATGAGGCAGAAGACGATGTAACAAGTGCTCGACGCGTCGGGATAGGAAAACGACAAGTCGAAACCCTCGTCGGGCGACAGATGGTGGTCGATCAGGATACGGCGCGCCGTAGTGTTGGCGGCAATGGTGTCGCGGAGTATCTCCAGGCGCGAAACGGCGTTGAAATCGAGGCAGAAGATGGCGTCGGCCTGCCCGATGGCCCGCACGGCCGCACCCTCGGCGTCGTTCTTGAAGACGACGATCCGCTCGATGCCCGACATCCAGTCGAGGAAATAGGGATATTTGTTGGGCACGATACACGTCACCTCGTGCCCCATGCCGCGCAACACCTCGGCCCAGGCCAGCGACGAACCCACGGCGTCGCCGTCGGGGTTGGTGTGGGCGACGATCACGAACCGCTGCCGGGGCTGCGCCAGCAACTCCCGCAGACGTTCGACATGCTCGGCGGAAAGTGTCATCGGCTCTGGTCGGGAAGTTCGAACTGGGTGAAGCCGGCAGCGACGAGCGTATTGAACCAGGCGAAGCACTTCTTGATGTCGGAAACGTGCACGCGGTCGCGGTCGTACTCGGGCAGCACCTCGGCGAAAGCGGCCTTGAGCTTCTCGGGACTCTCCTTGTGGCTGACGGCCTCCTTGCCTCCGGTATGGGCATAGATGCGGGTGAAGACGTCGGCCAGGGGAATGTCGTCGCCCTCGGTATACATCGAAATCTCGGTCAGCGCGCTGACCTTGGAAGTGGCCGAAGCGTTGATCCGCCGCCCGTCGAGGAGCGACTCGACGATCACGCCGCGCGTGGACTGCGCCACGAACTTGTACAAACCGGGCTGGCCCGAGATGGCCAGAATTTCCTTAAGTTCCATAATCTATACTTTATAGGTACTACTCTTTTTTCATGTGCACGTCCATCTGCGGGAAAGGGAAACCGATGCCCGCCTCGGGCAGACGGTCGTAGAACCGCTCGTTGTTCTCGAAGAAGACGTCCCAATAATCGGCGTTGCGCACCCAGGCGCGGACGGTGAGGTCGACCGACGAATCGGACAACGAAGCGACCCGCACCACGGGAGCCGGATCGCGCAGCACGCGGCCGTCGGCGGCGAGGATGTCGAGCAACGTCTTGCGGGCGGTCTCGATGCTGTTGCCGTAGGAGATGCCGACCGTCCAATCGACGCGCCGCAAATCGGCGGTGGAATAATTATCGATGATGGCCGTGGCGATCGAATTGTTGGGAATGTAGATGGTCTGGTTGTCGCCAGTGGTAATGACCGTGGAGAAGAGCTTGATCTCCCGCACGGTGCCCGACTGCCCCTGGGCCGAAATGAAATCGCCGACGCGGTAGGGCTTCATCAGCAGGATCATCACGCCGCCGGCGAAGTTCTGCGCCGTGCCGCTCAACGCCATACCGATGGCCAGCGTGGCGGCGGAGAAGAGGGCGATGACGGAAGTGACGTTGACGCCCAGCGTCTGCACGACGATGAGCACCAGAAGGAGCGAAAAGACGACCTTGACGGCGTTGCGCACGAACATGCGCAACGAAACGTCGACCTTGCGCCGCTCGAAAGCCATGTCGAGCAACCGCACGAGACGCTTGACCACCCACCGGCCGACCAGATAGATGGCCAAGGCGAGCAACAACTTGAGGAGAATCCACACGCCGTCGTTGAGCATGTCGGTAAAGAATGCCCGATAATCCATGTTCATTACCTTGTCGATGGTCTGTGCGAGGTTCGCTTTCTGCACGCTGTCGGGAACCAGCAACGGCTCATCGACAGGGAGGGCCTGGGCAAAAAAAGTCCACATAGAAATCCTTCCGTTTAAAAGTTAGCTGTTCTGTCCGCAAAAATAACCAAAATCCGCAGAAACGGAAAATAATCGACCGACATATCGCGCGCACCAACTCCGCACCCTCGCACGAACAGCAGCCGTAGAAATCGCTGCAAACTCGTTCGGACAACGAAAAATCGGGAACATACGCATAACATAATAAAAGAAAAAACGCAATTTTCAAAGGGCTTACGCTAACTTTGCCACCGCAATACCCCGCATGAGCGTATCGTTTATTGCAAACATTTTCGTATCTTTGCACTTGTCCCCCGCGCGGAGGACAGACATATTGAAGATGAAAGTGTTTTGCTTCATCCTTGAACGAAAATGTGGTAATTTTCAAGAACACAAGGAGAACAGAATGCTCATCGCTTGTATCGGTATGTTCGCTCAGCAAGCATATCCTTTACAAGTGTGGGGTATTGTTTATTTGTGTTCGGGTCTTACCACAACCTTCGTTCAGATAGACAAACGATCCCACACTTTCTTTTTGGAGCGAACGGTCGCCGGCGGGATCGGGGCGGCCACCGAATACAAGTCATGATGAAGAGACTGTTTCTCTTGCTGGCTGCCGCGGCACTTCTCAGCGCGTGCAGCTCGGCCAAGGAGGTCGACGAACCGACCGAACCTCCCACCCCCGAAGCCGCCAAGCGGCTCGAAACGTTGTGCGAACAACTCAACAGCGACCTTGCGACGCTGTACACGTTGATTGCGGCGGACGAACTGCCCGACTGCGTGGTGTCCGTCGCACCCATCGCCCCGGCCGGCGAGATCATAGGTTATGGCCTTGCGTTCAAACAGAACGGTGCTGTTACCCTCTATCTCGACCCCGATGCCAAAACTCAGGAATTAGTTCCGCAATTCGGCGTCTACGAAGCCGACGGCATCCGCTGTTGGGCGATGAACGGCCAACCGCTACTCACGGCGACCGGCGCTCCGGTGCCGGTGGTGAACGATGAGGGCACCGTGCCGCGGCTGAAAGCCGAAAAAGGCTACTGGCATATCTCCGTCGACGACGGAAAGAGCTGGTGGCCCGCGGGTCTGGCCCCTGACGGCACGACCGAACTTGTCACGATGCCCCTCGTCTCGCAAATAACCGAAGAGCCTGACGCATGGAGCATCGTGCTGGCCGACGGAGAAACGGCATTTTCCATTCCGAAAGAGGGGACGCTGCACATCGAGGTCGATGCGGAAGAAACGCTGACGTTCCAGCCCAATGAAATCCACACCGTGCACTACACCGTTACGGGCGGCAGCAACAAAACGGTCGTGACGGCCAAGCAGGAAAACTCAGAGACCGGCATTTATAAATTCAAAGTGACTCCGACGGCCGACATTCTCAAAGGTTCGGTCGCTATCACAGCAGATGTTCCAGCCACCAACAAGGTATTAATCACCGCCACGGACGGCTCCCGCACAGCTACGACATCCGTCGACGTCACACTCCGTTTCGAATCCAGTGCGACACTGATTACGATTCTGACGCCCGGCACACTGGCCGAATTGCTGACCGACTACGACCAGGAAGCCATTACCGAATTGACTATTGTCGGCAATCCGAATGACAAGGACATTCGAACACTGAAAGGTTTACCGAATCTTGCCGTGCTGGATTTGGAGAGCGCACAGTTGGAAATACTGCCCGCATATGCTTTCGAGAAGAAAACTTCTTTGACCTCCGTCAAACTGCCGAAAGTTCTGAAAGAAATTGGGAGATATGCTTTTCAGGGATGCAGTGGTTTAACAAGCATAACATTCCCGGATGGAATAACGACATTTGAAAGCTGTGCTTTTGACAGGTGCCAGAAACTTGATCTGAGAGATATAACGTTACCCGAAAGTGTAACCACGATTGGATATGCTGCTTTTTATGATTGTCGTTTCGGCACAAAAATCACCATTCCGCAGAATGTGACGTCGATCGGACAATATGCTTTTTGGGCTCAACGATATGGGAATCAACCAAGGCTAAGCTCCATATATTGCAAAGCCGTCGTTCCGCCGAGCACCGGAGGAACCGTATTCCTTCTCAGGGAAGGGGTACAAAAACCTTTCCTACGTGTTCCGGTCGGTTCCGGCGAAGCTTACAAAACTGCTGAATATTGGAAAACTTTTAGTTATCAAACCCTTGAAGAAGAATTTTAACCTAACTATTAAACCAAACTTATTATGGACAAGAAAGAAAAAATGTACCAGCGGATGCAGGATAACGCATCGGAACAGGATATACCGAAAATCGGCGCTAAACTATTTGCCATGAACCGGGGTGAGGTCGCCAAAATTTGGGATCAAGTCATGGCGTTATGGAATTTTATCCAAGACCCCGAAGCACCTTGGGCTGGAAAAGCAATCGCTATCGGAGCCTTGCTTTACTTAATTAGTCCTATAGACGCTATCCCTGATCTTATTCCTATAATCGGTTTGCTGGATGACGTCGCTATTATTGCTTTCGCCATCGGTAAATTAGCGACCGATTTGAAAAAATACTTGTCTGGAGACAAGTAGACTCAAGAATAAACATTGTATTCTATCAGCAGGAACCTCTTTCGAGGTTCCTGTTTTTTTATGCCCGGAACTCCGGTGCGACAAAAACCAGCAAATAATTTGCAAGAGCAAGAAGAAAACGAAGAAATTCCTTAACTTTGTAAAAGATTAGACTTCGCCTTGGCAACTTTGAACGAGTTCGGGGTTGCCTTCGGCTCAATTACCTTTGTAGAAAACCGAATCTTTCTGAAAACTGCGGAAACACCATGCAGAACAACGTCGAAATCATACAAATCAACATTTCGGGAGCCGACAAACCGGGCATGACCTCGTCGCTGACCTCCATACTGGCGCGCTACGACGCCTGCATCCTGGACATCGGCCAGGCCAACATCCACCAGTCGCTGACCTTAGGCATTCTTATCATGACGACACCCGACAAGTCGGGCAACATCATGAAAGAACTGCTCTTCAAAGCCTCGGCGCTGGGCGTGATGATCCGCTTCACGCCGATCCCGGAAGAAGACTACAACGCATGGGTGGGCCGCCAGGGCAAGAACCGCTACATCATCACGCTGCTGGGCCGCACGGTCTCGGCACGCCACATAGCCGAAGTGACGGCCGTGGTGGCGGAACACGGTCTGAACATCGACGCCATCCGCCGCCTGACGGGCCGCATGCCCCTGCACGAAGACGACCGCGCGGCCAAGGCCTGCATCGAACTCTCGGTGCGCGGCTCGCTGACGGACGAAATCCGCAGCGCGATGCAGGAACGTTTCATGAACCTCTCGGAAATGGGACTCGACGTCTCGTTCCAGAAAGACGACATCTACCGCCGCAGCCGCCGCCTGATCTGCTTCGATATGGACTCGACGCTCATCGAGACGGAGGTGATCGACGAACTGGCCGACCGGGCGGGCGTGGGCGAAGAGGTGCGCGCCATCACCGAAAGCGCCATGCGCGGCGAAATCGACTTCCGCGAGAGCTTCACGCGCCGCGTGGCCCTCTTGAAAGGGCTGGATGTCGCGGTGATGGACGAAATAGCCCGCAACCTGCCGATCACCGAAGGTCTGGAACGCATGATGACGATTCTGAAGCGCGTAGGCTACAAGACGGCGATCCTCTCGGGCGGATTCACCTACTTCGGCAACTACCTGCGCCAAAGATACGGATTCGACTTCGTATATGCCAACGAACTGGAGGTCGAAAACGGCCGCCTCACGGGCCGCTACATCGGCGAAATCGTCGACGGACGCCGCAAGGCCGAACTGCTGCGGCTGCTGTGCCAGTTCGAGGGGATCAACATCGCCCAGTCGGTGGCCGTGGGCGACGGAGCCAACGACCTGCCGATGCTCAACCTGGCGGGTCTGGGCATCGCATTCCATGCCAAACCCAAGGTGAAGGCGACGGCGCGCCAGTCGATCTCGACGATCGGTCTGGACGGCATACTCTACTTCTTGGGACTGAAAGATTCACGCATCGAAGGATAAGAGATGCAGAAAGGACAAACTATGCCGAAGATAGAGAAAATAGGAAAAGCGCTGGCAGTCCTGGCCGTGCTGCTGCTGGCCGGATGCAACGACGACAAACCCCGAGAGACGGTCATGCCGCCGATCACGACGACGATCGGCGAACTGCGCGACCTTTTCGAGGGAACGACGCTTGAAATCACGAACGAAATCACGGTCGAGGGCCGCGTGACGACCCATGACCGCAACGCCAACTTCTACCGCACGTTCTGCATCGAATCGGACGGTGCGGCGCTGGAAATCATGGCGGGTCTGGATCACCTGCACAACGACTATCCCGAGGGCTGCCGGGTGGCGGTACGGCTGCAAGGCTGGGCCTTGGGCGAAAGCCGCGGCGTGTTGCAGGCGGGACGCATGCCCGCAGCCGGAAGCGGCTATGCGACGGACTACCTCGCCTCGCGCGCGGCGCTCGACCGCATGGTCGTCCGCGACGACAACACCCCGCTGAAACCGCTCGAACCGACCCCGTGCAAAATCGGGGAGCTGACGCCGCGGATGTGCGGCACGCTGATCCGCATCGAGGGCATGCACTATGCTCCCGTCTCCGTCGCGTTGAGCGGCTGGGGCGGCTACAAACGATTCGCCAACGGGCAGGGCGAACACATCCACACCTATGTCCGCGAATATGCCGACTTTGCGGAAGACGACATACCGGCCGGCCGCGGCTCGCTGACGGGCATCCTGCAATACGACGACGACAAAGGCTACATCCTGAAAATCAGGGATGCGAACGACCTGATCAGATATCCCCGGGAGCATCTTTCCCAAGAAACGGAACAATCGGAATCTATTTAATATTGCAATACATGCAATATTAAATTGCATCCTCATTCTTAAAGACTTCACACGACTTTTGCGAGCGGGAAGAATAGGAGGTTTCAAAGCAGGATTGTCGGCCATAGCCCTGTTGTTCAGTGCCTGCGACCGGGCCGACACGCTCAAGTTCGAGGACGAGGAGCTGCCTCGGGCCACCCGCTCCATCGCCGGATTGAAGTCGCTCTGCGACGGACAAACCTACACGCTCGCCGACCAGACGGTCGTGCGCGGCACGGTGACGGGCAACAACCGGTACGGAGAATTCGGGCGCACGCTGGTGATTCAAGATGCCAGCGGCGGCATAACGATCGCGGCCGACTACCCTGCTGCGGGCAACCCCTATCCGCTGGGCACGGAAGCGATCGTCTACTGCAACGGTCTGACGCTCTATGACTACGGCGGAAAAATCCGGCTGGGAAAGAGCGACGGCGACGCCTATTGCATTCCGCGCGAAGAACTGGGACGCCACATCCGGACGAGCGGACGGACTCCGCAACGGATAGCTGCACTGCCGGCAAGCATCGGCGAACTCACGCCGACGCACATCGACACCTATATACGCATAGACAACGTACGGTTCGTCGAAACGGGTGCGTGGTGCGACCGCGACCCGCAGACGGGCCGCTACACGACCACCGAACGGACGATCGAAGATCCGGCGGGGCATCGGCTGAACGTCCGCACGTCGGGCGGCTGCATTTATGCAGGCGAGCCGCTGCCTTCGGGCAGCGGCTCGCTGTGCGGAATCGTCGACCGGTTCGGCGGCAGCTACTCGCTCCGCATCACCGGATTCGAAACGGCATTCGTCGCTACTCCTGCAGCGCCTGCCAAAGCATATCCTTGAGCTGCTGAATATTAAGACCCGAGACCGAGGAGATGAAGACCGACGGTATGCCTGCCGGAAGCTGGGGTTTCATCTGGTCGATCAACTCGTCGTCGAGCATGTCGCACTTGGTGATGGCGAGCAAGCGCCGTTTGTCCAGCAACTCGGGGTTATACTGCGTCAACTCGCCCAGGAGCACCTCGTAATCGCGCTGCACGTCGTCGCTGTCGGCAGGGATCATGAACAACAACACCGAGTTGCGCTCGATATGGCGCAAGAATCGCGTACCGAGGCCCCGACCCTCGTGCGCCCCCTCGATGATGCCCGGAATGTCGGCCATGACGAACGACTTGTGGTCGCGCACCTCGACGATGCCGAGGTTGGGTTCGAGCGTCGTGAACGCATAATTGGCGATCTTGGGCTTGGCGGCCGACACGACCGACAGCAAGGTGGACTTGCCGGCGTTGGGAAAACCGACCAGCCCGACGTCGGCCAAGACTTTCAACTCCAGGATGAACGCCCCCTCGTCGCCCTCCTCGCCGGGCTGGGCGTAACGCGGCGTCTGGTTGGTGGCGCTCTTGAAATGCCAGTTGCCCAAGCCGCCGCGGCCCCCCTTGAGCAGCACGAGCTGCTCGCCGTGTTCGGTCACCTCGCCCACGGATTCGATGGCGGTCGTGCCGTCCTCCTGCTCCACAAGCCGTTTAGCCACGGTGCCGAGGGGCACGGGAATGACGATGTTGGGTGCGTCCTTGCCCGACGACCGGGCGCCCGAGCCGCACTGCCCGTCCTCGGCGAACTGGTGGCGCTGATACTTGAGGTGGATCAACGTCCAATATTGCCGGTCGCCCTGCAACACGATGCTGCCGCCCTTGCCGCCGTCGCCGCCGTCGGGGCCGCCGAACGCCACGAACTTCTCGCGCCGGAAATGCGCCGAACCGGCACCGCCATGCCCCGAGCGGGCGAAAATCTTGACGTAATCAACGAAATTGGAACCTGCCATAAAACATATTTTCGACAAAGATAGTGCAAGCCGAGAGCAAAAGCAAACTTGTTTGCATTTTGCCAAGGCGCAGCCTATTTTCTGAAAAGATAGTGCAAGCCGAGAGCAATGCCAAATTTATTTGAGCATAGCCGAGGCGCAGCCTATTTTCTGAAAAGATAGTGCAAGCCTAGAGCAAAAGCAAACGGAGTTTGTATTTTGCCGAGCTGCAGTCTAATTATTATTTTTCGGCAAAAAGAATGTGTCCGCCCTCTTCGTCGACCGATACGGAGACTTCGCGGCCCAGGTAGAGCGCCTTGTTCACCTTGTCGTGCCCGGCCGGAAGTCCGAACAGCAGCGGGATGCCGAGCATCCGCAGATTCGCCGCAACCACTTCGCATACATCGTCGACCCCGAATTGTTCGGCGCCCGACATGCGGGTGAAGTCTCCGACGACCACCGCCTGCACATTGTACAGCACGCCGCTGCGCAAAAGCTGTTGCAGCATACGGTCGACACGGTAGGCATGTTCGCCCACCTCTTCGATGAACAGCACGGTCGGTTCCTCGAAATCCGGTTCCTCGGGCGTGCCGCAGGCAGCGCACAGCACCGTGAGGTTGCCGCCCGCGAGACGACCGACGCCCCGACCGGGACGGTTGAGCGGATGCACCGGCACATCGATGCGCCGGAGCAGTCCGAAAAGCGCCTGCCGGAGCGATTCGGCAGAAACGTCCTCCTCAAGAAAAAGGAACGACCCGGGCATGGTGCCGTGGATGCTCTCGATCCCGACATGGGAGAGCGAAAGATGGAGGGTGGTGATGTCGCTGAAGCCCACCACCCACTTGGGATGCCTGCGCAGCCCCTCCAGATGCAGCCAGGGCAACAGCCGCACCGACCCGTAGCCGCCGCGGCAAGCGATGACGGCTTTCACCGAAGGGTCGTCGAGCATGGCTTGCAGGTCGGCGGCGCGCTGGGCGTCGGGCGCCGAAAAATAGACCTCGGAATCGTCGCAGCAATGGGGACCGTACTTCACATGCAGCCCCCACGAAGCGAAGCGCTCGCGAATGAGCGCCGTGTCGGTGCGGGCTGCGAGACGCCCTGCGGGTGCGACCAGCCCTACCGTGTCGCCGAGTTGCAAGTAAGGCGGACGGATCGGACCGATCGTTCCCTCTTGTTGCGCAAAAGCGGCGCACACCGAAAAAAGCAGGAAGACAAAAAGTGTCGAACGGATCATCATGTCACAAAAATCTCATTTACAGCGTACCAGCCCCTCGGGCAGCGGCAGCGACAAACGGGCGAAGCTGACCGCACAGCCGGCCGCCGCCGCGACGGCCGCACACCACAAGGCCGTGCGGGTGGCATGGGCAGGCACAAGGTGGAAAAACAAAGCCATCAAAGCAGCGCCGGACATCTGCCCGACCAATCGTGCCGTGGCGAGCATGCCGCTGGCCGAACCGCTGCGCCCGGCAGGCGCCGAAGCGATGAGCATGCTGTTGTTGGGCGACTGGAAAAACGCGAATCCGGCCCCGCCGAGCACCAACCGCCACACGACATCCCACTTGCCGGGCTGCGCAGGCAGCAAGGCCAGGGCCGCCAAGCCGAGGCAGAGAAGCGCAAGACCCGTGCCGGCGAGCGCTCCGGGATGGAACCGCCCGACGAGCGCCCCGGCCGCAGGCGCCGCAACCACGATCACGGCGGGCCATGCCGTGAGCAGCAGTCCGGTGGTCGTCTGGTCGAAACCGAACGTATGCTGGAAATAGAAAGGCAGGGCTACCATGGAAAGCATCTGGGCGAGGTAGGAACAGACCGACGTAAGCAATGAAACCGAAAAAACCGGAATCCGCAGCAGATCGAGCGGCAACAACGGACGCGCCGACCGCGCCTGCTGCCGGACGAAGAAGAAGCCGACGACGAACACAGCACCTGCCCCGAGCAACGACAGCCGCACGTCGAGACCGTGGGAGAAACCCTCGACCGAAGCCAGCAACAACCCGAAAACCAAAGCATTCATGGCCATGTCGGCCCAACGGGGCGCCGCAGCGGCGGGCGGCACGGGGTTGCGGGGCAGAAAACGGACACAGAGCCACAAGGCGACCGCCCCGACGGGAAGATTGACGGCAAAGAGCCAGGGCCACGGTCCGACGGAGAGGATGCCAGCGGCGACGGCAGGCCCGGCGACCGAAGAGACGGCGACGACCGTGGCGTTGACGCCCATGCCGCGCCCGAGCTGCGCACGAGGATAGATGAAGCGGATCAAGGTGGTGTTGACCGACGTGACGGCGGCCGCGCCGAACCCCTGCAACACGCGGGCGACGACCAGAGCGGCGAACGACCCGGCGCAAGCGCACCCGGCCGAGGCGACGGTGAAAAGCGCCAGTCCCCAGAGGTAGACCCTGCGATAACCGACCGTCTCGCCCAAAGCCGAAAAAGGCAGAACGGCGACGACGACGGCCAACTGGTAGGCATTGACGATCCAAATCGAATCGGCCGACGAGACGCCCAGCTGCGCACCGATGGCGGGCAGGGCGACGTTGGCCACGGCGCTGTCCAAGACGGAAAGCCCGACGCCGAACGCCACGGCCAGGATGGCCCCCAGACGGCGCGGCATGGGAAGGCCGTCGCAAACGGCCCCTGCGCGGGAAAAAGAATCGTTCATCTCTGCTGCACGAACGGCCCGGCAATCCGATGCGCCGAACCGGAATGCAAACATACTTCATAAAAAGCAAAGTTGAAAGGTAAAAAACCAAATGCGTACGAATTGTCGCATAAAATTGCTAATTTTGCTTTCCGAATGAAGAACTTGCTGAAAAAGACACGGCTCCAGCTCTCGGCCGACGGCATGGCGGCGCTGTGGCTGGGCATCTGGTGGCTGTGCAATATAGTGCAGGCGGCCGCCACCGAACTGGCCAACGACGAAGCCTACTACCATCTTTTCGCCGAACGACCGGCGTGGGGCTATTTCGACCACCCGCCCATGACGGCGCTGCTGGTAAGGCTGGGCGAATGCCTGCTGCCCGGCGAAGCGGGCGTGAGGTTCCTTTTCACGCTGCTGCAACCCCTCTATCTCTACATATTGTGGCGCCTGATCCGCCCGGCGGACGCCACGCGCCGCGACGGCATGCTTTTCGGCATGCTGACGGCGACCACGCTGATGCTCCAACTCTACGGATTCCTGGCCGTGCCGGACGGGCCGCTGATGATGACCTCGGCGCTCTTTCTGCTGACGTTCGAACGGTTCTCCGAACGGCGGGGGGGGGCCTGGTTCTGGATGGGTCTCGCGCTGGCGGCGATGGCCTACAGCAAATACCACGGGGCACTGGTGCTGATCTTCGCGCTGGCGGCCAATCCGCGGCTGCTGCGTCGTCCTGACCTCTATTTGAGCGGCGCGACGGCGGCCCTGCTGCTGGTGCCGCACCTGCTGTGGCAATACCACCACGACTGGGCCTCGCTGGCCTATCATCTGTCGGGCCGCAACGCACAGTTCCGGCTGAGCTACGTCACCGATTTCGCGGCCAACATGCTGGCGGTGTTCAACCCGCTCTATGTGCCGCTCTACATCCAGGCCTGGCGCAAAACGCACCCCGAAAACGCCGCATGCCGGGCGCTGAAGCTCTTTCCGGCAGCGTTCATCGGCTTCTTCCTGCTCTCGGCCTGCCGGGGCTACGTACAACCGCAATGGGTCATCGTGGCCACGTTCGGACTGGTCTATGTACCTGTCTCTTATACACCACTCCGAGCCCACGAGACTCCGGAG